>NZ_CAJXIV010000001.1 GCF_913054185.1 uncultured Shimia sp.
GCCCTCCGAAGGCAGAGGCCAGAGGTTCGAATCCTCTCAGGTGCGCCACTTTTCTTAACAATTAGACGTTGAACACCGCCGGGAAGATTCGGTTTTTTGGCTTGCTTTGTGGCCGGACCTTGCCGATTTCGTGGCCGAAGTTTGTTCTTCTGAGGCAGTGAAATGGCACCATTGTGGCAACAATTGGGCATGCCAAAACTGCTTAAAATCTGGCAAATATCCCGGTTTTTGCGGTTTTGCCTGACGCATTCTCGAAAGACCTGTTTTTCAAGGGCTTAATCCGAAATTATCGGAACGCATACAATTTGACACGAAGCTACTCGGCATTGTCCGTTTCCTGTTTGGGACTCATTAGCCCCGCCAAATTACCACTGAGGGTGGGATTTAAACGGCTCAGGGGTGGGCCATTAGGTGGGAACAACAAGATGCGTCTCAAAAAAACGAGCTTCGTCAAGTCAATCACGCATAGATCGGTCGCTATGCACTCAGAAGGGTGTGCGCAGACGCGTTGGGATCAAAGCCTGACCGCGACTTTGTAACGATTTCTGAGGACAGTTAGATGCCTATTACCATTACTGTGGATCGCAGTAGTGCACCGATAGAGGTGCGCTCGGACATGTTTGGCGTGAACCTTTTGACCAGCACAAACGAAGTCAATGGGGTGCCAAACGATCGCTATGTGGAAGCCATTGACTTGGTTGGTGCGACACGGTTGCGCTACCCTGCGGGGCGGGCGGCAAACGAGCAGATTACGGAGCTGGATCGCGGCCAAAGCGGCTTCAATCAGATCCGTGAAGACGTGCGAAACTATCTTGATTGGGTGAAAGAAAATGACGCACGGACCACGCTTGTGGTGCCGGCTTTGGCGGATGCGCATACCAATCAACAGGACATTCGCGATTGGGCTGAGCTGGTACTTGAGTACATGGGCGATCAGGCTGACCTGATTGCGGGCTATGAAATTGGCAACGAGTTTTGGCAAACTATTGATGAAGTAGAGTACGGTGAGTACGCAGCGGATATTGCCAATGCCTTGCGTGGCGCCACTGTAAATGGCTATCAGCCTGAGATTTGGGTGCAAACTGCCAACGTTGCTGGTGGGGCGTCCAACTACAAAGGCGGCAATTACGGTTCTATTAGTGACGCGGATGCAATGGCCGCGATGGCCCATTGGGATGTCGCGCACCGTCCAAGCGATTGGAGCGACTCTCAAACAGCGGAGCAATACTACAAAAGCCTCAACGGGTATGAAAAGCGGGTGGTCAAAGGCAACCTTGAGCTTCTGGAACAGCTTGATTCTGACCACAATATTGCCAATGGGTTCCAGACCAACAGTGCAACCGCATCCATTGATGGCATTGTGGCGCACTACTATTTTGACAAAGAAGTGGAAGGCTATGATCAGAGCGCCGGATTGACGCGATCTGAAGTCAAATACTTGGATTTGCGGTTTGCCACATGGGAAGCCATGTTGCCACAAGACTTGAATATCCAAATGACCGAATGGAACGTGGAAACGGGACACTGGCATTGGTTGGGACTCAAAGCTGCCGGAGTGGTAGTTGAGCAGTTTCAGAATATGATTGAATTGGGCGTCGACGGGGCGGATTTCTGGACCGTGCGCCACAACACGTCAACCGCCATTGGCGGCGGAAACTCCGATGATAATCCGGTTGAACTGACACCTGCCGGTGTGATGCTGCAGCTGATGTCTGAGAGCCTCAACCCCAGCGATGGCACGATGTATGCGCTGTCCACAGACGGCTTTGATGAAACCAAGCTTGAAGTGAATGCCTACTCCAATGGATACACCAGCGTCGTCTATGTCACGTCTCACACTGAAGAGTTTAACAAGGCATTTTCGTTGGATCTAACAGCACTGGTTGGGGACGCGGACGCCTGGAGTGGTCGGGTTGTTGGCATGGATGCGAACTCGTCCGACGGTTTCAGTGACAACGCGGCCTACGATGCTAACGGTGATTTGGTCCAACGTGTCGGTAAGCGGACAATTGATAGTGCAGAGCGGGCTGACTTGATTGCAGTTTTGGGCAATGCCTATGATGACGAGCTGATCAAACTGAGTTCCGGGAACTGGAAGACTTACCTACCAAAGCCAGAGGACATTTATGTACGTCCAGGCGTGGATAATCCGACATCTTTGGATGACTTTTATTTTGCCACTGAAACCGATGTGGCTGGGTCTCTTACCGTGCTGAGCCAAGGTCAATTGGGCAGCAGCGCAGACAATATCAGCTTTCGTCTGAACCCTTGGGAAGTGATTGAGATCACTTTAGACCATTCCAATGTTGTAAGTGGAGACAGTTCGGCGGAGGTCATGCGGGGTGGCTATGGCGTTGATGACTTCTACGGAAGCGGAGGGGACGACTTCCTCCGGGGATACGATGGCATGGATATCCTTGTCGGCGGGACCGGTCATGATTCTGTTTATGGAGATTCTGGCAATGACCGTCTGGAGGGAAAGTCAGGAAACGACCGCCTTTACGGCGGTTCTGGCAACGACAAGCTTGTTGGTGGTGACGGTAACGACTATCTTCGTGATGATGCTGGCCGCGATGACTTTATCGGTGGCAACGGAGTCGACACGGTCTCTTATTGGGGGCACAAAACCGGTGTAAATATCAACCTAAAGACGGGTAAGAACTCCAGCGCCGACACTTACAGCAGCATTGAAAACCTCTACGGTTCGGATCTGGCAAGTGACACCTTGTACGGTGATAACTACGATAACTTGCTTTACGGCGCTGCCGAAGATGATCGGCTATATGGCTATTCCGGTAACGACACTTTGAAAGGGGGCGATGGAAACGATTACCTCCGGGACGAGTCCGGGCGTGATGTGTTTGTTGGTGGCAGCGGTCAGGACACAGTGTCTTATTGGGGGCACAAAAGTGGGATGACGGCCAACCTCACCACAGGGGCAAATTCCGGCGGTGACAGTTACGAAAGTATTGAACACCTGTTAGGGTCGAACATCGCTGACGACAAATTCTACGGCAATTCACTTGGTAACCATTTGGATGGCGCCGGCGGCGATGATGTGCTTTTTGGCTATGGTGGCAACGACGTCTTGGTAGGCCGTGAAGGCACGGATCGGTTGTACGGAGGCACAGGCAGCGACACTTTGACTGGCGGCGACGGCAATGACTACTTGCGAGATGAGTCGGGTCTTGACGTGTTTGACGGTGGCGCAGGTCAGGATACTGCTTCGTATTGGGGGCATAATGCGGGCGTGTCGGTGAACCTTCTGACGGGTGTGAACAGCAGTGGTGATACCTATATCAGCATTGAAAATCTACTTGGGTCCAATGTGGCAAATGACACGCTGGTTGGGGATCACGCAGACAACCGCTTGGATGGGGCCGGGGGCAGTGACGTGCTTCATGGCAACGATGGTGCGGACTACATTGTTGGGCGCAGCGGTGATGATAGCTTAGAAGGCAATAGTGGTAACGACCGGCTTTATGGCGGATCAGGAACTGACACGCTCCGCGGGGGCGATGGCGATGACTATCTACGGGATGACTCCGGTCGGGATATCTTTGACGGTGGCGAAGGTCAGGACACCGCCGCGTATTGGGGGCATGCGTCTGGTGTGACCGTGAATTTGGACACCGGGGTCAACAGCAGCGGTGATACTTATATTAGCATTGAGAATCTTTTGGGTTCTAACAAAGCAAGCGATCACCTTACCGGTGATGCGCAGGACAACTATCTGCGTGGTGCGGCCGGCAACGATACTTTGATTGGTGGCGCCGGCGCCGACACTCTGCGCGGTGACAGCGGCAACGATGTTATGACCGGCGGCGACGGAGGAGACCTCTTTGTGTTCCACAACAGTTTTGGTCGGGATGTGGTGACCGACTTTGATTTGGCCCAGGACGTGCTGGATGTGTCGTCTGTTGATGCAATCACAAATTTTTCGGACGTGATCTCAAACCATGCATCTCAAGTAGGTTCTGATGTGGTGATTTCCGTGAGTGGGAGCCATCAAATCACACTAGAAGACGTGAGCCTTGGCAGCCTCGCTGAGCATCACTTTGATTTTTGACTTGAAATGAAGACGAGAGAAAAGGCTTTACCCTAATCTGCTATCACGCCACGTGCGCCACTCTTCTGGGGTGTCTAGGTCTGTCACGGCGTGTGCATCGGGCAGTTTAAACAGTTTCACAGAGAGCATGTTACGTTCCAGAACGTCTTTCGCTCCAACGTCTCCAGATACGCCACGAAGTTCTCCAAACAGCCGAGCTGGAAAAAGCACAGGATGGCCGGGGTGGTTTTCAGCCGATGTTGCACGAATAATGGCGTCAGGTGCGTCTTCATGTGATTGTGCAATAGTTTCGAAATCTGATTGCGTGAGTTCGGGCATATCTGCAGGGATCACCATAACGGCAGAACAGTTGCCCGGTAGTTTTGCAATGCCCGCGCGCAAGGAATGTGCCATTCCCTCGGATGCGTCGGGCACTTCAACAACAACACATTCCAACCCTTGAAGTACAACGCGCCTGGATATGTCGTTGGGGCGTAGGCAAATCAGAACTGTTGGCGATACCGCGCAGGCTTGCTTGGCCATTTTTTGCAACAGCGGTTGTCCATCAATCAACTCCAGAAGTTTGTCTCCACCGCGCATCCGCGAAGAGGAACCTGCGGCCAAAATGAGAATTGCGATGTTGGTCTTAGTGGTGTGGACGTCGATCATGGTCTGATTTTGCCGGAATACAGTCAGGCTGACTAGCCCCTCATCCGGTTGCCGTCCGCATCAAAAAGCGGTTCTGAGAGCAGGCGTGCACTACACATTTTTCCTAGGATTTCGATTTCAACTTCCAGGTCTTCGGCAATGTGATCTGTGGGAACAAAGCCCAAGGCAACGGAGGCATTGGCGTTGTGCGCATAGCCTCCAGACGTGCAGAATCCGACAACTTTTCCGTCTAGCCAAATGGGTTCATAAGCTTGAACGTCCGAGTCGTTTGCTTCGACGACAAAAGCACAGAGTTTTCGGTCAGGACCGTTGTCACGCTCGGCTTCAGCCGCGGTGCGGCCGACAAAATCTTCGCTTTTGTGAAAGGCAATAAACCGATCTAACCCTGTTTCAGCCGCAGTATAATCTGGAGAATATTCCGACAGCCATGAACCGAAGAATTTCTCCAAGCGCAGAGACATCATAGCCCGCATGCCAAATGGGCGCATACCGAGAGGCTCTCCAGCGTCCCAAAGCGTGTTCCACAATGATCGTTGTGCCATGGGATCGCAGTAGATCTCAAAACCAAGGTCGCCGGTGTAGCTGACTCGTTGAACCAGGCAGTCTACCATCCCGACAGTGAGCGGACGCACGTCCAAAAACGCCATGTCCGCAATGTCCTCCCGCGTACAGGCTTGCAAAATGTCCCGTGCCTTTGGCCCTGCAATCTGAAAACCGGTAAGGCGGTCAGACACGTTTTTGACCAGCACACCGTCCATCTCATTCTGTTCAAACCACCGCATGTGGTAGGCCTGCGCGCCGTAAGATGCGGTGAGTTGGAATGCATCCTCGGAGAGGCAGGATACGGTAAAATCCCCAATCAACCGTCCTTTGTGCGACAACATTGGAGTGAGACTTAGTCTGCCCTGTTTGGGGATGCGACCCGCCATAATGCGGTTCAACCAAGCGCGGGCGTTCGGGCCCGTGACCATATATTTCCCAAAGTTGTGAACTTCATTGATACCTGCCGACTCGCGCACTGCAGCCACTTCACGCGCAGTGGCGGCAAAGGCGTTGGAGCGACGGAACGAAGGAGTTTCATAGCGCGGCTCTTCTCCTTCGGCGAAGTAATTGACCACTTCCAGCCCAAATTGTTGCCCCCAAACCGCGCCCATTTTGTCAAACACGTCATACATAGGGGTTTGTCTGAATGGCCGAGCGGCGGGCAGCTCCTCGTTTGGATAAGAGACGGAAAAACGTGTTTGGTAGTTTTCGATGACCTTTGGGCGCGTGTATCCAGGTGTGATCCAGTCGCCAAAGCGTGCGCAATCCATAGCGTATGTGTCGCGTTCGGTTTCTCCTTCGACCATCCATTGCGCCAGCATCAATCCAACGCCACCGCCTTGCGAAAACCCGGCCATCACCGCACAGGCCGACCAATAGTTGCGCATTCCGGGTACTGGTCCAACCAGCGGATTGCCGTCAGGGGCAAAAGTGAAAGGGCCGTGGATCACGGATTTCACACCAGCCGTGGTGAGGGCTGGGAAGCGTTTGTAAGCAAATTCAATGGAGGCTTCGATTTTGTCAAAGTCGTCTGGCAAAAGTTCGTGGCCAAAATCCCAAGGGGTGCCGTCGACGCCCCATGGTCGGCAGGGCTGCTCATAAAAGCCAATGCAAAGGCCACGGCCTTCTTGGCGGAAGTAGCTTTCGCCCGCAGGATCCATCACATGGGGATGCTCTTTGCCGTCCTGCATCATCTCAACAATGAGGGGAACGTCCTCGGTGACGATGTATTGGTGCTCCATTGGATGTAACGGGAAATACACGCCAGCCATGGCGCCCACTTCGCGCGCCCAGAGGCCGGCAGCATTGACCACATGCTCGGCGTGAATGGTGCCCTTGTCGGTGATCACATCCCATGTCCCATCTGGCCGCTGGATAGTCGCTGTGACTTTGGTGTGGGTTTGGATAGTGGCACCGCCCAATCTTGCGGCTTTGGCATAAGCGTGAGTGGTGCCTGAGGGATCGAGATGTCCATCAAGAGGGTCATACAGCGCCCCAATAATGCCGTCTGTGTTGGTGGCAGGCGCAAATGTCTTGATTTCCTCAGGAGTGAGGATTGTCGTGTCCAATCCCATGAACCGATGCTTGGCGCGCTCGGCCAGCAGCATATCAAAGCGATCTTGATTGTCCGCGAGGGTGACCCCCCCAACGTGGTGCAGTCCGCAAGACATGCCGGTGATCTCTTCCAGTTCACGATAGAGATTGATCGTGTAGCCCTGGAGCGCGGCCATATTGGTGTCACCGTTCAGCGTATGAAACCCGCCAGCCGCGTGCCATGTGGACCCAGAGGTCAGTTCAGACCGTTCAATCAACATAACGTCAGACCAGCCAAGTTTGGTCAGGTGGTACAAAACAGAGCAGCCAACAACGCCGCCTCCGATCACTGCTACGCGGGTCGTTGTGGTCATGCACGCCTCCTGTGTTCCCTGATTTCTATGAAACCGGCAGGTTCAGGTGTGCAGCATGTTCAAACGCGACACAAATGGTCGCAAATGTAGCTTGCTTGGATCCGTAGGAAAGTCAGGCGGACACGGATGCCTATTTCTTGAGCGGCACGCCATAAAGTTCGAGCCGATGTCCTTTGAGCTGGAAACCCAATTTCTCTGCGATCTTTTCTTGAAGCGCTTCGATCTCCGCGTCGACAAATTCGATCACTTCACCTGAAGAAATATCAATGAGGTGATCGTGGTGCTCACGCTCTGCGTCTTCGTAACGGGCGCGGCCGTCGCCAAACTCCAGCTTATCCAGAATACCGGCTTCCTCAAACAGCTTCACAGTCCGATAAACCGTGGCCAGCGATATGCCTGCGTCTCGGGCAGAGGCCCGTGCGTAGAGTTCTTCGACGTCAGGATGATCCGAGCTCTCTTGCAGTACGTTAGCAATGGTTCGACGTTGCTCCGTCATTCGCAACCCTTTGGTTTCGCAACGCTCAATGATGGAATCGCTCATGTCGTACCTGACCTGACTTGTGTGCCTGAATTGGCTTTCCTGTCTATCCAAAGCCGAGGCGGGATTCCACTGCTTTTGATAAAACTGCGACAAGAAATAGCGTGTGGTTAAGGATGCAGTAGGGTGCCTTGCATCACGCGGCGGGCATGCCCAGAGACGGTAACACCTTGTTTGGTGGCCGTTACAGAGATCAGGCTAGGGCGCCCCATTTCGACCCCTTGATGAATGGTAAGCGCTTGGTCACGACCCTCAATGCGGCTCAGTAAAGCGGCTGTCGCAGCACATGCACTGCCGGTGGCAGGGTCTTCTGGTATATTGTCCAGCGGCGCAAACATCCGCGCGTAAATTGTGTTGCCGTCGCGGACATAGACAAACTGTGCAAAGTCGAGGCCTGAGGGGTAGAGCTTATTGCCTTTTTTGATAGCGGTCACGTCTGGTGCGACTTTGGAGAGAATGTCGCGGGATTTGACTTCGGCGATTGTGAACGCCAATCCCAAGGATGCCATCACCGGTGGATGCACCTGAAAATGTATCTGGTTTGTTTCAAGGCCCAACGCTTCAGCCACCAATGCCGGGTCAGGTTCACATAAAATTTCGAGCGGTTGTTTGGCGTCAAACGAGGCGCTTTGCCCATCCGATACGCAGGTGAGCGGCCCAACTCCAAGTTCGAGGGTCATGTTTGTCGAAGGGCCTTCGTCGGCGATTGCGCAGGCCGTTCCGATGATCGGATGCCCCGCAAAGGGGATTTCCATGGTCGGCGTGAATATTCGGACCTTAGCTGTGTGGCTTTGGTTTTCTGGGGGGAAGACAAATGTCGTTTCGGAGAAATTGAACTCTTGTGCGATTTTTTGAAGGGCGTTTTCAGGCAGTTTTGTTGCATCGGGAAAAACCGCCAACTGATTGCCGCCAAACGGTTCTTTTGTAAAAACGTCATAGACATAGTATGGGGTCATAGATTGTAGACTTTCTGCTATTGGGTCCAACGCTAAAGGCTGTTCTACGGGATTTGATTGAGCTCGGCCCAGATGGGTAGGTGATCAGAGGCCACGCGGGCCGGAATACGTGTTAAAACGCCGTGGTCGAAGACTTTAAGGCCTTTTGTATGTGCAAAACCGTCCAAGCCTGCTATGGGGCGCGGAGCTGGAAAGGTATGCCCCGTTGAGATAAAGTCGAACTCTGGTGTCACCGCATCAAGCGCCGCCTTGGAACCCCATTCATTGAAGTCGCCAGCGATAAGCGTGGGCATTTCAGGTAGTCGTCGCGCGGCGCGGGCAACCGCCCCTAACTGCATCAAGCGGTAACGTCGGATCAGGCCCAGATGCACGCCTATCACACGAAGGTCACCAATGGTGGTGCGCAGGTCGGCTCGTATAGCGCCACGCGGCTCCAATCCCGGTAACTCCAATCCAGATGCATCCAGAATCTCAACGTTCGGGCGTACAAGCATGGCGTTTCCGTGAAAGCCCAACGAGCCTTTGGGTTGCCCAAAGTCTATGTGTTTAAATCCCTTTTTTGCTACCAGATCATGTGGCAACGCGGCTGGTCGCGGCGGCAGCCGTTTGTCAGCTTCTTGCAAAACCACCACATCTGCTTTCAGAGCGCGGATCACAACCATGCTGCGGCTTGGGCGGCGTTGCAGGTCTACGCCGACACATTTTTGCAGATTGTAACTGGCAATACGCAGCACGGATCATCCAATCTAAAGAGACTTCGGAATTACTACATCATTGAGAATAGGGCGTTTTGGCCTGATGTTAAGTGCCACAGAAAGTTTGCGAGACTATTTCGGAAGCTGTGGGCGGGGCGGTCAGATTTGTCCAATCAGGATTGGCATCATATGGGTTTTCCAAGGCGTCGTTTAGTTGATGAAACAGCGAGAAGTCGCCTGACACCGCTTGGGAAATCATCGCCTCAATTTGGTGATTCCGCGGGATAACAAAGGGATTGGCTTTTCGCATTATGTCGTTGGGGGCAGCATGCTGCAGCGCCAAGCGATCTCGCCAATGCGCGCTCCAATCCTGGAAGTCTGGGTGGGCCGCTACATCCAAAGGCGCTGTAGGGTTGTCTGTCAAATCCCGGAAAGTGTTGGTAAAATCAGTTTTTTGGTCGGTCATTATGGAGAGCAGTTGTGTGACAAGCACCTCATCACCCTCTGCGACCTCCGCAATGCCGAGTTTTTTACCAAATGCTTCCCGCCAGGACCGTCTCAGCAAGTCGGGCATGTCATTTACAAGGTTGGTGAACTCTTCGACTGCGGCCTCTGAATTTGCTTCGAGGGGCAGGAGAGAAGTCGCCAATTGTGCCATATTCCACGCAATGATTTGTGGCTGGTTTCCATAGGCATAGCGTCCATGCCGGTCTATGGATGAGAATACTTGGCCCGGGTGGAAGGCGTCCATGAAAGCGCAGGGTCCGTAGTCGATGGTTTCGCCGGAAATAGCGCAGTTGTCGGTGTTCATGACACCATGAATGAAGCCAACGGACATCCATTTGGCGATCAGGTTGGCTTGTTGGGCGATAACCGCTTTCAGGAAGGCCGCCGGCGTCTCTGCGCCCGGGTAATGACGTGCGCAGGCGTAGTCCATAAGAGACTGTAAACCTTCGATATCTTGGCGCGCGGCCAGGGCTTGAAAAGTGCCGACACGAATATGGCTTGAAGCCACACGGGTGAGAACGGCGCCGGGCAGAGGCCGGTCTCGCATAATCTCTTCGCCGGTTTCGACGGCGGCCAAGGCGCGGGTTGTCGGGATGCCAAGCGCGTGCATGGCTTCGGACACAACATATTCCCGCAACACTGGTCCCAGCCAGGCGCGGCCATCGCCCCGTCGCGCGTAAGGTGTTGGGCCGGACCCTTTGAGCTGGATGTCGTACCCTTTTGATTCACCAAGTAGAACTGCGCGACCGTCACCCATTTGCGGGTTCCAATTGCCAAATTGGTGTCCTGCATAGTGCTGGGCAATTGGATCGGCACCTTCGGGAAGGGTGGTCCCGGAAAACACTTGAGCCAGCTCCAGGTCGTCCTCGGCGCCTGTGATGCCCAGTGCAGAGGCCAAAGGGCGATTGAATTCGACCAGTTTAGGTGCGCGAACTGGGTAGGGTTTTTGATGTGAAAACAAGCGGTTGGGCAAGTCCACATAGGTGTTCTCAAATGGGATGTGCAGAGTCATAGGCGCAGCATAGTGGGCTTTGAGTAGAATGCCACTGTTGGTGCCTCACAAGGCTGCGATTGCGCGCGCAGCCATGTAAAGTTGATGGCGAGTTTTGAACCCTAAAGGCGGCTAAGGCGTTCTGTTAGAAGGGAAAAGAACCCATCAGAATTCAGGTCTCCGACAAAGAGCGCGTTGGGTTTGCGATCAGTGACCCGCCACCAATCTGCGACGGTCATGCCCATTGTTAACTCTGAAGTGGCTTCGATCTCCACGTTGATGTGACGCCCCGAGAACAGCGATGGTTGGATTAGATAAGCAGTCACACAAGGGTCATGCAGAGGTGCGCCGTCGGACCCATACTTCTCTTTGTCAAACCGTTCAAAGAAATCAGTCATTTCCGCGACCGCTGTGCCAACTTTGGTACCAATATTGCGGAAAGCGTCGTTGCGCGATGGGGTGACCAAAGCCTTGTGAGTGACATCCAGCGGCATCACAACAATTGGAACGCCAGATTTAAACACGATATCTGCGGCTTGAGGGTCTACGTAGATGTTGAACTCCGCAGCGGGGGTGATGTTGCCGACTTCGAAGTAAGCGCCGCCCATCAGGATAATTTCCTGAACCTTTTCAACAACATCTGGCGCCTTTTCAAAAGCTGTTCCGATGTTGGTCAAGGGGCCAAGCGGGCAAAGAGTGACTGTTCCGGCGTCATGGGCGCGAAGTGTGTCGATAATAAAGTCAACTGCGTGCTGTGCTTCTACTGTCATCACTGGATCAGGAAGAACCGGGCCATTGAGGCCAGTTTTGCCGTGGACGTGTTCAGCCGTGACCAACTCTCGCCCCATGGGGCGGTCACACCCTTCGAATACCTTTGTCTCGGGCTTACCAGCTAACTCGCAGACAATACGCGCATTTTTTGAAGTCAGGGCCAGCGGTACATTACCCGCAACCGCGGTGATGCCAAGAACATCGATCTCTTCTGGGCTGGCCAATGCCAAGAGAATGGCGACGGCGTCGTCCTGACCTGGGTCCGTGTCGATGATGATCTTGCGCGCGCTCATGATGTGCCCTCGTAGCTGTTGGAAGCCGCACCCTGTCAAGGTGCGAAGTACTTGTCTAGCACGGATCAGGAAGGGTGCGTAGAAAATTTACCAAACGGTCCAAATTTGCAGAAATTTCGCGTCGGTATCGCGTCTGTTTTGCGGAGGTGGAAATTGGGGACGTCGCGCTGCTGTTGCACGATTATGTTAACCCGCCGTGCGGTGGCTGTTTTATTGTTGCGTCGCCCTGACATACCAGAAAGTCTGCGCGTAAAGCGGAAGCTGAAGGAAAACAACCGGTGGGAATGACAAATCAAACCACGCTGACCCGGGACTTGGTGTTGGTTGGCGGCGGTCATGCCCATGCGTTGATGTTGCGCATGTGGGGCATGAAGCCTGTCCAGGGCGTTCAGGTCACGTTGATCAATCCGGGGCCAACCGCGCCGTATTCGGGCATGTTGCCGGGGCATATCGCAGGGCATTACACACGTGATGATTTGGAGATCGATTTGGTCAAGCTGGCCCGGTTTGCCGGTGTGCGGGTGATTTTTGGCGCGGCGGATAGGATTGATGCTGAGCGCAAGGTGATCCATGTGACGGGACTCGGCGAAGTGGCTTATGATCTGGCATCCTTGGACGTGGGATTGCATGCGCAGGTGCAGCATATTCCAGGATTTAAAGCGCACGGGATTGGAGCAAAGCCGCTGGATGGCTATGCGGATCGCTGGGCCGCGTATGTGCAGCAGGTGACCGCAGGCGCAAAGCAAGGCCAAGTGGCTGTGATCGGCGGCGGTGTGGCTGGGTGTGAACTGGCGTTGGCCATGGCCTACAAGCTGCAAGGGCTGGGCAGGCAAAACTGCGTGACGCTAATCGAGGCCCAAACCAAATTGGCCAGTGCAATCCCTGGAGCCGACCGGATTTTGCGGGAAGAGATGCTTCGTTTGGGTGTCACGGTGGTTAGTTCGGTTGAAGTTGAAGCCGTCACAGCGGCGGCGGTAAAACTGCGCGGGTATTCCGATGTGGTTTCAGAGTTCACCGTCGGAACTGCTGGCGGGTTTGCCCACGAATGGCTGGCGGCTTCGGACTTACCAAAGGATCGCGATGGTTTTGTGCAGGTGGATGACCGGCTCTTGGTTTCGGGACGGCAAGATCTGTTTGCGGTGGGCGATTGCGCGGCCTTGATGGCAAGTCCCCGACCTAAGGCCGGAGTTTTTGCCGTGCGGGCAGCGCCTGTGCTTTACAATAATATTTCCGCTGCGTTGACAGGTGGCGAGATGAAGGCGTTTCAGCCACAAGCCGATTACTTGAAGCTCATGTCCTTGGGCAGCAAAGATGCAATGGCCGCAAAGTGGGGACGTTGTTTGTCTATGCCGAAGGTAAAACTATGGCGGTGGAAAGATCATATAGATCAGAGTTTTATGCGGAAGTTTTCCGAGTTTCCTGAGATGAAGCTACCCGAACCAGCTGGACCTGTGGCGCTTGGCGCGCGGGATGCGCAAATGTTGTGTGGTGGGTGTGGTGCCAAAGTGGCACCAGGGCAGCTCAGCACGGCTTTGGCGGAGATGCCGCCGGTTCAGCGCCGCGATGTGCTGCAAGGCGTGGGGGATGATGCTGCTGTGCTGGACATTGGCGGCCAAAAACAGGTGATGAGTGTCGACCATCTGCGCGGGTTTGTGATGGATCACGGGTTGATGGGACGCATTGCGACCGTGCACGCGCTTGGAGACGTCTGGGCCATGGGCGCAAAACCGCAATCAGCGTTGTTGTCGGTGACGCTGCCACGCATGACGCCAGCGTTGCAGGCGCGGGCGATGCGCGAGGTTCTGGACGGTGTTGGGGATGTTGTACGTGGCGCGGGCGCGGAGATTGTAGGCGGGCATTCGACCATGGGAGCCGAGTTGACCATAGGCCTCACGGTCACGGGTTTGCTTGAGGATGATGCGATCACTTTAGCCGGGGCAAAGGCTGGGGATGTGTTGATCCTGACGCGGCCCATTGGGTCAGGCACGCTTTTGGCAGCTGAGATGCAGGGCAAAGCAGTCGGGCGTGATGTGGCGGCGCTTTACGAAGTCATGGCACGCCCGCAGGGCGATGCGGCGGCGATTTTACAAGGTGCCCATGCAATGACCGATGTGACCGGCTTTGGTTTGGCTGGGCATTTGATGATGATGTGTCGGGCTTCAGGTGTGGCGGCCGAGATTTGTTTGGCCGATGTGCCGGTCTATGCGGGGGCAGAGGCGTTGGCCGACGCGGGGCAGCGCAGCACGATTTATGAGGACAATAGGTTGGCTGCTCCGGTGTTTGGGCCTGACAGCGCTATGATGGCTTTGCTGCATGATCCGCAGACTTCGGGTGGGTTTCTAGCGGCGGTCGCGGCGGATGAGGGGATTGCACTTGTGGCGCAGTTGCGTGCAGCGGGCCATGACGCAGCAGTGATTGGTGAGGTGAGTGCTGGAGAGCCGTCGATCACTCTGAGCTGATCAACTTGGCTGCACAGACCGCGAGTGTCTCATCGCTGAGATCAGGGAGGGCAATTTCCTCTGCGTCTGGCGCGTGGGCGCGGGAGATGCGGGCGTAGCGGGGATCGTAGTGTGTTTCGATCAAAGCCTGGGCGAGGGGTTTGAAGTCCTGTGCGTTGGCGAGGGCTTTCCACTGCGCCACTTTTTCGTGACCGTGGTAGCGCGTGAGCATGTTCAATACTGTGGCGAGTTTGGTGCCGTCGGACAGCATGTCCGGATAGGCAGAGATCAAATGTTTGACACGGGCCTCGAGCGGCGCGGTAAGGCGCAGGTTGGGGGCGGCAATCATCGCCTGCCATAACACGGGCGGGATGATCAGACGGCCAATCTTGGAGCTTTCCGCTTCAACATAGACGGGGCGCTCTGGTTGTAGCTTGGCGATGCCCATTGCGAGGCGGCTTTCAAAAGCTTTCTGGCTGGGTTGGCTTTCACTCATGGGCCCAAAAAGACTGCCGCGATGTTCCGCCATGGCCTCAAGATCAAGCGTTTGCGCGCCTTGCTCAATTAGGTGATCCAATAGGCGGGTTTTGGCGGTGCCGGTGCCGCCGTCGATCACTACAATGGGGCAGGGCATCACGCCTTCATAAAGTGCTTTGGAGACCAAGCGTCGATAAGCTTGATAGCCGCCCTCAATCGTGTCGGCGCGCCATCCAATTTGTTTGAGGATAATCGCCACAGAGCCGGACCGCTGGCCACCGCGCCAGCAGTAGACCAAGGGTTTATAGCTGCCTTCTTTCTCAGACAGTGGGCCTTCGAGGTGGGTGGCCACGTTGCGCGCCACAATCGCCGCCCCAATTTTGCGCGCTTTGAACGGGTCTTCCTGCACGTAGATGGTGCCAACCCGCGCACGTTCCTCGTTGGACATGGCCGGAAGGTTGATCGCGTCGGGTATGTGGTCTTCTGCAAACTCCGCCGGAGAACGCACGTCGATGATCTGATCAAACGGCAGAGTCGCGAGATCGGAGATTTGGGTCAGCGGGAGAGGCATGCACGAGTCCAAGTAAGGTGCCTTGTGCATAGAGGCAAAGACCGCGGCGCGCCAGAGGGCGGGCCGCGGCCTATCGGCGCTTAATACGCAACCATGGTTAGCAACTCGTATTCCGCAACCATTTCATCGTCTTGGTTGGAGGCGGTGACATGCCAGCGCACCTCGCCGTATTCCTCGTTGCGTTTGGTCTTTTTCTTGACCGTCAGGCGTACCTTGAGGCTGTCGCCGGCCACAACCGGCTTCATGAAACGCAGGCTGTCGAGACCGGTATTGGCCAGCACAGGGCCTTCGTTTGGCTCCACAAACAGGCCTGCTGCAAACGACAAAAGCAGGTAGCCATGTGCCACGCGGCCCGGGAAGAACGGGTTTCGGGCGGCTGCGTCCTCATCCATGTGGGCATAGAAGGTGTCGCCGGTAAAGTTGGCGAAGTGTTCGATGTCCTCGAGAGTGATTTCGCGGGGATTTGTGTAGAGCGTTTCGCCAACGGCCAATTCCCCAAAGCGGCGGGTGAAGGGGTGGACCTCTGCGTCACTTTCTTTGGCGCCGGGCACCCAAGTGTTTCCGATCCCAGTGAGGATGTCCGGGCTGCCCTGGATCGCCGTGCGTTGCATGTAGTGTTTCACGGCACGAATGCCACCAAGTTCTTCGCCGCCACCGGCGCGGCCTGGGCCGCCGTGAACCATATGGGGCAGGGGTGAGCCATGTCCGGTGCTTTCACCCATGCTGTCGCGGTTGTTGAAGTAAAGGCGGCCGTGAAAGGCACCTGCGCCTATGGCGACTTCGCGGGCAACCTCAGCGTCGTGGGTGATGATGGAGGCGACAAGCGAGCCTTGGCCTTTGTTGGCGAGTGCAATCGCGTGGTCCAGATCACGGTAGCCCATGAGGGTGGAGACGGGGCCAAACGCCTCTGAGGCGTGCACGTGGTGGGCGGCATCTGGCGAGGAACAGTGGAACAGCATGGGCGGAACAAAGGCGCCTTTGTTGGCGTTGGCACCTTCGACTGTGAAGTTTTCTGGGTTACCAAAAACACGCTCGGCCTCGGTGCCCAGCAGGGCGGCTTTTTCGAGTACGTCACGTTTTTGGCTGTTTGAGACCAGCGCGCCCATGCGCGTGCTTTCCAGACGTGGGTCGCCGATCACGGTTTTGGACAGGCGCGCGGAAAGCGCTTCGATCACCGCTTCAGTCGTGGAGTCCGGTGTAATGATACGGCGGATGGCGGTACATTTCTGGCCCGCTTTGGTGGTCATTTCGCGGCTGACCTCTTTGATGAAGAGGTCAAATTCTGGTGTGTCGGGTGTGGCATCTGGCCCCAGGATCGAGGCGTTCAGGCTGTCAGCCTCTGAGGTGAAGCGGACAGAGTTGCCCAAAATCAAAGGATTGGAACGCAGTTTTAGTGCTGTGTCAGCGGAGCCAGTGAAAGCCACAGCGTCTTGGCAAGTCAAGTGGTCCAGCATGTCACCTAAGCCGCCAGAAACCAGTTGTACGGCACCGTCGGGTAGAATGCCGCTGTCAATCATAAGGCGCACGCAGAGTTCGGTGACATAGCAAGTAGAGGTGGCCGGTTTCACAATTGCAGGAACACCGGCGAGCAGGGTTGGTGCGAGCTTTTCCAACATGCCCCAGACCGGGAAGTTGAACGCGTTGATGTGCACCGCGACGCCCTGGATTGGCGTGCAGATGTGTTGGCCCATAAAAGAACCGTTGCGGGAGAGTTGCTCCAACTCGCCATCCACGTAGATGGTGCTGTCTGGCATTTCGCGGCGGCCTTTGGAGGCAAACACCAGCATGGTGCCAATGCCACCGTCGATGTCGATTTGATGATCAGCTTGGGTGGCGCCAGTGTTGAAGGAGAGCTCATACATCGGCTTGCGGTGCTCGCGCAGGTGCAAGGCGAGGGCCTTGAGCATGCGGGCGCGATCATGAAAGGTCATTTTGCGCAAAGCGGGTCCACCTACGGTGCGGGCGTAGTTCAACATGGCCTGCACATCGAGCTCGTCGTTGCCAGCGGTGGCGATAACTTCACCGGTGATGGCAGAGGCGATGTTGCGGGCACCGGCTCCGGGCGCAATCCATTGACCTGCGGCAAAGCTTGAAACGTTTTGGATGGACATGGCTCTCTCCCCGATATGTCTCCGTGAATCATTTATTGACCAACCGTTCGGTTTATGCAAGCTGGAGGTTGAGGAGATTGTGTTGGGAGGCACAGATGACGCCAAAAGAGCGGGCCGAGAAAAGCGCGGCTGCGATGTGGTCAACAGACCGCGCAAGCCAGTACATGGGCATGCAGATTGTTGACGTGGACGAAGGGCAAGCGACGCTCATCATGACCGTGAAGCCGGAGCATTGTAACGGCCATGGCATTTGCCACGGTGGCTTCACCTTCACGCTGGCCGACAGCGCCTTTGCCTTTGCTTGCAACAGCCGCAATCAGGCAACCGTGGCACAGCACAACAACATTTCTTACATCGCGCCGGGACGTGAAGGGGATGTGCTGACCGCGATGGCGCGTGAGGTAAGCCTCACCGGACGCAGCGGGATTTATGATGTGACCGTTTCCAATCAGGAAAATCAGGTGATTGCCGAATTTCGTGGGGCTTCGCGCGCGATCAAAGGCCATCTGTTTGAAGAATAAACGAAGTCGGGGAGAACGTTATGAAAGACTTGTCACCACGCAAAGACGAGCTGGAAGCCATTGAAATTGCGTCGATTGATGAGATCCGCGCAACGCAGTTGGAGCGACTAAAATGGTCTCTCAATCATGCTTATGAAAACGTGTCGATGTACAAACAGCGGTTCGATGAGGCGGGCGTGCATCCAGACGATTTACAAAGCTTGAGTGATCTGTCGAAGTTCCCGTTTTCGTACAAAAATGACCTGCGCGACAATTATCCGTTTGGGCTTTTGGCCGTGCCACGCCAGCAGATCGCACGGTTGCATGCGTCGTCTGGTACTACGGGCAAACCAACGGTTGTGGGGTACACCAAAGGTGACATCGACAACTGGGCCGACCTGATGGCACGCAGCCTGCGGGCGTCAGGATTACGCGCCGGTGATTTAGTGCACAATGCCTATGGCTATGGGCTGTTCACAGGCGGGCTGGGCGCGCACTATGGTATTGAGCGTTTGGGCGCGACAGTGGTGCCAATGAGTGGCGGGCAGACCGAAAAGCAGGTTGGCTTGATCACCGATTTTCAACCGGACGGAATTATGGTCACGCCAAGTTATATGCTCAATATCCTGGAGCAATATCATAAGCTTGGCATGGACCCACGAGAGAGCTCTTTGTCGGTGGGTGTGTTTGGGGCGGAGCCCTGGACTGATGCGATGCGCAAAGAGGTAGAAGCTGCCTTTGATATGCACGCAGTGGATATTTACGGGCTCAGCGAAATCATGGGGCCGGGCGTGGCCAATGAATGTGTGGAAACCAAAGATGGGCCGGTGATTTGGGAAGATCACTTCTACCCGGAGGTGATCAACCCAGAGACCGGCGAAGTCTGTGAGGATGGTGAATTGGGGGAGTTGGTGTTCACGACGTTGACCAAAGAAGGCCTACCGATGATCCGCTACCGCACGCGGGATCTGACACGGCTTTTGCCTGGAACGGCACGGTCAATGCGGCGGATGGAGAAAATCACAGGCCGGTCAGATGACATGATCATCCTGAGAGGCGTCAATGTGTTTCCGTCTCAAGTTGAAGAGCAGGTGCTTGCGACCGGTGGGCTTGCGCCATATTACCAAATTGAACTGTATAAATCGGGCCGCATGGACGCAATGCGGGTGTTTGTGGAAGCCACGCCAACGGCGGCGGACAATCTTTCAAAAACCGCGTCAGCACGTATGTTGACCAAGCACATCAAGGATATGATTGGCGTGTCAGTTGAAGTGATTGTAGGCGAACCTGGCGACGTGGAGCGCAGCCAAGGCAAAGCCAAGCGTGTGGTGGACAATCGAGGCGGCAACTGATGGCGCGCACCATTGCCAAAGACTACGAGCAGAAGCGTGTTCATATCCTGAAATCGGCAGCACGTGTGTTTGCTGAGCAAGGATATGATCGGGCTTCTATGTCGGTATTGGCCAAGGAGTGTGGGATTTCAAAGGCCAACATCTACCACTATTACGACAGCAAAGACGCGTTGTTGTTTGATGTATTGGACAGCTATTTGAAAGAGCTGAGAAATCGGATTTGTGAGATTGATTTGAGTGGTTTGGACATCAAAGCTCAATTGAGATTGGTGGTGCGCGAAATCCTATTGGCTTATCAAGGTGCAGATCATGAACACCGAGTGCAAAGTACAGCCATGCAGGCTTTGCCAGAGCAGCAACAAAAGGTTTTGCGCGGTTATCAGCGGGATTTGGTCAACTTCGTGAGTGAAGTTGTCGCGGCCAACGGTGATGGTGTCTTTGACACTGATCCGGTGCGGCTGCGGGAAACCACGATGTCGGTGTTTGGCATGCTGAACTGGTATTATATGTGGCAAACCGGTGCAGACGCGGATGCGCGGGAACGTTATGCCGATCTTGCAACCGACTTGGTTCTGGGCGGTGTGCATGGCCTATCGATCAAACCCTGAGCGACAATAGACACTCATAGATTGTTTTGGAGCAACACATCAATTTGTGCTAAATTGCGCCCATTGTAGTTTGTTTTGAATGGGTGATGTTTTGAAAAAGTATTTTTCCGGCGCGATGCTCTCGGTCTTTTTGTCCGGTGGTGGCGCAGCACTGGCGGATCCTGCTTTTGGGTTTGGTCTGACCTATGTCTTTGGCGGCGATTGGGCTGTCGGGGTGCGTGTTTTCCACGATGATGAACCCGAAAGCGCGGTTTTGGCTCTGGGTTTTGACTATAAGTTTGGCACTCAGGCGTTCCGGCCTACCGTAGGGGCGGCCTATTTGGACGAAGATTTCTACATCGATCTTAGTTTGGGGTACGACACGCGATTGCAAGCACTGGACTATGGCATCGGCGTCGGGGCGGCGTTTGAAACGCAGCAACCGGCAGCGTCGGGTGGTGGAGCAACCACAACGGGCGCGGACACTGCGTCCACCGGTGGTGGCAACACTGACACAGCGGACACTGGCGGAGGAACCACGTCAGATGGTGGCGGAGACACCAGCACAGACACTGGCGATGGAGGGACCGACACTGGCAGCACGGACGGAGGTGGCACTGGAGACGGTGGAACAGGTGACGGTGGCACTGGAGATGGTGGTGCTGGAGATGGGGGTGCCGATGATGGTGGAACTGACGCCATTTGATTTGCAGGCGCTTAGCAAGTTGGCAGTCTGAGAGCCCGACCGTGGTTGATGTTGGAACTTGGTCACAACTTGGTGCGTGTGGATTTGACACATTGGCCACTTTGCAAGGGCTGTGATATTTTTCACCAAACAACTGAGGTGGGAAGAAAATCATGAAACGTATTTTTGCAGCGGGACTTATGGGTGT
This sequence comes from uncultured Shimia sp., assembly GCF_913054185.1. Lineage (GTDB taxonomy): Bacteria > Pseudomonadota > Alphaproteobacteria > Rhodobacterales > Rhodobacteraceae > Shimia. The sequence continues at coordinate 20,848 of NZ_CAJXIV010000001.1, forward strand.
CGCTTTGATTGGTGGATCAGCCGCCCAAGCAGATCCATCTTTTGGTGTCGGTCTGACGTATACGTTTGGCGGCGACTGGGGCGTGGGTGTGCGGATGTTCCACGATGATGAGCCAGAAAGCGCAGTATTGGCGATTGGGGCTGACTATAAGTTTGGCTCCCAAGCGTTCCGGCCAACCGTGGGCGCGGCGTATTTGGATGAGGACTTCTACCTCGATTTCAGCCTGGGATATGACACCCGCATCCAAGCGTTGGATTACGGCGTAGGTCTTGGGACGGCTTTTGAGACGGAGCCAAAGCCATAGCGCTGGCCAATCGGGCACATGAATAGATTAGAGAGGGCGCCAAATATGGCGCCCTTTGTTGTTGAGGCTACTGATCGTAGTCAACAACCACTTTGTCAGTCACCGGATAAGATTGGCAGCTGAGAATGAAGCCTTTTTCTACTTCGTAGTCTTCCAATGCGTGGTTGGTCATCATCTCAACCTCGCCTTCAATCAACCGGCATTTGCACGTTGAGCAGACCCCGGCTTTGCAGGCATATGGCGCGTCCATTGTATTGGCGCGGGCCGCATCGAGCACGGAGGTGTCACGGTCCATTTTGATGGTCTGGGTGGCGCCCTCCAGAGTAATCTGGGCTGTGACAGCTTTGGTCGTGTCAGAGGCGCTGGAAGCTTTGCGTTTGGCGCGGCCAGGTTGACCGGAGGCAAACAGCTCGAACTTGATCTGATCTTCTGAAAGCCCGTGATCTTTCAATGCCTTGGCAATGCCTAACATCATCGGCTCCGGACCGCAGATGAAGGCCGTGTCCACTGAATCGATGTCAATCCATCCGGTTTGGAACAGCTGCGCGCATTTCTCTTCCGATACCATGCCGGTGAAGAGGTCGATCTCTTGCGCATCGGACTCCAGCACGTGGATCACGTTAAAGCGGCCCATGTAGGTATTTTTCAAATCTTCAAGTTCCTCGCGGAACATGATCGTGGCCACACCTTTGTTGGCATAGATCAGCGTAAAGGAAGACTGCGGCTCCCGCGCCAATGTGGTTTTGATCAGCGACAGAACTGGCGTGATGCCTGAGCCGCCTGCAAAACCCAGGTAGGTCTTATCCGCGCGCTCATCCAGCGGCGTGAAGAAACCACCCATCGGGGGCATGGCTTGAACCGTGTCACCTACTTTGAGATCAGTATTGGCCCACGTAGAGAAGGCACCGCCGTTTACACGTTTGATGCCCACTTGCAAAACGCCGTCGTCTTTGCCAGCGCAGATAGAGTAGCTGCGGCGCAGTTCTTCGCCATCAAAGTCGCGTTTGAAGGTCAGGTATTGCCCTTGGGTGAAGTCAAACTCGGACGCCGCACCATTGACTGGCGCGAGGGTCACGACCACAGCGTCGCGAATGGTTTTGCGGATGTTTGTGACCTCAAGGTCATGAAAGCGCGCGGATTGGGCCATTCGGGTCTCTCCTCAGATGCACTTGAAATAGTCAAAAGGTTCCAGGCAGGCGGTGCAGCGCCATTGGGCCTTGCAAGGGGTGGAGCCAAATTGGCTCATTTTTTCAACATGTTGACTGCCACATTGTGGGCATTTGTCAGGGCCGCCTGCCGGTTGAGGCGGGGCGATGCCATATTTTTCGAGCTTCTCGCGGCCTTCGTCTGTCAACCAATCAGTGGTCCAAGCGGGGCTGAGTTGGCGCCGCAGTTCGAGGCTGTCGACGCCATGGCCGCGCAGGGCGGTTTCGATGTCGAGATTGATGATGCTGGTCGCCGGGCAGCCGGAGTAAGTGGGCGTGACAGTGACAACGAGGTTGTCATCCTCATAAGCCACATCCCGGATGATGCCGAGGTCGGTGAGCGAAATCACCGGGATCTCAGGGTCAGGTACAGCATGCAGCCAGGTCCAGACCTGTGCCACGTCAGGCAGCGCAGCACGGACCGGCGGCGCGCCAGGGCTATGCTGCTGTGGATTTACCATGTGGCACCGGGATAGGCGCGCTGTAGCCATTGCATTTGAGACAGCAGGTGGCCCAAGTGCTCAGTGTGGGTTGCGCCAGTCCGACCGCCCTTGTGGGCAAAGTCACTGTCTGGAATGGTCAATGTGGCCTCGGACAGCACTTTTCCAATCAACGCGTTGTACTCCTCCCGCAGCGTGGCTGGATCGGGCGCAACACCAGCGGCGGCCATGGCGGCATCGACTTCATCTGAGGCAAACATCTCGCCTACATAAGGCCACAGACGATCCAACGCGGCTTGCATGCGCTTGTGGCTTTCCTCTGTGCCATCGCCCAAACCCACAACGGTTTCGGCGGAGCGTTCGACGTGATAAGCCACTTCCTTGCTGGCCTTTTCTGCAATCTCTGCAATGCGTTGGTCTGAAGACTTCATCAAACGCGGAAGCAAAATTGACTGATAGGCGTCAAACAGGAATTGGCGCATCAGGGTTTGTCCAAAGTCGCCGTTGGGCAGTTCCAAAAGCAGCAGATTGCGGAAATCCCAAGCGTCGCGCAGGAAGGCAATGTCATCAGCGGATTTGCCGTCCTCCATCACTTCGGCCGCATATCCGAGCCAAAACTGTGTCTGGCCAATCAGGTCCAGCGCCGTGTTCGCCAATGCAATGTCTTCTTCCAACACCGGCGCGTGGCCGCACCATTCAGAGACGCGGTGGCCCAGAATGAGGGTATTGTCGCCCATGCGCAGCAGGAACTGTGTGAGCATCTCCTTGTCCACCGGTGCCATCACATGTGCCCCACTTCGTCAGGAATGTCGAAGAAGGTAGGGTGGCGGTAGATTTTGCTCTCGGATGGCTCATAGAGTGGGCCTTTTTCCGATGGGGATGAAGCGGAAATGTTGTTGGCTTCCACAACCCAGATCGACACACCTTCGTTGCGGCGCGTGTAGACGTCGCGGGCGTTTTTGATCGCCATTTCCGCGTCTGGCGCGTGCAGGCTGCCGACGTGACGGTGGCTCAGGCCGTGCTGGCCGCGAATGAAGATTTCCCAAAGGGGCCATTCTTTAGACATTGGATTGCTCCCGTTCTGTCCAGCATTTGGCTGGTGGTTCTGCAAAGAGGTGGTCGATGAAGTCCTGTGGAGGATCGTCGGTATCGATCACGTGTTCGGGTCCGAAGGGGACTTCACAATCTACCTGTAGGTACATGTTATCGTCCCGTTCCACAGTGGCTGGTTGATTGGTCAGGCGTCCGATGTAGAGGTCGCCGACTGTTTCAGAAACAACTACCCACATGCGTTCGGTTGATATCTCGCTTTGACCGTTTTCGTTTTTGGTCTTGATCATAAAAATAAGCTTGGCCGCAGTGCCTCGCTCCAGCGATTTTCGAACAGCTTCATTTGGTAGCCAGAAGGTTTCTGGCGTTGCCGCATGACGATCCTCGCCGCTTTCCAACTCCCAAAAGTCCGTGGCTAATGAAGGGGCGCGAATTGTCATTCAGCCGCCACCTGCGCTTTTTTCTTCTCAGCGTGAGCCATCAACCCGTCACGTACCCATGCGCCATCATCCCAGGCCTTGTTGCGGGCTTCGAGGCGGTCGACGTTGCAGGGGCCATTGCCTTTGAGCACGTCAAAGAACTCGGACCAGTCTGGGTCGGAATAGTCGTGGCCGCCTTTTTCTTCGTTCCAAGTCAGGTGTTCGTCTGGAATGGTCAGGCCAAGGTATTTGGCTTGTGGCACGGTTTGATCAACAAACTTCTGGCGCAGCTCATCGTTGGTGTTCATCTTGATTTTCCACGCCATGTTTTGGGTGGAGTGCACAGATTCTGCGTCGGACGGGCCAAACATCATCAGGGACGGGTACCAGAGACGGTTCAGGGCATCCTGCGCCATTTTCTTTTGCGCGTCCGTACCTTGCGCCATCTTCATCATGATGTCGTAGCCTTGGCGCTGGTGGAAACTTTCCTCCTTGCAGACGCGGATCATGGCGCGGGAGTAGGGTCCGTACGATGTCCGTTGCAAGGGCACCTGGTTCATGATGGCCGCGCCATCCACCAGCCAACCCACTGCGCCAATGTCCGCCCAGTTCAGCGTTGGGTAGTTGAAGATGGAAGAATACTTCATCTTGCCATTGAGCAACTGTTCGGTGAGGTCGTCGCGGCTCACACCTAGCGTTTCTGCGGCGGCATAGAGGTAGAGACCGTGGCCAGCCTCGTCTTGGACCTTGGCGAGCAGGATCATTTTGCGCTCCAATGTGGGCGCGCGGGTGATCCAGTTGCCTTCGGGAAGCTGGCCAACAATCTCGCTGTGGGCGTGCTGACCGATCTGGCGGATCAGGGTTTTGCGGTAGCCTTCCGGCATCCAATCGCGCGGCTCAACTTTGATGTTGGCGTCGATCTTGGCCTGAAACTCTTTGAGCTTCTCGGGATCGTCTGTCGAGGCCTCGGATTTGATCATCTGTGCATACATGACTGGGTTCCTCCTCAGGCTGTAGGGTGCCTTAGACCCGTTCGAGAATGATGGCGGTGCCTTGGCCAACGCCGACGCACATGGTGCAAAGTGCGTAGCGGCCACCGGTGCGCTTGAGCTGATAGGCGGCGGACATCACGATGCGCGCGCCGGACATGCCTAGTGGATGGCCCAGCGCGATGGCGCCGCCCTGAGCATTTACATGGGGTGCATCGTCGGCGACACCAAGCTCGCGCAAAGAGGCGAGGCCCTGCGCGGCAAAGGCTTCGTTCAATTCTATCACATCCATCTGTTCGATGGTGAGTCCTGTACGGGCCAGCACTTTGCGGGTGGCTGGGACCGGGCCGATGCCCATTACACGCGGCTCCACACCGGCAGCGGCCATACCAACGATACGCGCCATTGGGGTCAGTCCGTTTTTGGTAGCGGCGGTTTCGGTGGCCATCAGGATCGCGGCAGCGCCGTCGTTCACGCCGGAAGCGTTGCCCGCGGTGACCGATAGGTCAGGGCCGTTTATGCCGCGCAGCTTGGCCAGTTTTTCGGCACCGGTGCCGGGGCGGGGATGCTCGTCGGTGTCGACAACAAGATCATCACCTTTGCGCTGTGGAATGATAACTGACGTGATTTCGTCAGCAAAGTATCCAGCCTCATGGGCAGCGGCCCAACGCGCTTGCGAGCGGGCAGCAAAGGCGTCTTGGTCTGCGCGGCTGATGTTGTAGTCGGCTGCCACGTTGTCGGCGGTCTGCGGCATGCTGTCGATGCCATGCATCGCCTTCATCTTCTTATTCACAAAGCGCCAGCCGATGGTTGTGTCAAAGACTTCATTGGCGCGCGAAAAGGCCGTGGTGGCTTTGGGCATCACAAAAGGCGCGCGGGACATGCTTTCCACACCACCTGCAATGGCAATGTCATAGTCGCCAGCACGCAAGCCGCGTGAGGCCATGCCAACCGCATCCATTCCGGACGCGCAGAGGCGGTTGATGGTGGTGCCGGGCACATCAGTTGGCAAACCGGCGAGCAGGGCGGCCATGCGAGCGACGTTGCGGTTGTCTTCGCCGGCTTGGTTGGCAGACCCGTAGATCACATCATCAATTGAGGCCCAATCAACCTGCGGGTTGCGGGCTACAAGAGCAGCAATCGGCAGGGCGGCAAGGTCGTCTGTGCGGACAGAGGAGAGTGCGCCACCGTAGCGGCCAATGGGTGTGCGGGTCGCGTCGCAAATGAAAGCTTCGGTCATGTCGTCTCCGTGGCAGTGGTTCCGGTCCTGTTCGCATTAGTCGACCGTGTGGTTGGGATATCGCGAAGTTCGATTCGACGCAATTAAAAATGTTACGTAACTGACCATCCACTTCACATTGAGTAACGTAATGGCGAAGTGATGAGAGAGAGTCTCGTGCGCCGTCTTGGTCTTTTGTGACAGTTCGGATTGGCCGGATCGCTGTGGTTCAATTGGAGGCATGGAGGCAGTGCCAAGGCGTACGAGTTCAAAGTCAAAAAGGGGTTTTGGACAAAAGATACACGTCGAAAACACATTTCATAAAAGGCATGTGAATTGAAGGACATCGTCAAATATCACGATGCATTTGTTGGTCGAGGAAGGTTTGATTTCACGCAAACATCACGCTTTGACCAAAATCAATTACAGGGCATGATCTATGTCAAAGTCGGTTTTGAATTTTTCATTAAAAGTCCCATCGCGAACAAGATGGACATAGGTAACTAGAGTTGGCGTGTACGTGACTATTAAGACGACACATTCGCCCAAAAGACGAGCATTCTTGAGGGGCCACTTTGACGAGGAAGGCATTCTGCGCGCGCCTGGTGCGCTGGATATGTCGCTTTTTGTTGAGGCGTGTACACGCTGTGGCGATTGTGCCGCACACTGCCCGCAGGCGATTATCACAGCTGATGCCGACGGTTTTCCGATGGTGGATGTCAGTGCGCGCGGCTGCACGTTTTGCGGTGTCTGCTCCGATGTGTGTGACGCTGGCGCAATCCTGGTGTCTGATTCATGGCTCTACCGCCCAACCGTGGCTGACACCTGCCTTTCCAAACAAGGCGTCACCTGTCGCGCCTGCGAAGATCATTGTGATGAGAGCGCAATCCGTTTCCGTTTGATGACGGGAGGGCGCTCTACTCCCCTTATTGACCCCGAGACCTGTTCCGGATGTGGCGCCTGCGTGGCGCCTTGCCCATCTGATTCCATCACCGTTGGGCGCATGGCGTCCCAATTGACTGCCAGCTCAACCCAAGCCAGCGAGACCGACGTATGTACAATATCTGCGGATGCCTAGTCCACGCGATGCCCGAAAAAGTGCCAGAGGTGGTTGCGGCCATTGAGGCCTCTGAGGGATGCGAAGTGCATGCCCACGAAGATGGTCGCATCGTTGTGACTGTTGAAGACACCGACACCCGGCGCGCGTCCGAAATCATTATGGACATGCACCAGATCCCCGGCGTGATCACCGTCACGCTGACTTATCATCATTTTGAACCTAGCGGCACAGACGCGGCCGCATCTACAGCGCTCTAAGGAGGACCAGCCATGACATTGCCAACGTCCCGTCGCACATTTTTGAAGTCGACCGCCGCCGCCGCCACGGCCTCGGCAGCCGGCATCACATTGCCAAAAGAAGCAGAGGCCCAAGTGGGCACACCGGATATCCGCTGGGACAAAGCGCCTTGTCGCTTCTGCGGCACTGGCTGCTCCGTTCTGGTGGGTACCAAAGACGGTCGTGTGGTCGCCACGCAGGGTGACCCCAAAGCTCCAGTGAACCGGGGCCTGAACTGTATCAAAGGCTACTTCCTCTCCAAGATCATGTACGGCAAAGACCGTTTGACCACGCCTTTGCTGCGCAAAACCAATGGCCAGTACGACAAAGAAGGCGAATTCACCCCGGTGAGCTGGGAAGAAGCCTTCGACATTATGGCGGTCAAGTTTAAGGACGCCCTGAAAGAAAAAGGCCCAACCGGCATTGGTATGTTTGGGTCCGGCCAGTGGACTGTTTGGGAAGGTTATGCTGCGTCCAAGCTTATGAAGGCAGGTTTCCTGTCTAACAACATCGACCCCAACGCGCGTCACTGTATGGCATCTGCTGTTGTGGGTTTTATGCGCGCCTTTGGCATAGACGAGCCAATGGGCTGCTACGACGATTTTGAGCACGCCGACACATTTGTGCTTTGGGGCTCCAACATGGCGGAGATGCACCCGATCCTGTGGTCGCGTCTGACTGACACCCGTTTGACCAAACCTGGTGCGGAAGTGCACGTGCTGTCGACGTTTGAGCACCGTTCGTTTGAACTTGCCGACAATGGCATGATCTTCACACCACAGACCGATCTTGCGATCCTGAACTACATCGCCAACTACATCATCGAAAATGATGCGGTGAACTGGGACTTCGTAAATGAGAAGGTGAACTTCACCAAAGCCACCACCGATATTGGCTATGGTCTGCGTGATGAGCATCCGCTGCAGCAAGCCGCGGAAAATCCAAACAACGGCGGCCTCGAGAAGATCGATTTTGAGGCTTACAAAGAGTATGTCTCCGAATACACACTGGAGAAAACCAGCGAGATTTCCGGTGTTCCAGAAAATGCCCTGCTGCGTCTGGCGCAACAATATGCCGATCCTGATCGCAAGGTGATGTCGCTCTGGACCATGGGCTTCAACCAGCACACCCGCGGGTCTTGGGTAAACGGTTTGATGTACAACGTGCACCTGCTGACCGGTAAAATTTCCGAGCCAGGCAATTCGCCGTTCTCGCTGACAGGTCAGCCCTCTGCTTGTGGTACGGCACGTGAAGTTGGGACATTTTCCCATCGTCTGCCTGCGGACATGGTTGTGGCCAATGATGAGCACCGCGCAATTTCTGAGAAAAAGTGGAAGCTGCCAGCGGGTATCCTTAATGCCAAGGTTGGTTCGCACGCTGTGCAGCAAAACCGTGACCTGAAAGATGGCAAAATCAACGCCTATTGGGTGCAGTGTAACAACAACATGCAAGCCGCACCAAATATCAACGAAGAAGGCTTCCCTGGGTATCGCAACCCGGACAACTTCATTGTTGTGTCAGATCCGTACCCAACCGTGACCACAATGGCGGCGGACTTGATCTTGCCAACCGCAATGTGGGTGGAAAAAGAAGGCGCGTACGGCAATGCCGAGCGTCGGACACAATTCTGGCGTCAGCAAGTGGATGCACCGGGTGATGCCAAATCTGACGTTTGGCAGCTGATGGAGTTCTCCAAACGCTTCACCACAAACGAAGTGTGGCCGGCTGAAATTCTGGATGCCAACCCGGAGTACAAAGACAAAACTCTGTTTGAAGTGCTGTTTGCCAACGGTCAGGTCGACAAATACGGTCTGGACGAGCTTCAGGAAGGCTTTGCCAACGATGAATCCGAACACTTCGGCTTCTACGTGCAGAAAGGTCTGTTTGAGGAGTACGCTTCCTTTGGTCGTGGCAAAGCGCACGATCTGGCGGACTTTGAAGTATATCACAAGGCACGTGGTCTGCGCTGGCCTGTGGTGGATGGCAAGGAGACGCTCTATCGCTTCCGTGAGGGCTATGACCCCTACGTGAAAGAAGGCGAAGGCGTGAAGTTCTACGGCAAGCCGGACGGTCGGGCAAACATCATCTTTGCCCCGTATGAGCCGCCAGCGGAGAGCCCGGATGAGGACTTCAACCTGTGGCTTGTCACCGGTCGTGTGCTTGAGCATTGGCACTCTGGCTCCATGACTCGTCGTGTGCCGGAGCTGCACCGCTCGTATCCTTATGCGCAGGTGTTCATGCATCCGGAAGACGCCAAGGAGCGTGGCCTGCGCCGCGGACAGGAGATCACCATCTCCACCCGTCGCGGTGACATGCAGAGCCGGGTGGAAACCCGCGGACGCAACAAAATGCCAAAAGGCGTGGTGTTTGTGCCGTGGTTTGACGAAGGCCAGCTGATCAACAAGCTGACTTTGGATGCCACTTGCCCGCTCTCCAAAGAGACCGATTTCAAAAAATGTGCCTGTAAAGTTGAGCGCACTTAAGCGCTCTTCCCCTTAGGTAGCTGAAAGCTAGAGCCATGTCCGCCACGTTGACACAGCCAAAGAATCCAGCCCGCCGTCGCTTCCTTCAGGATGCGGCGCGCGGAACGGCGGGTTGTGCTGTGGCGGGCATGTCCTTGGCGTGGTTTGTGCAGGATGCACGGGCTTTGCCAGATAGGGCCATTCGCCCACCCGGCGCGTTGCCGGAAGAGGATTTTTTGGCCGCGTGTATCCGGTGTGGCCTCTGTGTGCGGGATTGCCCCTATGACACGCTGGTTCTTGCGGAACTGGGCGTGGATGGCGCGGCGACTGGTACGCCGTTTTTCACCGCACGGGATATTCCCTGTGAGATGTGTGAGGACATTCCTTGTGTCGCCGCCTGCCCAACAGGCGCGCTCGACAAGGAGCTGACCAATATTGACGACAGCCGCATGGGGCTGGCGGTTCTGATTGATCAGGAAAACTGCCTGAACGCGTTGGGCCTGCGCTGCGATGTGTGTTACCGGGTGTGTCCGGCTATTGACGAAGCTATCACGCTGGAGCGGCGTCACAATGAACGCTCCGGCCACCATGCAATCTTCATGCCGGTTGTGCACTCGGATCACTGCACTGGCTGTGGCAAATGTGAAAAGTCCTGTGTTTTGCCAGGTGAGGCAGCCATCAAAGTTTTGCCCATCCGCGTGGCGCAAGCTGATCAGGCTGAACACTACAAACGCAGTTGGGAAGAGAACACACCGCTGGTGGATGAGATCATTGATCTGCCTGACCGGCTGCCTGGCACAGGTACAGATAATCTCGCTGCACCAGGGGGTTTTGAGCCGACCTTCAAGTTGCCTCAAGGCGCAACAACGGGAGGTATTGGTCAATGACCGTATCTACGCACCTCCCCGTTGGAGCTGAGGCCATTCGCGACAAAGGCTACTGGCTGGCCTATCGGTTCCTGATCTTACGTCGTCTCAGCCAGGTGTTCTTCCTGAGCTTGTTTTTGTTGGGTCCTTGGTTTGGCATCTGGTGGGTGAAAGGCAATCTCAGCGGCTCGCTTACATTCAATGTTCTGCCACTCACCGATCCGTTTATCGCGCTGCAAGGTATTGTGGCTGGGCACTGGCCTGAGATGACTGCGCTTATAGGTGCGCTCATTGTTGGCGCTGTCTACGCCCTCATTGGCGGGAGGCTGTATTGCAGCTGGGTTTGCCCGATCAATCCAGTCACAGATGCGGCCAGCTGGTTGCACCGCAAGCTCGACCTGCCCAAAGGGTGGCAGCCAAAACGCGGCACGAAGTACTTCATGCTGGCCATGGTGCTCGGCGTGAGTGTGCTCACCGGCACTGTTGCGTGGGAGTTTGTGAATCCAATTTCCATGCTGCACCGCGGACTAATCTTTGGAGCCGGCTTTGCCTGGGCGCTGGTGATTGGTGTGTTTGTATTTGACCTGTTGCTGGCCCGCCGAGGTTGGTGCGGGCACCTATGCCCGGTTGGCGCCTTTTATGGTCTGCTGGGCAACAAATCTCTATTGCGGGTCACGGCGCAAAAGCGCGCCGCCTGCGACGATTGTATGGACTGCTTTGCGGTCTGTCCGGAAATGCAGGTGATTACCCCTGCGCTGCGCGGCAAAGATGCGGACACCCCGCTGATCCTGTCGCCGGATTGCACAAATTGCGGCCGTTGCATCGATATTTGCTCGGTCAATGTATTCCACTTTACCCATCGATTTGACGAGACGCCCGCGCCGGGGCGTGTCCGAGACCGAACCAACCCAGCGCCAAAGGTCGGCAAAGCCGCCTGAGAAGCTAAGGAGAAAGAAAGATGAAAAAACATCCCCTCATCAGCGCCTTGACGGCAGCAGCCATTGTTCTTGGCAGCGGGTTTGCTGTCGCGGATCAGGCCGGGAACGTCAAATCTCTGCGCAATGATCCGATTGATGCCACCAACCGCTTGGATGAGCCGTTGCATCAGCAATCCGGCCGTGTGGCACGCAATTATCGCCAGCAGCCGCCGTTGATCCCACACACCGTGGATCAGTATCAAATTGATCTGAGTGCCAACCAATGTTTGGCCTGCCACGATTGGACCAAAGCAGGCGAACGCGGTGCGCCGACCCTGTCGATGACCCACTATCAAGGCCGAGACGGTGAGCAACTCGACGAAGTGGCTGGCACCCGGTGGTTCTGCAACCAATGCCACGTGCCACAAGCCAACGCGCCTGCGCTGGTCGAAAACGAATTTGAACCGTCCAACTAACGTCGGAAAAGGGGAAGGTAGCCATGTCTGATCAAGGCAACAACACCGGCAAGAAGCCGGGCTTTATACGCCGCACCTGGTCCACATTGTGGTCTCCGACGTCGGCCTTTTCGCTGGGCGCCTTGCTGTTTGGCGGGTTTCTGGCCGGTATCCTGTTTTGGGGTGGGTTTCACTGGTCGCTTGAGCTGACCAACACGGAAGAATTCTGTGTGTCCTGCCACGAGATGGAGCGTAACTACGAAGAATACACGGAGACGGTGCACTACAATAACCGCTCTGGTGTGCGCGCCACATGTCCGGATTGTCATGTGCCAAAACAGTGGCAGCACAAAATCAAGGCCAAAATCCTTGCGTCCAAAGACCTCTATCACACGGTGATGGGCACAATCGACACCGAGGAAAAATACGAAGATCACCGCCTGTCGATGGCCTCGGCGTCTTGGAAGAAGATGAAGAAAAGCGACAGCCGGGAATGCCGAAACTGTCACAAGTTCACCTATATGGACTTTACAGTTCAGGAGAACCGGGCCGCCGCGCAGCACCAGGTGGCGCTGGATGAAGGCAAAACCTGCATCGATTGCCACCAAGGCATCGCACACAGACTGCCTGCAGATTATCTGGAGGCCTATGAGGATGTGACTGCTGAGCTGGAAGGTGAGATTGTGGTGCCGGACAACCCGGGGCATGATGTCGCCACGGCGGGCAGCGAGATCAAAGGTTATCTGGCGTCTAACTAAATTGCCCTAACTGACAATTTGTAAGAGCGCTTCCTTCGGGGAGTGCTCTTTTTTTGTTGCTAAAACATAAAGCGCCGGCGCTCATCTCTGAGCTGCCGGCGCTGGCCTTGGGTTCGTGAGTGGTCTGGCTTGGGGCTCAGACTGGCGCGCCACATCAAGGCTAACGTCTTGCGCCGACAACCAACTCCAACAGGGAGGGAGGAGGGAATGAAGTTGGTCGTTGAGGTCGCGCCGCTCAAGGGAGGGAGGAAAGCGGCGCAGGTCTTTCGGAGGAGGTGCGCGGCGTTGTCCCCAGGCCGCTTCGTCCTCTGTGATACTGATATGGGAAAGGGGTAAAGAAATCCTTTTGGAGTTTCAGAATAATCCTTGTGAATTTGCGCCAAATTTTTGCGTTCACGCTTGCAGCCTTTTACCCGCTTGACCTCATAGAGTGGTTTGGTCGACAAAAGCGCAAGAGAGGCGGGCATTTATGGGAAATTTGGTTAACAGCTTGCGGATCACAGTGGTGCGGTTCAACGGAAAAAACGGCTTTATGCGCAGTTCACATTTGACGCTGTCTTTTGTGTTTGCCCTGTTTCCCTTCTGTCTTTTTGCGCTGTCGTTGGCTGGTGTGCTGAGTCCCCAGGCGCAGGTTGATGATATTATCGACTTTGCGATTGGGGCTTGGCCGGATGCCATTGCAGGACCAATCGAAAGCGAGTTGCGTGCCGTTTTGCAGGCCGGCAGCTCGACGCTCACCTTGGGGGCTGTGCTGGCGATTGTGTTTGCGTCAAATGGTGTGGACGCCATACGGCTGGTGATTACCGATGCATACCGAGACACGGACCCACGCCCGTTTTGGAAAGTGCGTGCTTTGGCGATCTTGTTTGTGATCGCGGGCAGTGCGCTCTTTACGGCGGCTGGCGTGGTCAGTGTGGTGGTGCCTGTGGTCATCCACTTCTTTGATGATTTGGTGCCGTGGTTGGATCAATCCATTCTGAGCAATGATGAGTTTCGCCAAGGTGTGATTTTTGCGGTGACGTCGTTCTTTTTGTTTGCCTGTCACAGGTGGCTGCCAGGTGTGCCTCATAAAGCAAGGAGCCTCTGGCCCGGTATACTTCTCTGTCTCGGGCTGTGGTTTGTCGCGTCTAAGGTCTTCACTTTCTACATCAGTAGCTTCTCGACTTACTCTGTGACCTACGCTGGCCTCGCCGGCATCATGTCGGCCCTGGTGTACCTATACCTGATGTCGGCCATTTTTGTTTTGGGCGCTGAGTTTAACGGCCAGTTAATGGACGAAGCCCGCAGCCGGGGTGAAACCGTATAACTACGACCTACGGCACGTCACTCTTGTCGCTTTTTTGACGATGGCTAAGGTCCATCGCGGGAAAAGGAGAATGACATGGTTGAGACCATCGGTGCGCTGTTAGATGCGCGGGCTAAGGTGTTTTCGGAGCACAGCTTTTTGCAAGTGCCTGCGAATGACGCGCGAGACTACCATCCCGATGGCTATTTGTGCACCTATGGCGCGGCAGCGCAGGTTGTTGCTGCTTTGGAGGCTCGGCTCGCTGGTGCCGGGTATGGTCATGGGCACCGGATTGCTGTGTTGCTGGAAAACCGGCCGGAGATGTTGCTCATTAAACTGGCGCTGGCGAAACGTGGTATCAGCTGGGTGCCCGTGAATCCGGATTATCGCCCGGCGGAGGTGGCCTATCTGCTGCAGGACAGCGCAGCGGATTTGGCATTGGTCGCGCCGGAGTTGGCGGGATTGATGGCTGCTGGCATTGCTGAGAGCGGATTGGACGTGGCCTCAGTAGAGATGACAGAGAGCCTGCCAGATTTGCCGAAAGCGGTGCGTCCAGCACCATCTGACCAACCGGTAAGTGGAGCCACGGAGGCCAGTTTGATTTACACTTCGGGCACCACCGGTCGGCCCAAAGGCTGCATCATGAGCCACGCCTATGAAGTGGAGATGGGGCAATGGTATGCCTCACGCGGTGGTTTGATCCAGTTTGAAGCGGGGGTCACGAAAGTCTATTGCCCATTGCCACTTTTCCATGTCAACGCGGCGATCCTGTTGTTTATGGCGGTGATCGACACCGGTAGCACACACATCATTCCAGAGCGCTTTCGCGCACGGGCGTGGTGGCGCGAGTTGGCGGAAACTGGTGCCACCGCGGCGCATTACCTTGGCATTATTATTCCGGCATTGATGAACCGGGAGCCAGAAGAGTGGGAACAAAAACATCAAGTTAAGTGGGCCGTGGGGGCAGGGGTGGAGCCGACGTTACACCGCCCGTTTGAAGAGCGCTTTGGTTTTCCACTGATCGAGGTTTGGGGCATGACAGAAATGTGCCGGATGATAGCGGATTGTGAGGAGCCGCGCCGGATTGACACCCGCGCCATGGGGCGGCCACAGCCAGGGTTAGATGTGCGTGTTGTTGATGAGGACGACAATGAGGTACCACGCGGAACACCTGGTGAAATGACCCTGCGGTACAACGCAGATACGCCAAGACGTGGAGCATTTTCCGGTTATCTGAATTTACCGGAAGCCACGGAAGACTCGTGGCGTGGCGATTGGTTCCACACCGGTGACACGGTGGTGATGGATGACACTGATATGATCACTTTTGTGGATCGCAAAAAAAACATTATCCGGCGGTCGGGCGAAAACATCGCGGCGGCGGAGATCGAGGCGTGTTTGCAGGATCATCCGTCAGTGGATCGTGTGGCTGTAGTGGCGGTTGAGGACGCGATGCGGGACGAGGAAGTTATGGCCTGTGTTCAAGTACTTGGCGATGCGGATAAAGCGCTCGCGCAAGACCTGTTTGATTGGAGCTTTGCTCGACTGGCGTATTACAAAGCGCCGGGATGGATCCGGTTTATGGCGGATATTCCGGTGACTGGCACACAGAAAATTCAGAAGCACAGCCTGTTTGGAGATCAAGAAACAGAAACGGACGGCGCGTTTGACTTCAGACCCTTGAAGAAACGAGGCTGATCCGGTTCAGCAAATGATGCGGAATGGGCTGGTGGTGCAAAGGATGATGTAATCGCGATCGGTTTCGATGAGATGCCAGCCACGTTTGCGCACTGCCAACTCCAACGCCGCCCGGCCGCACTCGGCCTCAACATCCTGTATGCGACGGCGCACAGCGCCGGCTTCGCCCGATTTGAACGAGGAAAACACTTGATCCAGCCAATTTTGGCCGGTGGTCGTATGTGACAAAGTGGCCTGCATTTCAACACTGTGCCGGTAAAGTGGTGAATGTAGGGTAAAGATTTCCGATAAAGTTGCGTGGTTCTCAACGTCGCTGTGGGTCAATATGGACAACGCACTGTCTTTGACGATTGATAAGATATTCACCTGTCCAAGTGGTAAGGCAACGGCTATTCGCTTTCCAAAAAGGCTTTGAGTTGTGTGGCCACGGCTTTTTGGCGGGCTGCCTTCAGGTCATCTGTGTCTTCCGTACGTAGAAAGATGGCCAAAGCCTCCTGAGACATCAAAAGATACTGCGCGCTGCCAATTACCCCATAAAGACCAAGAAGCAAGTCCATGTCAGTGGCATTTTTCTTGGCTGGCACAGACCGCGCCAAATCCAACAAGGCTTTCAGGTAGGGTTTGAGCGGGGCAAGCCCAGTGTCTGTGGCGCTATCAAGGAGGTTGCGCAGGATAAGGCGCGCGTCTTGCGTTTTATCGGTGTTGCCGCCGAGGAGGTCTTGGAAATGCAGGATAAGGCGCAGTTTAGGAGAAACGTCTGGGGTGTCGCTTAAGGAGGCCAAAAGCCTATCCGTAAGGGCTTTGAGTACGGCATCATAGAGTGCGGTTTTGGTGCCAAAATGGTGGAGGATCGCCTGTTTGGTAACGCCAGCAGTTGTCGCAAGAGCCGCCAGACTCAGCCCATGGTAACCTTCAGCGGAAAATCCTTCAGTGGCCAGTGTGATGTAACGGGCGCGGGCGGGTGAGGGCTGTGACATCGGTTTGGTCCTGCAGAGCTCTGTTTCTTGAAAGCAGCTTACCGAGCGGTCCGCGGCTTGCCAATTGGTAAGCTGCTTTTAGAGCTGCAGAGCTGACCAAACGGTAAACGGACCTGTAAAAACAGTTTGGAAAAAGAAAAAGGGCGGAAAAATCCCCGCCCTTTTCTCATTGGTTGAGTCGGCCGTTAAGCGCGGCGACGACGCCCGCCACCCCGACGGCCACGACCGCCTTCACCAGCAGCCTCTGGAAGCCTGTTGAAGTTGATCCAATTTGCGCCACCATCGTCGTTATTGGTCAGGAAGTTGGCAGCACGTATGGCCTCCATTTCCTTTCCTGCAAGTGCTTTTGTTGAGCCGATGCCAAACATTTTGCAAAATGCTTCGTCGTCCATTCCTTCAGGCAGAACGATGCCTGCGGCTGCAACTTCAGCTTTCTTCTCGGCGAGCTTCTTTGGGCCTACAGGCAAGGCAATTGGGTTCATAATGGCGCTGGTCATACCGGCGCCCATTGCCATTGGCAGGAAGGCATTGTTGATGCCATGCCGGTTGGGAAGCCCAAAAGAGATGTTTGAGGCGCCGCAGGTGGTGTTTACGCCTAGTTCGTCGCGCAGGCGGCGTACAAGCGTGAAAACTTGCAGGCCAGCGGTTCCCATCGCGCCAATTGGCATCACCAGAGGGTCAACCACGATGTCATGCGCGGGAATGCCAAAGTCCGCTGCGCGTTCGACGATTTTTTTGGCCACAGCAAAGCGCACGTCCGGGTCCTCGGAAATGCCGGTGTCGTCATTGGAAATGGCCACTACCGGCACATTGTATTTTTTGACCAATGGCAAAACAATTTCCAGACGCTCTTCTTCGCCAGTGACGGAGTTCAAAAGCGGACGACCATTGGCGGCTTCTAGCCCAGCCTCAAGTGCGCCCGGCACAGAGCTGTCGATGCACAGCGGACAGTCGGTGACTTCTTGCACTTTTTCGACCAACTGGCGCATCAGGTCCGGCTCGACAAAGTTGTTGTCGGCATAGCGCGGATCTTCGGCCATTTTGTTGGAGAATACGGCGCCGGAGTTGATGTCGAGCACGGTAGCGCCTGCGGCCACCTGCGCCAAGGCATCGGCTTGCACGCGAGAGAAATCGCCGGCTTCCAGTTCCGCGTTCAGGATTTTGCGGCCTGTTGGGTTGATGCGTTCGCCGATCACACAGAACGGCTCGTTAAAACCCATGATCGCAGTTTTTGAGTTTGATTCTATAACGGTACGGGTCATAATTAATCCTGTCAGACTTTGGCTGGTTGCGCGGAGGCGCCACCATTATTGATGGCCCAGTTGGCATTGGTTTTGATCCCGCCAAGTGGGAAGAAATGCACCGAGTCGATGTTGAACTCGGGGTTGGCTGCCTTGTGGTTGGCCAGCTGGGTAAGAACCTCAGTTGGCTCATAAGGCAGCAGCAATTTGGAGACATCCATCGCGCGTTTTTGAAGTACCTTAAGGGACGGTCCAACACCACAGGCGATGGCAAACTTGATGAGGGTCTGCAGCTTGGCTGGCCCGGCGATCCCGATGTGGATTGGAATGTCGATACCGGCCGATTTTACGTCATTTGCCCAGTCGATGATGGGGGCGGCTTCAAACGCAAACTGCGTCGCGATCGCCATCTTGGCGTCACTGCGCTGAGAGAAGTCCTGCTTCCAATGCAGTGCGGCATCGACATTGGCACTACCGCCGGTTGGATCGATGTCTTTGTTGCCTTCTGGGTGGCCAGCAACGTGCAGATGCTCAAAGCCAGCTTTATCAAACAGACCGGTTTCCAGCAGTTGCATGGAGTCTTCGAAGTCACCATGGGGCACAGACACACCACCTGCCAACATGAGGCCTTGTTTCACGTCCGCTTCGCCCTGATACATGGCAATCCAATTTTCCAAGGTGGCTTTGTCTTTGATGATGCGCGCGGGGAAATGCGGCATGATCTCGTAGCCTTGGGCCGCAATGCGGCGCGCAGTGTCGATCATCTCCTCAATTGGGGTGCCGTCGATATGTGCGATGTAAACGCGGGTACCTGCGGGCAATAGCGTGCGGAAGTCATCTACTTTTGCCGCCGTGCGGGGCATCACTTCGATGGAGTAGCCTTGCAAAAAAGCTTCCATCTCAGGAGACGTTGTTTTGACCTCTTCGGTCTTGCGCTTAAAGTTCAACAAAGCCATTGCGGCCTCCCAAAAAGAGGGGCGTGTCACGCCCAGCCTTCATTGTTGATCATTTCCTTGATGCGGTCCTGATCAAACTCTGCCTCCAGCCGGGCCACCTCATTTTCGAGGACGGCCTGCGGCTCTCCCTCCACCGGATAAGGAACCCCTTTGCGCCATTCCGCCAGATAGGCGTCGGTGTCAGACGCGCCAATCTTCATTGCCGCACGGTCAATAGCCTGCTCAAAGCGTTCAGCCAAAGGTCTTTTTGCGCCACGGCGCCCTTTGCCCACAATCACTTGAGCAGGAATATCGCGCCAGTAGACAATTGTGACATCAGGCATGGGGTGATTCCTCCGGTATCGGTCCCTCATTCCTAGGGCAGGCGCTGCGACCGATTTGGCTCAATTTCGACAATAGGACGGCGTAACGCGACCTTGGGGTTTGTTGTGGACGCTTTGTAGCGAGAGGCAGCCCTGCTTGGCTATGGGGGAGGCTGTGAAATCTTTGCATGAAGAAGATGAGCAGCAGCGGCTGGGACTTGTGTGTGATTGGCTGCGAAACGGGATTGCACGGGGCAGGGCGACAGACTACGTTGAAGGTAACACGAAATGGAGGGCGTAACGATGGCGCCCAAGCGTCCCAAAGGTGCGGGCGCATTCCCTAAACCGGTTGAGAGCCCCGCGCCGAAACCGCCTGATCCCAGCTCGCTTTACGCGGCGCTGGATCTGGGCACGAACAGTTGCCGCATGTTGATTGCCCAACCCAAGGGCAGTCAAATTCATGTGGTGGACAGCTTTAGTAAGTCTGTCCAGTTGGGCTCGGGTCTGGAAAGCACTGGGCGGCTTTCGCGCGGGTCTATGCGGCGCACCATCCAAGCCATGCGCATCTGTCAGCAGAAACTGAAGCGCCACAAAGTCAAAAGCATGCGACTTGTCGCGACAGAGGCCTGTCGTCGGGCAAAAAATGCCCGCGAGTTTGTGCGTCAGGTGAAACGGGAAACTGGCCTGCAGCTGGAAATTATCCAGCCCGAGGAAGAAGCGCGTTTGGCGGTTATCTCCTGCGCGCCCTTGGTGAGCACTAAGACAGAACAGTTGCTTGTGGTGGACATTGGCGGCGGCTCAACCGAGTTGGTGTGGATGGATTTGACATCGGTGCCTCCAATAGAGCGGGCGCGGGCCATTATGCGTCTGCGCAGTGGGTTTCACTCCGTGGACAGCCCGTTCCCGGCAGCCAAAGTGGTTGACTGGATTTCGGTACCATTGGGAGTGGCCACGCTGCGCGATCAGTTTCGCGACGTGGAAGACGACTCCGCGCGGTTTGCATTGATGAGCTGGTTCTTTGAGGAAAACCTTAGTGAATTTGCCCCTTACAAAGATGCGCCGCCCAGCGAAGGATTTCAGATCATTGGCACCAGCGGCACGGTGACCACAGTGGCTGCCAGTCATTTGGGTCTACGGCGTTACGATCGCACCAAAGTTGACGGGTTGCGTATGACCAGCGAGCAAATCGATAAAGTCATTCGCGGCTATCTTGATCTTGGCCCCAAGGGACGACGTGCAGATCCACGCATAGGTCAAGATCGGCAGGCGTTGATCATGAGCGGGTCTGCGATTTTGCAGGCATTGCTGCGATGTTGGCCAACGGATAGGCTCTCAGTTGCAGACCGTGGCCTGCGCGAAGGGTTGCTATATGCCCAGATGAGTGCGGATGGAGTGCTTGAAGACGGACCGTTTTAAGGCGGTTTCGCTTGTGACTCTTGCAGAAATGACTAGAAGGCTTTGTTTCAAAGCAACGTGGTGACGGAAATGGCCAAGAAACCTACCGGTAAAAATACTTCGGGACGTGGACAGCGGGATTTGACCATCAAGGTTAAGTCGGCGCGTGGTCGTACACTGTCCAGCACCCGTTGGCTGCAACGTCAACTGAATGATCCTTATGTGGCGCGGGCCAAAGCCGAAGGCTATCGTGGCCGTGCGGCGTATAAGATCATGGAAGTGGACGACAAATTCCGTTTCCTGGTTCCAGGCGCTCGGGTTGTCGACTTGGGTTGTGCACCGGGCGGTTGGCTTCAAGTGGCCGTTCCCCGTATCAATGCGCTTGGTGAAAAATCCGGTAAGAAAGTCGGCACCCTTTTGGGCATCGATTTGCAGGAGGTTGAGTCCGTTGCAGGGGCCGAAATCCATGTGCTTGATTTTATGGATGAAGGTGCGGACGATCAGGTCAAGGAATGGCTGGGCGGCAAAGCAGATGTGGTAATGAGTGACATGGCTGCGTCAAGTTCGGGCCACAAACAGACAGACCACCTCAAGATTATGGCGCTGTGTGAAACGGCCGCCTATTTTGCATTCGATGTGCTGGATGAAGGCGGTACTTTTGTGGCCAAAGTGCTGGCCGGTGGCGCGGAAGGGGAGCTTCAAAAACTGTTGAAGCAAAAGTTCACCAAAGTTGCCAACGTTAAGCCGCCGAGCAGCCGATCTGACAGCTCGGAGAAGTTTGTGGTCGCCACGGGTTTTCGCGGCTAACGGTCAGCTGGCACGACGCAGAGAATTGGAGGCTGACTTCAGCATTCGATTGGCGTTGAATTCAAACTCAACTTCCAACGTCTCTGGCTGTTTGGCATGAATTGGACGCTTTGGCTCAACGCGCACCACTTCAGCAGGCGGATTTATGGCTGAAAGATTCTTTTGGCGGATCAGCTCAAACAAACGGGCGTGACGGGTTGGCTGTGCAGCCACACCTTGAGGCGCGTGATGCATCGGAAGTCTCCTTAGGCAGCTATGTGTGGCCGGAAAGATGCAGAAGGCCACTCATAAGTTATGTCTGCCACCTGTGGTCAAAGTGGCGCGCAAATGTGGAGATTTTGGGGAATTGCGACTTCAGTTGCCGCGTGCACGATCCTCAGGGGTGTCATTGCCCGCGTCGCGCCAGCGGTTGTGAGTCCACATCCATTGACCAGGGTTGCGGCGCACCTGTGCTTCGAGGCTGTTGTTTAGAAGTTGGGTCATTTCCTGCGCATTTGTGTGCGGAATGGGCGCTTCGGTTTCGATAATGAAGCCGCCGTCGGTCTGACGGATAGCGTAGCAGGGTACGAGATCAACTTTGTACTTGAGTGCAAGTTCTGCTGCGGATTCTGCAGTGCGGGCAGGTTTGCCCATAAAATCGTAAACTGGCGCGTCATTGATCCGTTGATCGTGCACAATGCCGACAAATCCGCCGCCACGAAGGTGCTTGAGCATGTTGGCCATGCCGCGGCGACCGCGTTCAAACATGGGTTCTCCAAATGCTTCCATCGCGGCCACGTAATGCTCATTAAAAAACGGATTTGACATACGCTTATACAGGACACCAATCGGGATGCCGCCGGCCAAAAATGAGATGCGCACAGCGAGGTAGTTGCCAAAGTGGCCTGTCACCAACATCGCGCCCTTGCCGTCTTTATGGGCTTGCTCCAACACAGCCTTGCCTGGTCCCACAATGGGTGCGCCACTCGCACGAGCTTGGAATTCGTCACCTGAGTAGGTTTCCATCAGCATTCTGCCCATGGATTGTGCCACGTCATGCACAATTTTTTCGCGTTCTGGATTTGATAGCTCGGGCATAGCCAAATCAAGGTTGTCCCGAATACGACGCCGGTTTCCAGAAAGGGGGACAAGAACATGATCGGCAAGCCAAGCGACGGTGTTCATGCGCGCATCATAAGGTAGTTTACGCATCAAAGACAGGAAACCGCGAATGAGGACGTCACTGACTTTATATCCAAAATTCTTCTCGGAAGTGCCCATGTACGAATGTCCCGCATAATCCACGTCGGTTGCTGGCACGATACTTAGGTTTGGTTTGAGTTGGACGCAAGCTGGATGCCGTAAATAGCGATTGCGTCACCGAAAGGTGCGTCGTAACACCTTGTAAAACTATGTCGGCCCTAAAAGCGGGGCTTTCCGGTAAAACTCAGCGTAATCGGTGCACTAGGCAGTGCGTGAGAAGGAGGAAATGTCATGATCCTTGGACATATAGGAGTTCGTAAAGGCTCCAAAGGCGTGCCTGGTAAGAATTTCCGGATGATTCAAGGTAAACCATTGGTCGATTGGTCTTTGGACATGCTGTTTGCGCATCCGCAAGTTGATGCTGTTGTGGTGTCCACTGATGACGAGGAAATCTATGCGCATGCTGTGGCGAAAGGCGCTTTGGATATCGGTCTACGCCCCGCAGCCCTAGCAACTGACACGGCGCCCAAATGGGGCGTTTGGCAACATGCACTTGAGGCCAGCGAGCAGGTTTTGGGGCAAAAAGTGTCAGCGTTCTTGGATCTGGATTGCACCAACCCGCTGCGGGTGCCGGAGGATATCACTGGCGCACTGTCCCTGTTTGAAGCGGATAAACCGGATATGGTGATGAGCGTCTGTGAGGCGCGCAAAAACCCCTATTTCAACTTGGTTGAGCCAGACGAGACAGGTGCGTTGCAAGTCTCAAAGATCCTGCCGGGTGGGGTTTGGGCGCGTCAGTCAGCACCCAAAGTTTATGAACACGTCGGCTGTGTTTACGTGGTTGCGCCAGACTATCTTAATAGTGCCAAAACCATCTACGAAGGCCGTGTGCTGCCTTTTGAAATCCCGTCTATCCGCGGGTTTGACATTGATGAGCCGCATGACTTTGGGTTGGTGCAATACCTGCTTGGCGAATTGAACGCAGGACGCCTTTAAGCGCAGTTTTTTGCCGCTGCTAGGGCTATAGGCAGTGCGTGCATCAGTTTTTGTGTGCCGCCGGCATGGTTCTCAAAAAAGGTGTCAATCGCGGCTTCTGATGGTGTAAATTCGCCGGAAAGGGCCAGTGCGAGTGCGGTTGCATCTGCCTTGGCACAGGCAACGCCCGCCGCTGCGGCCTCAGTAAATGGGTATTCAATTGTCCAGATTTCCGGCCCAGTGATGACAGGTTTTTTTAGTGCCAGAGGCTCAATGATGTTGTGCGCTCCAGCGGGTACAAAACCGCCGCCAACCACAGATTTGTCTGCCATGGAGAGGTAGAAATACATTTCTCCCAAGCTGTCTCCCAAGAAGACGTCAGGTGACTCATCCGGTTTTGCAACGGCGCCAATCGTGCCTGAAGTGATCGTGTTTGGTAGAGCCGTGGAGCGGCGCAGAACGCTGAATCCTTCGCCCACCAACCGGTCATAAATCTCGTCAAAGCGCTCTGGACGGCGTGGGACATAGACAAACAGGGGCTTTGGGCTGGCTGCCGCCAACATCAGCTTCATGGTTTCGATGTAAAGCGCGTCTTCGCCTTCGACAGTGGATCCAAGTGTAATCACAGGTCTTTTATCAGCACCAAGCCAGCTGCGTGCGACTGGTCCCGCAGCAATTAGAGCTGGCGGTATTGGTTGATCAAAGCGCAGCTCACCAGTGACGTGGATGTTTGGCACATTAACAGCCGCAAATCTTTCTGCCTGTAGATCGGACTTCACAAAAGCCCCGGCAAACTGCGCCATGACGGCAGGGCGGAGACCAAAGGTTTTTTGATCTTTGACAATTGATTTGGAAGGGTATTGTGCGTTGCACATAAAGAGCGGAATATTGGCGCGTTTGCTGGCCATGACCATTCGCGGCCAAACTTCGATTTCCATGACCAAGCCAAATTTGGGTGCAAAGGCCTTAAAGAAGCCCTTGAAGGCCCAGGATGTTTCGAACGGAACCCAGACAGTTTGCAACTGACCAGCAGTGATCGCGGTTGCAAAAACGGTTTCCGTTTCACGTCGACCAGCCGGGGTGAATTGTGTCACAACCACTTTCTCGCCCTGATCGAGAAAGGCTTGAATCATTGGCACAGCGCTACGCAATTCGCCAAGGGACACAGCATGCACCCAAACAGCACCGCGCATAGAAGTGCCATGGATGCCAAATCGCTCTTTTACATGCATCCCATAGAGTGCGTCTTTGCGCGCCCGGCGCCTCAGATACACGATCACGAGGGGCAATAAAGCGTGCCATATCAAGGACCACATCCCAAGAAAGGCGCGTAATTTCAGGGGCATGAAGTGTAATCCTAAGGTGGGACTGGTGCGGCGATTGTTGTCACCAGATGTAGTTGTCTATCCGATGTCGTGAAAGGCTTTCTGCAAACCTTGTGACCAGAAGTCATCGTCTTGTAAAATTTCGACAAACCGTTCTGCCGCGCGGCCTTCGCCAAATCCCGTATGCGGCGCGTGGCGATGACCCCAGTTGTCTGTGAGGAAAGCATCAATTGTTTTGCGGTTGTTTGCAGCGCAACTAAAAACTGAGCCAGATTGAGCGCGGTTGGTTTGACGGGTGCCAATATCCAGCGACGGCAATCCCAAAAAAGGCGCTTCGCGTACGCCAGCGGAAGAGTTGCCGATCATGCAGGACGCATTTTTCATCAACTCAGAGAAATGGTTGAAGCGCATTGAGGGGAATTGCCGGAATCTGTCGACCGGAAGCTTGTCGAGCACTGCAAAAATGTCCTCAGAACCGGGATCATTGTTGGGTGCGATCACCACAAAATTTCGGCTTGAAGATTCCAAGGCGTCAAACAGGGCCTGTGCCTGTGCGCCCATGCTGGCCTGTTCTGAGGTCACCGGGTGGAACGTTACGAGCCCAAAATCATCAAATGTGATGTCGTAGTGTGCCTTAACCTCGTCCAAAGTGACGCCGGACGATCCGGCGTGGAAATCCAGTTCGGGTGAACCGATCACGTGAATTGCGGTCTCAGGTTCTCCCATCGCCATTGCGCGGCGTTTGGCATCTTCAGAGCTGACAAAATGGTGGCTCGCCAGTTTGGTGTTACAGTGACGATAAATTTCATCAATGGTGCCAGAGACTTCGCCACCTTCGATATGAGCGCAAGGGATGTAGTTGGTTGCTGCCACAAGCGCGCCCGCCAGAGCTTCAATGCGGTCGCCATGCACAACCACCAGATCAGGGCGGGTTTCGGTGACGTAATCCGAGAAGCCAATTACCGTCTTGGCTAGAATGATATCCTGCGGGTCTCCGGGGCGCTGATTGAGAAACTCGTGTGTTACAACACCTGGCATGCGGTGCACTTCAATTTTGGTGCGCCCGTAGCGCTCCAACATATGCATTCCAGTGATGAAAAACGTGACTTCAAAGCCTGCGTCACGTGCCGAAATCGCAAGCGGTTCCAGTTTGCCAAAATCAGCGCGCGTGCCCGTGAGAAACAGCAAGCTTTTCTTTTTGTCAGAAGATGTGACCACCGGTGACTCCCAGAACTGTTTGTGAGGAAGGGCAGGCCCGCTCACATCGCCTTTTGATACATTTTCCAAGAATTTAGACGTGCAGGGAAGGGAAGACAATAGAGGGAAATGGGCGGCCAAATGCTGGACTTGTGGACCTTCAATGGCTAGGTGTTGCGTCATCGCAAGGCCATACCTTTGCACGTTAACATCTCTTAAAAGGGGCGATGAATGGATCGTGTCATTCTAACGATGAAGTGGGGCACTTTGTATTCTGCGGAGTACGTGAACGTGCTATTCAACGCAGCCAAAGCCAACATGGACGGTGACTTCACGTTTGTTTGCTTGACGGATGACGCCGAAGGTATTGATCCAGGCGTTGTGACACACCCAATTCCTGACATTGGTCTCCCGCAGAGCGCCTGGAAGGCCGGTGCTTGGCCCAAACTGACCGTGTTTTCCGGCGATCTATATGGCCTGAAAGGCCGAGCGTTGTTCATTGATTTGGACACTGTGATTTCTGGCGATCTCAGCGAAATGTTCGATTTCCCCGGAGCGTTTGTTTGCTTGGACTCCTGTCCCTGGCGCTACAAATCCGGTCCTGCACGCACCGGCACGGGCATTTTTGCCTTTGAAATCGGGCGCATTGGCGCAATCGTTGATCATTTTGTGGCTGATATGGATCAGCTTCTAACGGCATATGGCAATGAGCAGGATTTCCTGCACGGTGAATTTTCAAAGCTCGGATTTGGAGAGATTCAGTATTGGCCAGACGAGTGGTTGCAGAGCTTCAAATACCATTTGCGTCAGCCGATTATTCTGGACCGGATTTTGCATCCTAAAGTGCCTACCGCCAAAATCCTATGTTTTCACGGCCGGCCACGGCCAATTGATCTGATTGATCCACCTGCCGGTAACTGGGATAAATTCCCACACTACGGTCGCGGAAAAGTGCCTTGGATGGTCGACTATTGGACCCGTTTTGGCGGAACTCTCAAGGACTAACGACCACATGACCCGTTTGGTGCTCTCACTCACAACCATTCCACCACGCTTCCCGTTTGTTGGGGACAATCTTGCGCATCTGTTGGAGCAGACAGCCGAGATCGAAGCCATCAACCTTTACGTGGCGCGCAGATACAAACGCTTCGAATATGATCTGAGCGATTTGCCAAAGGTGCCCGAGGGGGTGAATTTGCGTGTTATCGATGAGGATTTGGGGCCCGCGACTAAAGTTCTGCCAGCTGCTAGGGAATACCGCGGTCAGGATGTCCAAATTCTATTTTGCGACGATGACAAGCTGTACGATGCAAGCTGGGCGCAACGATATGTGGACGCGGCCAAAGCGCACCCAGACTGTTGTATTTGCGAAGAGGGCGGTCAGTTGAGCGCGCCGCATTACGCAAATGACGGATGGCAAGGTGCACGCAGTCCTCGAGCCGGTTTTATCCAAAAAGACCTTGCCTATCGCATCAAACGCGCAGCTTCGTTGGGAAAATGGAAACCATCAAAAGCCAATCGTGCTGGTTACGTTGATATTCTGGAAGGCTGGGGTGGCGTTTTGGTGAAGCCCGAGTTTTTTGACGACGCCTGTTATGATATTCCGGATGTGCTTTGGACAGTTGATGATGTTTGGCTTTCAGGCTGTTTGGAGCGCCGTGGCATTCCGATTTGGCTGAACACCGAAAAGAAAATTCGATCGATGGGTCATGAGGTGAATCTGAGAGATCAGTCGCTCGCAAAACTGATCCACGAAGGACATGGCCGGGTTGAAGCCAACCGCGCGTGCATCGACTATTTCCGCAAAACTTATGGGATTTGGCAAGGCTGACAGGAACGCGAAGCCTGTGCGTTAGAGCTTCTTGGATGTCTTGAACAACATGCCATGTGTAAACAGCCACCAAAGGCGCCGAAAATAGTTTGCTGCCTTTAACCGATAGTGAGGCATGCGTTTTGACCAATGTGGCTTTTTCACGTTGCTGAATTGAGCACCGGTGATGGTGGACACCCCTCCATCGTCGGGATGGCTGGCAAAGGGCTCCAGACCAATTTGCCGATACCCGTGTCGGAAAAACCGGTTTAATTCATGATCCATGGCGCGCGTTTGTGGCCAGATGTTGGAGAGTAATTTTTCTGCCAAGTCCCGCGTGAGTATGTAGCATGCATTGCCTGTAAAGGGGCCGATGTACGCGTTGAATGAAAACCCGTTTTTGGAGCTTTGGCTCACCGGCATCTTGGCGCGAATACAATTGAAGCGAATAAGGTCCCACTCGGATTGTTCCGACAAGGCGGTTTTAAATGCCGTCAGGAAGTCGTCGTGAAAAACCACATCATCTTCCAATATCAATGCAAGCTCTTTGCCAGAGGTCAAAAAGGCTTCCCAAACACCCACATGGCTGGCGTAAACCCCCATTTTTCCTGGTAGAAGCGGCTGCCCCATGTTGCGCTCATAGGCGATTGCATCCACGCGTTCAGACAGAGTTTCAGCCTGTTCTTTGCCGTTGATCGCCTCAAACAACGTGGCATCAAAGCCCAATTCAGACAGTTGCGACAGCATATTCTGCCGTCGCTCTGTGTCTTTGGCCATGTTGATCAGCCACACACCCAAATTGTCGGGCACGTTGCTCACGACAGGTCGTCCCACTTCAATTGAGTATTGCGCGTCGCCGCGCGGGTAAGGGTTTTTCCCACAACTTTGTCAAAGTCGTAGCCTGGAATTTCACCAGATCCTGGGCGACGCGCCCAGATGTCCTTTTCGCCAATCACGTGACCGGCGGGCAGGTCTTTGTCAGCCACAACAGAAGCACGGGCGAAGGCGTATACGGACTCTTCGGCCTCTGTGCGTTGTTTGGGGTTGTTGGCGGCAATCCAGATTTCACGCGAACGCTCAATGATGTGACGCAGCTCGGACGGGTCCATCGAATTGATGATGTCCGGGCCTTGGCGATAGCGTGTGTCGGTGTAGTGGCGCTCCAAAATACAGGCGCCCAGGGCCACAGACGCCAAGGCCATTTCTGGACCAATGGAGTGGTCGGAGAAGCCCACCACTGCGTTCGGGAAGGCCTCTTTTAGGTCGGTCACACCGCGCAGAGAAACGATCTCCGGTGGAGATGGGTAAAGGTTGGTGCATTCAAGAAGCGCATATTCCACGCCGGCCTCATCCAAGATTGCCACTGAGCGGCGCATGGTGTCGATTGTCTGCATGCCGGTTGACATAATCACCGGTTTGCCAAACGACGCGATGTGGCGGATCAGAGGCAAATTGTCAGCCTCACCAGAGCCAATTTTGAAGGCCGGCACGTCAGCTTCGGCCAGGAAATCCGCTGCGCGTCGGGAAAATGGCGTGGAGATGAAGATCATGCCAAGTTCTTCGGTGTAGCGCATCAATTCCAGCTCATCTTCAGCGGACAACGCGCATCGCTCCATGACCTCCCAAATCGAGACATCCGCATTAGGCGGAAAAATCTCTTTGGCTTCTTCTGTCATTTCATCGTCAACAAAGTGTGTCTGGTGCTTGACCATCTCGCAGCCAGACAGGGCCGCGAGGCGCACCATTTCTTTGGCAACAGCAAGATCGCCGCCGTGGTTGATGCCAATTTCGGCAATCACTAGGGGAGGGTGGTTGGGGCCAATTTCGCGAGTGCCGATGCGCATGACTCATCCTTTTTGTCGGTCGCCGTTTGTGACACGACAGCTATCGGTTCCAGTTCTGGCTGTAAAGTTGTGCAGGCGCGGAAACGCCACGTGATCAGGCGGCAGTTTTGACCCGATTGCAACCGGCTGTTTTTGCTGCATATAGCGCGTCATCAGCCTCTTGTATTGCGACTTGGGAATCAGTGCCTCCAGAAATATGTCCAATCCCAATGCTAATAGTCACCGGGATTTTGCTGACAGATGTGCGGATTGGTGTGCGCGCCACTGTTGCGCGCATGCGTTCCGCCACTCCCTCGGCATCTTTTCGGCCAGTATTGGGCAGCAGAACAATAAACTCTTCGCAACCAAACCGCGCAACGAGGTCATCGCGACGGGTGTTGTTGATCAATCGATGCGCTGTTTCCCGCAACACAATGTCACCGACAAAATGGCCATGCGTTTCGTTGATAATGCGAAACTGATCGATATCTATGAGGAGCACTGCAGATGAGGTTTCGATGTCAATCATCTGTAATTTATCAAAAAAACACTGCCTGGTGACGGTTGACGTCAATGCGTCGTGATCCTTGGCATGTTGCAGTTTTTGCGACAGTCGGTGCAGTTTTAAGATCATACGACCAGACAAAAGTGCTGCGATCGGTGTCAAGAGCATGGGGGTCGCAAATACAATGGTTACATTGCTTTTACTCGGTGTCAGATCAAGCACACCAAAAGCGATCACGGCACACACACCAATGGCCATCGCGGTCCAACTGACGACAAAAACGGCAATGTGGGTATAGGAGCGGATCATTTCAGACTCACAGCGAGTAGGGAGGTCCCTACAGGCTTATCTGTATCGCGCTAAAAATCCTTTAAGCGGTGGGGGAATTGGTGCGTCCCAAAACGAGATCTGCCCGTAAACCGCCAAGCCGGTCGCTCTGCCCCAAGCGTAGGATGCCACCATGTGCGCGCGCCACGTCTGCAGCGATTGACAGACCCAGTCCCACCCCCATGCCTTTGTTTTGATTTCGGGCAGGCTCTAATCGCGCAAATGGCTTTAACGCTTCCTCTCGTTGCTCGGGCGAAATGCCTGGGCCGTCATCTTCTATGCGCACCCGCACATAGCGATCGGTGATCTGAACGGATACTTCGGCGCAATTGGCATAACGCACTGCATTTCCAATTAGATTTTCAATGGCCCGCCGGACAGTGACCGGCCGCAGCGCAATCATCCCATGTCCGTCAATTTCATGTAGGTCCACATTGTCGCCTGAGCGGGCAAAATCCTGCACGATGGCCTGAACCAAGGCCGCTGGATCCACCCTTTCCGTTTCGTCTTCGTAGGCGCCGCGGGCAAAACTCAAGAAGGCGTCCAACATGCGCTGCATTTCTTCAACATCACGCTCCAGCGGCTCCCGGTCTTCGTCTTCCAGAAGCGACACCCCAAGTTTGAATCGGGTCAATGGGGTGCGTAGGTCGTGGCTGACACCGGAAAGCAAAAGCGTGCGTTGCTCAATCTGTCGCTCGATACGGGCGCGCATGTTCAAAAAGGCATTGCCAGCAGCGCGCACCTCAACGGCCCCACCGGGCGAGTATGGCACGTTCTGTCCGCGGCCAAACGCTTCAGAAGCGGCGGCAAGCCGTTTGATGGGGCGCAGCTGGTTGCGCAAATACAGATAAGCAACAAACGTCAGAAGTGCGCCAAAAAATACCATATTTACAAATAGTTGATGTGAATTTGAGGCAGAGACCCGACGGCGATCAAACGTCACCACAAGATTGCCCTCAGGACGTTGCATATGAAGGCTAACTTGACCCTTTTGCGCCAGTTCTACAGCTGTAACGCCTGGCAGAAATTTGCGAAATTCGCGCGATATTATGAAGGCAGAAAAATCGTACCATACCCGGGTGTCATCAGATTGGATCTGCTCAACGTATTTGATTTCCATGTTTAGGATATTCAACACAACGGGCAGCGCTTCTGGCACGTCCTGTTGATTGTCTATTCCCTCCAAAACCAACAGCACTTCGCGAGTCACTGTATGGGTCATCTGTTCAGTTACACCCTCAAAGTGGCGTGTGATTAGACCAAAGGTCACAACCACCTGTAACAACACGACCGGCAGCACTAAGATCAGCGCAGCACGACCATAGAGGCTGCGAGGCATATAGCGTTTGAGCCACTTAAAAAACATGCGTACACCTTGCCATAGACAACTCTCAGAGAGGACGACCATGGACGCGCAGATGATGGCTTTCAACCCCGAACCAGGGGTGGCGGTAGAGCTGGGGCCCAAGGTGCGCAGGATCCTTGCGCCAAACCCGTCGCCCATGACCTTTCGCGGGACCAACACCTATTTGATTGGCACCACCGCGCTCGCCGTGATTGACCCCGGTCCAGACAACGCGGCGCACCTTGAGGCCATTCTGGCTGCGGTGACGCCAAATCAGCATATTTCCCACATTTGCGTCACGCACGCACATCTCGATCATTCCCCGCTGGCAGCAGCCTTATCTGATAAAACCGGCGCGCCGATCATTGGTTTTGGCGGCCCGGCAGCAGGGCGTAGTGACGTGATGCAGGCTTTGGCAGAGTCCGGCCTGGCTGGTGGCGGCGAGGGGGTGGATGCTCATTTTGCCCCCGACAAGCTGGTTGCAGACGGAGACATGATCTCGGGGCCAGATTGGTCCCTTGAGGTGATTCACACGCCAGGGCATTTTGGCAATCACATTGCGTTTGCCATGCAGGATATCTGTTTTGTTGGGGACCACGTCATGGGGTGGGCGAGTTCATTGGTCTCGCCGCCAGATGGAGACCTGACAGATTTCATGGCGTCATGTGTAAAGCTACGCGCACGGAATTGGCGGTTTTTTCACGCGGGGCACGGCCCAGCTATCGAGTCACCGGGGGCGCGATTAGATTGGTTGATGGCGCACCGCCGTTCTCGGGAGGGTGAGATTCTTCTGGCGCTAAGGGAGGGGCCAGCATCCGCAGAGACGCTCGCCGACTTGATATACAAAGAAACGCCTGCTGCGCTGCTGCCTGCCGCTGCGCGCAATGTTTTTGCGCACCTTGTTGATTTACAAGGTAAAAGCAGGGTTTCTGCTGTTAGGGATCTGTGTGCAGATGCGGTTTTTGAACTTCAATAGAGTTTTTTGACTGAAATTCAAAAAACTTCGAAAAAGCCTCTGGACGTCCCCGAAAACCATAGTTATACCCCGCCACATCTTCAGAGACACACTCTGGCAGATACAAAATGTTCCGGCGTAGCTCAGCGGTAGAGCAGTTGACTGTTAATCAATTGGTCGTAGGTTCGATCCCTACCGCCGGAGCCATAAAAAGCCTCTAACCTTAACGGGTTGGAGGCTTTTTTGCTTTTGCAATGCGGTTCAAATGCCTCAGAATCAAATGATCAGAACTATATAGGTGGGCCGCATTGGCCCTCGTCGAAAATGTGCTTGGCAGGGCCAACTCCTGGAAGCTCTTGGCGGGAGAATGGCGAACGTAGAGCGGGCCTTTGACCGCCACAAAACTATATACAGTCCAACTGTTTACGCGGTATTCTCGGTCGCAGATGCCATGGCCGCTCAATTGATGCGCGCTGAAGACCGCCAGGGCACACTACGAAATTGAATTGCATGCCCCATCGAGAGATTTGGGTATTTCCCAGAAAACCACAATGAAAGCGAATTGATTATGTCGATCTGGAAAGAACCATTTTTGCATTTTGCGTTGTTGGGTGCCGCAATATTTGGCTGGTTTTTTGTTCAGAACCCTGATGCTGGCAACCGACCTGCGGCAGATGAAATTGTGGTGTCGGAGCGGGTGTTTGAAGGGTTGGCTGCCCGTTTCTATGCCCAAATGAAGCGGGTCCCCACCCCTGAAGAAGCGCAGGTTATGGTGGACCAATTTGTCAGAGATGAAGTTCTGGTCCGTGAAGCGCAGGTGCTTGGACTGGATCAGGGCGATGGCGTTGTTCGCAATCGCCTGGTGCAAAAAATGGGCTTTCTCATTGCGTCCGCAGCGCAGTCAGCCATGCCGGCGGACGCGGTGCTGGACCAGCATTTGCAGGAGAACCCGGAGACTTTCAAAACACCTGCATTGATCAGCTTTGAACAGATTGGATTGGAGCCTGGAGCAGATGCGGCACAGATCGAGCGTGTGTTGTCAGATCTGAACGCCGGAAACGCGACTCCAGACGAGATGTTGTCATCGTTGCTGCACAGGTCCATGTCCAAGGCAACTTGGGTGCAGGTGGACGGCAATTTTGGGCGCGGGACGTTTGCCCAGTTGGAGGCCTTACCAGTTGGTCAGTGGGGTGGGCCGGTTACATCCGGTTATGGCCTACACGCGGTCCGGGTTCTGGAATATCAACCCTCGGAGGTGCCAAGTTTGGACTTGGTGCGTGAACGGGTTCTGGCTGATTGGCGCAGCAGTTTGGCAGATGACCTGAGAAAAGCTCAAGAAGCGGCTTTGTTGCAGGCCTATCAGGTGTCGCAGCCAAGCCAAGACACGCTGCAAAGTTGGATTGGCCAATGAGTTGGCTGCGGGGGCTATTGCTCACCTACAGCGCTATTTTTATGGCGTTTCAAGCGGCTGCACATGAGCTTGACCCCGGGTATCTTGATATTCGGGAGATCGAAACCAATACCTATCAAGTGTTTTGGCGAAAGCCTGACGTGCGTGGCAGGCCGATGCCAATTGAGGTGCGTCTACCGGGAAATTGTACGCCGCAGTCCGGCCCAGACACCGTGTCGGACGGAACAGCTTGGCAGTCACATTGGATCGCAGTTTGTGACCAAGGACTGTCCGGAAAGCCGGTGACCGTGGATGGGTTGGCGTCTCAAAAAACGGATGTTCTGATACGATTGCAGGCGCTGGATGCGTCGCCCGTGACCAAACGTTTGACTGCAACGCAGACAACGTTGTTGATACCAGAGCAGCAAAGCATGCTGCAAGTTGGGTGGACCTACGGGGTCTTGGGATTTGAGCACATTCTGGAAGGATGGGATCATCTTCTTTTTGTGTTTGCTTTGGTTCTCCTGATCCGCAGCAAGCGCCGCCTTGTCGGAGCAATCACAGCCTTCACAGTGGCGCACAGCATCACACTGGCGCTTGCGGCCTTGGGACACGTGTCGATCCCCGGTCCGCCGGTCGAGGCGATCATTGCTCTGTCTGTTGTTTTCCTGGCAATCGAAATTCTGAAGCGGGAAGAGACCAAGTTGCGGCTGTCTGAACGTGCACCCTGGATGGTGGCTTTTTCCTTTGGGCTGTTGCACGGCCTTGGATTTGCCGGTGCTTTGCAGGACATTGGCCTGCCCGAAGTCGACATCGCGATGGCGCTCCTGGCCTTCAATCTGGGTGTTGAGGCCGGACAGCTGGCCTTTGTTGGCGTGGTTTTGGCGGCGGGGTATGTGCTCAAGACAGTGCTTGCCGGGCTGAATGTTTTGTCGGTGAAGCTGGTAACCTCTGCCAATTTGGCTGCCGGTTATGCCATTGGCACTGTTGCGACATTCTGGGTGGCGGAACGAATTTATGGGTTCTAATGCGCATTTGTTGCCACGGTTAAGGCGTGCCACATTGACGGCTGCATGCATGCTGATGTTAGCGACGCCAGCGCAGCCATGTGCTTTCCACGGTTATCAGCCAAAGGCCACTTTGGTGCAGCGGCTCTTGGAGGCTGACACTATTGTCTTGGCGCGCCCCAGTGCAACCAATCCGTTTCGTTTTGAAATCATGCAGTACCTGCGCGGTGTCCAGAACGTCGTCCCTCCGCCATTTTTGGTCGACAGCACCACTCGTCGATTGATGCGGCTAACACCGCGAAGCCAAATCTTGTTTGCGCGCAGTGCGGAAACCGGGGATTGGCATCGATTGGCCACTGTAGATTCTGAGTTCGATCCGTTGTTGCAGGATATTCTGCAGTCATTACCGAAGTGGCGGGACAATGACCCATCACGCGCGATCTTTTTCGCCAAACTATTGTGGCATAAGAGCTCTAGAGTTCGTGAGATTGCCCTGCGTGAGCTAGACTTGGCAACCTATGCCACTCTGCAATCGCTTGAGTTAGAAGTGGATCCCAAACGTTTGCGCGCGGGTCTCGATGTGCTGACGGAGATGGATTTGCGCGCAATCCGCATCCTTCTCTTGGGATTCAGTGCGCAAGATCCGGAACTCAGTAGGTTCCTACAACTCCGTGTCACGCAAAGCGCAAAGAATGACGGCGACATGCTAGGCGCCTATGCGCTGAGCCTGGTCGAGCTAGACGGGCAGGGTGCTGTCCATTGGTTGGCGGAGGTCCATCTGAATAATCGAGCCTACACCTACAACACCCGCAGCGCGTTGGTGCAGGCTTTTGCAATGCATTTTCAATCCGGCGACGTAGCAACTCGCGCTCTGATCTCTGAAACCTTGTCTGCGCTTGTGCTGTTTGATGTCGATTTGGCCTATATCGTGACCCTGCAATTTGGGGCTTTGGCTCCGGAGGCTAGCAACGAGGACATTGATGAGATGGGCGAAGACGACACTTTGGCCGCCTTGCGTTTTTTGGCGCTGGAAACCCAATCAGACTAACTGAGGCGCTTGGGTTTATGGTGGAAATTAGGCCTACTTAGAAACCCTTATAGAGCCGGGTTAATGTAGTTCACGATCGAAGTCATGCGGATCATGACCTTGCGAATGACATGTGTGGCCTGAACGTTATTGGTATATATGGCAAAAGTGCCTGCGGCACCCGGTGGCAGTTTTGCCGCCATTTCAGAATTGTCCAAGCGAACACGTATGAGAAACGGATCAGCACGGGTTTGCCCGCCAGCAAGTACATTTCCAGACACGTCCGCTTGGCCTTGCGAGGAGATGTCCAGCAAGGTTTCGACAGTGCCGGTCAATATCTGACCCGGCATGGTTTTGAACGCCATTTCAACGGGATGCCCAACTTCGATGTGGCGGCGGTAGATTTGGTGCACTTCTGCGACGTAGACCTTCTCACTTGTGTCCACAAACGCCATTGAAGGAGCCAAGGGCAAACTGGTCACCCTTTGACCAACTGCCAGGGCAAGGTTGGTAACATAGCCATTTGATGGCGCTCTGACGGAGGTTTCCTTAAGATTCCATTCGGCCTGACGCAGGTTGGCCTCTGCTTCCGCGACTTTGGCGATAGTCCCGTCTTCTGTGATGGCGCTCAACTCTGTCAGCGAGCGGACAACGGTTGCTTCCGCTTGTTGAACAGCGCCTATTGCCGCATCCAGCTCAGACTGTCGTTGTTGCAAGCGTTGTTCCGCGATGGTCCCGCTTTTGACCAGCTCCGCATCATCGTCGTAGAACCGCTGCGCCAGAACGCGACGCGCCTCAGCTTGTGACAGCTGCGCCTTGGCCGCGTCCAAGTTGGCTTGATCCTGCATTGCCTGCGCCGTAACCCGTGCCAAAGAAGCCTTGGCCAAGCTCACCGATATTTCATAGGGTTCAGGATCAATTTCAAAAAGCACATCCCCTTCGGAAAGTGGGGTGTTGGGTTGAACGGGCACGCGCACCACTTCACCGTTTACGTTTGGAATAACTTCGACAACACGGGTCATCACGCGGATAGGCCCGGACGGCGCGCCCCACTGCATGGGGATGAACAGGAAGATGAACAACACCACAACCCAAACCACAGTCGACAGCCATGTCATTTTTGTATTGGGTAGAATTTTGATTTTGATGAGCGCGAATAGAACGGCGATATAAGCAAGAGTGAGGAAAACAATCATTTGGATGTCCCTCCAACAACTGCCTCATTCGGAGAGTTCGCTAATTTTGGCGTATGGGAAAACGCCCAAATCAACGCAAGTGGCCAAAATACGCCCCCCAGAGAAGCGCCCAACCAGCCTGCGACAGTGATGGCCTCTTCATAAGGATGCTGACGCTGTTTTGCGATTTTCCCGGGCAGCATAGCCAAAATGAGAAAAACTGCTATGGCGGTGACAACAAGTACGACCAATACCACCCAGGCAAAAATGTCCAATCCGCTCACATTGTACTCCTCAAAAAAGAAAGACGCTCAAATTGTTGGTAGCTTAAAAATTGTACGGGTGTGCGAGGTTTATCCGAACAGGTTGGTCGGAGTATGTCCATAAAAACCGTGCTATGATCTCTGGAAGCTTAACGTACGTAACATCCAAAAATACAGAGCATTGCCACCAAAGGCACAATTCAACGGTATGGGATCAAGGGAAAGTGGCGGAGAGACAGGGATTCGAACCCTGGGTCCCCGTGAAGGGACAACGGTTTTCGAGACCGCCCCGTTCGACCACTCCGGCACCTCTCCGTCCGATAGACCGTGGTCTTTGTGAGGGCGTCGTTTAATCGGGATTGTGATGTGGTGCAAGTGGGATTTGCATTGTTTTGTGCAACAAATGATTTAGCTTAGCTCCATGCAAAAGACTTCTGCCCACGCGGCCCCGTTTGCCCATCTCAAAAACCAGCTGCTTGTCCTGGTGTTGTCTGTTCTAACGTGCCTGTTTGCCATTGTGTCGCTAGCACAGGCTGCGGACCGGGATAATGTCGCCGCGTTTTTACACATCACAGGCTTTGATGTAGCGATCGATTCCATTGCGCTGTCGGCGACTTCCGCGCCGGATTTGCTTGGGATGAACCAAGGCGATTTTGGCGCCCAGTGGACAGCCGTAGCTGAGGACGTGTTTGACACGGATCTGATGCAAAACCGTGCACTCAATATTTTGGAAGCCACGCTTGATGATGACCTTTTGGCCCACGCCGCTTCATTTTATGCGTCAGATTTGGGACAGCGTTTGGTTCAAGTTGAAAACGACAGTCACATGGCAGATGACGACGAGAAAAATCTTGTGGGCAACGCTATGCTTTCTGACATGCAGGAAAACGAAGATCCACGCATTGACCTGTTTCGCCGGATGAGCGTGGCGATTGATCCTAATGACATTGGCCCTCAGGCGATGACGGAAATCCAAGTGCGCTTTATTCTGGCGGCGTCATACGCAGGGGTGATTGACTTGCGCACCGACGAGGACGGCCTGCGCGCGCTTCTCAACGAAAACGCAGAAGAAATGGCCGACGCGATCGAAACCTCGTCGCTGGCCAATGCTGCTTATACCTACCGGGACTTTTCGCTGGAAGAACTGGTTGCCTATACCGAAGCTCTCGAACACCCGGACATGATGACGGTGTATGAGCTGATGAACGCGGTGCACTTTGAAGTTATGTCGAACCGCTTTGAGGCTTTGGCGCTGCGCATGGGCGACATCCAGCCGGTTCAGGACCTGTAAGGCTGCCAAAAACGCCTTGACTTGATCGGTTTTCCACAGGATAAGCCCCCATCTGGCGTGAGGTAAGTACTTTGCGCCTGATTTTTTTGTAACACAGCCCATACCAGGGCGCGCTGTTTGAGGTGGCATCTGCCAAAAACGCCAAGGCCTTCGGGCTGCGGGACCAAAGGACGCGATAAGATCGAAGGAATAGGACATGTTCGCAGTCCTGAAGACCGGCGGCAAACAGTATAAAGTACAGGCAGGCGATGTCCTGCGTGTCGAAAAACTGGCTGCAGACGCTGGCGAAAAGATTCAATTCAACGACGTGCTGATGGTTGGCGGTGAAAACACCGTTGTTGGCGCGCCTTTCGTTGAAGGTGCCGCTGTACAAGCCGACGTGATCGACCAGATCAAAGGCGAAAAGCTGATCAAATTTGTGAAGCGTCGTCGTAAGCACAGCTCCAAGCGCACCGTGGGCCACCGTCAGAAACTGACACTGGTTCGCATCACCGACATTCTGGCCTCTGGCGCAGACAAATCCGGCGTAAAAGCTGCTATCGGTTCGGGTTCCGTATCCGCACCTGCAGCTGCAGCACCGGCGAAGCCTGCCAAAGCAGCCAAGAAAGCCGCAGCACCTGCCGCAGCAGCTGACGATCTGACCGCCATCACTGGTGTTGGTCCGGCCGCAGCGAAAAAGCTGGCAGACGCAGGCATCACCTCTTACGCCCAACTGGCAGCAGTTGACGTAGAGAGCTTTGATGCGGTTAAAGTGAAGCCTGAGTGGGTTGCGCAAGCAGCCGATCTGGCGAAGTAAGCGAAGTATAGGAGAGCAACGATATGGCACATAAAAAAGCTGGTGGTAGTTCCCGTAACGGTCGCGACTCCGCGGGTCGTCGTCTAGGCGTGAAAAAGTACGGTGGCGAAAACGTCATTTCTGGCAACATCATCCTGCGTCAGCGCGGAACCAAGATGTGGCCAGGCGAAGGCGTCGGCATGGGCAAAGATCACACAATCTTTGCAACCGTCGAGGGCAACGTGAAGTTCCACAAAGGCCTCAAGGGCCGCACCTTTATTTCGGTCCTGCCAGTGGCGGAGGCCGCAGAGTAAGCCGACCTTAAGGTTATGACACATTTAGGGGGCCGGCTGACACAGCCGGCCCTTTTTCATTTTTGAGATTTGAGACACGCCATGAGCGTCGCCATGATCAGTTTTAGCATCTTTGCCGCAAGTCAGGTGGGCACACCTGGTCCTGCGAACATGGCGCTATTGGCCACTGGTGCTCGTTTTGGATTTCGGGCGGCACTGCCATTTGTGGCGGGCGTGGCCCTGGGCAAACAGCTGATCATCTGGCCGATTGGATTTGGCTTGATGGGGGTGGCGGAGACCGTACCTGAGGTGTTTGCAGCCTTAAAGTGGATCAGCGCCGCCTACATTTGCTGGCTGGCATGGAAAGTCGCCAATTTGCGGCTCTCACCTGGCAGTAAGGACGGCGAGACACCCCCTGGGTTTGCCGCCGGGCTGCTGGTGCATCCGCTCAACCCAAAGGCCTGGGCGATGATTGTTGCCGGTTTTACAAATTTTGTCACACCTGGGACAGCCGCCCTGCAAGCCACTGCAACCATCGCCATCAGCCTACTGGCTGCACAGGCTGTTTTCCATCCGATCTGGACCCTCGCCGGGGACCGGATCGCCCGCACCGTGGCTGGCAAGCCTGCGGAAAAATATTTGATGCGCACTTTGGCCGCTTTGACGGTGGCCTCGGTGCTTTTTGTGGTTCTTTGAGGAGGAGACCGCGATGAAATTGGACACCATCGTTAATCAGCCTGTGATTGAAGCAGAGCGCTTTGTGCTGCGCCCGCTGCGCCGTTCTGACGAAGGGCTGATCGAGATGCAAACAGCGGATCGAGAGCTGGCGCGCATGACGCCCTCGATACCGCATCCCGTACCACCAACCGCAACCGAGGCCCTGATCAACCGGGCGCAATCTTCGGATCGCATTGAAGACGTGTGGGCATTTGACGGCAGCGCCGCAGGCCAACCGGAGGTTATGGGGATTGTTGGCCTCACGCGCATTGACGAAGGCCAAACTGAGATCGCTTATTGGATTGGCAAAGCCTTTCGCAATACCGGTCTGGCCTCTGAGGCTGTGCGTGCGTTGATTGCAGCCAACCCGCTGATCAGCAGCACCATCTTTGCCTCTGTGTTTCAGGACAACCCGGCCTCGGCTCGCGTGCTCACCAATTGTGGGTTTCAGTACCTTGGAGATGCAGAAAGCTTTTCTGTCGCGCGTGACGCCACTGTGCCGACCTGGACATATAGTTTGAAACTGGATTGAGCCTTGCCGTCTGGCAAGGTATGAGCGCATCACGCGCCGCAAAAGGACAAATGACATGAAATTCCTCGACCTTGCCAAAGTCTACATCCGTTCCGGCGGTGGTGGGGGCGGTTGTGTCTCTTTCCGGCGCGAAAAATACATCGAATACGGCGGCCCTGATGGCGGCGACGGCGGCAACGGCGGCTATGTTTGGGCCGAAGCGGTTGACGGGCTGAACACGCTGATTGACTTCCGTTATCAGCAGCACTTCTTTGCCAAGTCCGGCCAGCCCGGTATGGGCAATCAGCGTACTGGCAAAACCGGAGACGACATCATCTTGCGGGTGCCTGTGGGCACGGAGATTCTGGACGAAGATCAGGAAACTGTGGTTGCTGATTTGACTGAGGTTGGTCAGCGGGTGTTGCTTGCCAAAGGCGGCAACGGTGGCTTTGGTAACTTGCACTTCAAGTCTTCCACAAACCAAGCACCCCGTCGCGCCAACCCTGGGCAAGCAGGTGTAGAGCGCACCATCTGGCTGCGTTTGAAGCTGATCGCGGATGTTGGCCTGTTGGGCTTGCCCAACGCCGGCAAATCGACCTTCTTGGCGGCAACATCCAATGCGCGCCCTAAAATTGCGGACTATCCATTCACGACTCTGCACCCAAACCTCGGAGTCGTCGGCGTGGACGGTGTGGAATTTGTGGTGGCTGATATTCCGGGACTCATCGAAGGTGCCAGCGAGGGCAGGGGTCTAGGTGACCTCTTTTTGGGCCACGTAGAACGGTGCGCAGTTTTGTTGCATCTGGTGGATGGCACCTCCGGTACTTTGCTCGAAGATTACAAGACCATTGTGAAAGAGATCACCAACTACGCTGATATTCTGGCCGATAAGCCTCGCGTGACGGTGCTGAACAAAATTGACAGTTTGGACGCCGAAGAACGCGCGTTCCTCAAGGAAGAGCT
Organism: uncultured Shimia sp.; assembly: GCF_913054185.1. Lineage (GTDB taxonomy): Bacteria > Pseudomonadota > Alphaproteobacteria > Rhodobacterales > Rhodobacteraceae > Shimia. Next base: position 62,785 of record NZ_CAJXIV010000001.1, read on the forward strand.
TGAAGCAGTGGTTGGCGGTGAAGTGCTGCTGATGTCGGGTGCCAGCCATGAAGGCACCACTGAGGTGCTGCGGGCGTTGCGGGCGCAAATTGATGATGATCGCGTGCGCCAGAAAATCGAAGAGGCCGCCGATTCTGATGAGGAAGAGGCACCGTGGCGACCCTAAAAGACGCAAAACGGGTTGTAATCAAAATCGGGTCGGCGCTGCTGGTTGATCGGACCTCAGGGCTATTGAAAGCAGATTGGTTGAAGGCATTGGCGGAAGATGTCGCCATGCTGAAAGCACGCGGCACCGATGTTGTTTTGGTCTCTTCAGGCTCAATTGCATTGGGGCGCCGCGCCTTAAATCTGCCCAATGCCGACTTGTCTCTGGACCAATCTCAAGCAGCGGCCGCGGTGGGGCAAATCCGACTTGCGCGGGCTTATGAGGAGGCGCTTGCCCCGTATGAGATCACCACGGCGCAGGTTCTTGTAACCTTAGAAGACAGTGCTAACCGTCGGAGGTATCTCAATTCTCGCGCCACACTGGACCAATTGCTCACTCTGGGTGTTGTGCCTATTGTGAATGAAAATGACACCGTCGCGACCGATGAAATCCGCTACGGTGACAATGACCGACTGGCGGCTCAAATTGCGTTGACCACAGGTGCGGACACTTTGATCCTGCTCTCTGACGTGGATGGCTTTTACTCCGCAAATCCCATGACTGATCCGGCGGCCAAGCGTTTTGAGGTGATTGAAGAGATCACCCCAGAAATCGAAGACATGGCAGGAGAAGGCGTGTCCGGTCTCTCCAAAGGCGGCATGATCACCAAACTCATGGCAGCCAAGACAGCGACGGCTGGCGGCTGTGCGATGGCCATCACCGAAGGCTCCGCTCTGCGACCAATTCAGGCACTGGAAAAAGGCGCCAACGCAACATGGTTTCTGGCGCATGGCACCCCGCAACTGGCTCGTAAACGCTGGATCACATCGATGAAGCCGCAAGGCGCGCTGGTCGTAGATACAGGCGCGGCCAATGCCTTGACCTCCGGTAAAAGCCTCTTGCCTGCCGGTGTCACCGCCGTGAACGGCGACTTCAGCCGTGGCGATCCGATCGAGATCCGCGACGCCTTTGGCCATCGTTTGGGGCAGGGGCTTGCCGCTTACTCAAGCTTGGAAGCAGATCAGATCAAAGGGCGCCACAGCCGCGAGATTGAACCCATTCTGGGCTACCCAGGCCGCGCTGCGCTCATTCACCGGGACGATCTGGCCCTATAAGCATCTTCTAACTATTATCCAACCTTAGCAAAGGACTGAATCGATGAAAGACATCGCAGACATCCCCGCCCTGATGACGCAGATTGGCACACAAGCCAAAGCTGCAAGCGCAGAGCTGGCCTTTGCTCCGCCGGAAAGCAAACGTGCTGCGCTGGAGGCCGCCGCAGATGCGGTTTGGGCCCGCCGTGCCGAGATCATCGAGGCCAACGAAAAGGATCTGGACTTTGGCCGCAATAAGGGTCTGTCAGATGCAATGATGGACCGCTTGATGCTCGATGAAGACCGCATCCAGGGCATTGTTACGGGCTTGCGCACCGTGGCTGCACAGGATGATCCGGTTGGCGAAGTGCTGACCGCATGGGACATGCCTTCCGGGATCAACATCCGCCGGGTGCGCACGCCTTTGGGAGTGGTAGGCGTGATCTATGAAAGCCGCCCAAACGTAACCGCTGATGCGGGGGCACTGTGTCTGAAGTCCGGCAATGCCGTGATCCTGCGCGGCGGTTCCGAGAGTTTTCACAGCTCAAGTGCGATTCACGCGTGTTTGGTAGAAGGCTTGAAATCCGTTGGACTGCCCGAAGCGGCCATCCAACTGGTGCCAACCCGAGATCGGGCCGCGGTACAGGAACTTCTGACTATGATCGACACAGTTGACGTGATTGTGCCCCGTGGCGGCAAGGGCTTGGTTGGTCTGGTGCAGCGCGAAGCACGGGTGCCGGTCTTTGCGCATCTTGAAGGCATTGTGCATGTTTATGTGGATGCCGCTGCTGATCCTCAGAAAGCCATGGATGTGGTGTTGAATGCTAAGACCCGGCGCACCGGTATTTGTGGTGCGGCGGAGTGTCTTCTGATCCATGAAAGCCTGGTTGAGAGCTTGGGATCTGCGCTGATCCAGATGTTGCTCGACGCAGGTGTGCGCGTGCATGCGGATGAAACGCTGGCCAAGGTCGCCGGAACCACGGACGCCACTACCGAGGATTGGGGTAAGGAATATCTTGATATGGATATTGCGGCCAAAGTGGTGTCGGACGTCGATGGCGCAATTGCTCACATCCGTCAATACGGCTCCAACCACACGGACTGTATCCTGACGGAAGATGATGCCACAGCCGCACGCTTCTTTGAACGGCTCGACAGTGCCATCTTGATGCGCAATGCCTCCACACAATTTGCTGATGGCGGCGAATTTGGTATGGGCGCGGAGATCGGAATAGCAACGGGCAAAATGCACGCCCGCGGACCAGTGGGGGCCGCTCAGTTGACCAGCTTTAAATACCTGGTCGAAGGTGACGGCGTCACGCGCACATAGAGTTGACTATTCCCAAATGAAAAAAGGCGCCTGGTTGGGCGCCTTTTTTTTGTTTAGAAAGTCACTTCCAGACTGACGTCGGTGATTTGTACCGCCAAGTCACGGTCCAGCAACGCCGCGCCTTGCGGCAACAGGCCAAACTGCACCTGTGCCGGTGCAAGATCGGCAGGAATGTCGCCTTTTGAAACAGGGTCCCAGAGAGCGGTATCCGCGCGCAGTTTTTCAGTTTCCGCCAGCAACAGCCATGTGTCACCGTCTTTGGTCACGGTCACGGTGCCGCCAAACGGCATCGACGTGTCAAAACACATCATTGCCAAAAATGCGAGACGCAGCTCTGAGCGGGATACTGCGCCCTCAACTTCCCAGTAAGTCGATACGCGGGAGCTTGGGGCCAGACCTTGAATGATGGATTGAATTTCAGCTTCTCCAACCATCTGAGCGTCGCTGGGTTGGCCAAACGCCACGCGGAACAGGCGAATACGCGCATTGGCGTTGTTCACACTGTCGGAGATCATTTCCATCTCCGGGCCTTTTGCGTCGCCGGTCAACCCAATCAATTCCAACCCGTTGCCGATGGCGCCAACTGGGCTGATCAAATCGTGGCAGATCCGAGACCCTACCAATGCTGCGAAATCCGTATTATGTGACATGCAACTTTCCTTTACTGCATGAGCGCCTGATGAGCGATCCAAATTCTGACCTCAACGCCTTCCTCGAACCTGGTATGTTGGTAACCCATCCCGCGCAACCCGATTGGGGGCTTGGGCAGGTTCAGTCCAACATCCGCGGCAAAATAACCGTGAACTTCCGAGAGGCCGGCAAGGTCGTGATTGATGGATCACGTGTTCTGTTGATGCCCGCCACAGAGACGTAATTTGGTTAACAAATAGTGCACGAGTGTCGGAAATCGTCAACAGATCAGTTGCTTGGCATGTGGTTGATTTTCGCCGATGCGCGGCCTAAAACGCCTGCAAACAAAGAGGAACCTGCCTCCGAATGAGCGCGCATACCCCAAAATTTAAAGTTAAGCTTGCTGCAAGTGCAGAAGAGCTACAGGCAGCCCAACGCCTACGGTATTGTGTGTTTGTCGAAGAATTGGGCGGTTCGGGCCCTCTGGTGGATCACGATGCACGGCTGGAAGTGGATCGATTTGATCCACATTTTGACCACCTTGTTTTGATTGATTCAGCGCTGGAAGCCGCGCCGATAGATCAGGTTGTCGGGGTCTACCGTGTGCTGCGGGATGATGCGGCGGCTAAGATTGGACGGTTTTACTCTGAGGATGAGTATGACCTCAGTGTGTTAAAGGCCTCTGGCCGCAAGTTGCTGGAACTTGGCCGGTCGTGTCTGCACGAAGACTACCGCGGCGGCGCGGCCATGTTCCATCTTTGGAACGCGTTGGCAAGCTACGTGGCTGAATATGAGATTGAGGTCCTGTTTGGCGTTGCAAGTTTCCACGGCACTGATGTCGACGCTTTGGCGCAGCCCCTGTCGCTGCTGCACAATCGCCATCTTGCGCCCGCGGACATCCGGACTTCGGCGCAGCCGGATGTGTTTCAATCCATGGAGTTAATCTCCGAGAATATGATTGATCGCCGCGCTGCCATGTTGGCTGTGCCGCCCTTGATAAAAGCTTATCTGCGCCTCGGCGGTTTTGTAGGCGAGGGGGCTTACTTGGATCATGCGTTCAACACCACTGACGTATGTCTGATTTTGGACACTGCTCGAATGAATGAGAAAAACCGCGCCCTTTATACAAAGGAACGCAGCCTGTGAGTGTCTGGGAAAGTGAAGATGGCTATCCTCAACCACTGAAACTTGGTGTCGGCAACGTTATGCGGATTATTCTGCGTGGCTTACCGTTGGCGGTCTTGGTGTTTGGGTGCTTGTTGCTTTTGCTGTTCCTGCGTCTGATCGAAAAGCCGATCTTTGGCCTGCGCCGTCCGTGGACACCTTACATCACTCAATTTGTTTGTCGCAGCGCCTTCCGATTGATGGGCATTCGTTTTGAAGTGCAGGGCACGCCCATTCGCGATCGCGGCGCAGTTGTGGCCAATCATTCGTCGTGGTTGGACATCTTTTCGCTGAATGCGGCGCAGCAGGTCTACTTCGTATCCAAGGCTGAAGTGGCCAAATGGCCGGGTATCGGCTGGCTGGCTCGCGCAACTGGCACTGTTTTCATCCGGCGAGACCGCAGAGATGCCCATGCGCAGAAAAAAATCTTTGAAGATCGACTTCTCGCGGGTCACCAATTGCTATTCTTTCCCGAAGGGACAAGCAGTGACAGTTTGCGGGTTCTGCCATTCAAAACAACGCTTTTTGAGGCGTTTTTTGATCCACGCCTAAAGGACTATATGCTGATCCAGCCCGTCACGGTCCATTATCAAGCCCCCAAGGGTGCAGAGGCCCGTTTTTACGGATGGTGGGGGGATATGGAGTTTGGTCCTCACCTTCTGACCACTTTGGCCGCGCGGCACCAAGGCCGCGTTGAAGTCGTTTATCATCCGCCTTTGAGGGTGGCAGATTTCACAAATCGCAAGGTTTTGGCCAAGTCCGCCGAAGACCAAATTCGCGCCAGCCTGAAGGCCCGGCTAGACTAAATGCCTTCGCCCTGTGTTTTGTAGGCTCTGCCCCCTTGCGCACTTGCATTTCCTATTGTAAACGCGCGGCATTCAAACCCGCAGGCGGGGTTTGGGTCGGGCAGGGGAGACATCCCTGTCAATCCGCCGGTTGGAGCATCTGCTCTCACTTCACCCCGCCAAGGCGTAAACCGGAAAAGGAAATATCACATGGCTCTTCCTGAGTTCTCCATGCGTCAGCTGCTTGAAGCTGGTGTTCACTTTGGTCACCAAACACAGCGCTGGAACCCACGCATGGGCCCGTTCATCTACGGCTCCCGCAACGGCATCCACATCATGGACCTGACCCAGACTGTTCCAATGCTGGACGCAGCTCTGAACGCAGTGCGTGACACCGTTGCAAAAGGCGGCCGCGTTCTCTTCGTTGGCACCAAGCGTCAGGCCGCAGCGCCGATCGCAGACGCTGCAGAGAAATCCGCGCAGTACTACATGAACCACCGCTGGCTCGGCGGCACGCTGACCAACTGGAAAACCGTGTCTCAGTCCATCAACCGTCTGAAAGAGATCGACGAGAAGCTGTCTTCCGGCGCCGAAGGCCTGACCAAGAAAGAGCGTCTGGGCATCGAGCGTGACCAAGAGAAGCTTCAAGCGTCTCTCGGCGGTATCCGCGACATGGGCGGCGTTCCTGACCTGCTGTTCGTCATCGACGTGAAAAAAGAAGCACTGGCCATTGCCGAAGCCAACAAGCTGGGCATCCCGGTTGTGGCTATCGTTGACACCAACTGCTCCCCAGACGGCGTTGACTACATCATCCCAGGCAACGACGACGCATCCCGCGCCATCACCCTGTACTGTGATCTGGTTTCCCGCGCTGCACTGGACGGCATGACCGCACAGCTGGGCGCCGCTGGCGTGGATCTGGGCGAATTCGAAGCACCGGTTGAAGAAGCCGTTGTCGAAGAAGCAGCCGCAGGCGCGTAAGCGTTCCAAGACTGACATGGGGGCAGGGTGGACCCGCCCCCACATTCCCAATTCTGACGAGGAGAGCCTAAGATGGCGATCACAGCAGCAATGGTTAAAGAACTGCGCGAAATGACTGGCGCAGGCATGATGGACGCAAAAAAAGCGTTGACCGAAACCAATGGCGACGCGGACGCAGCAATCGATTGGCTGCGCACCAAGGGTCTCGCCAAAGCGGCCAAAAAATCCGGCCGTACTGCAGCCGAAGGCCTGGTGGCCGTGAAGGTTGACGGTGGCAAAGGTGTCGCCGTTGAGGTGAACTCTGAAACCGACTTTGTTGGCAAAAACGCCGACTTCCAGGCAATGGTGTCTTCCATCGCAGGTGCGGCATTGACCGTGTCCGATGTTGACGCGCTGAAAACGGCGGATCTGGGCGGTAAAACCGTCGAAGAAACCGTGACTGCAGCGGTGGCCACTATCGGTGAAAACATGTCCGTACGTCGTATGGCGTCCGTTGAAGGCGACGTTGTCACGTCTTATGTGCACAACCCGGCGACCGATGGCATGGGCAAAATCGGTGTTCTTGTGGCGCTGAAAGGCGGCGACGAAGGCTTTGCCAAGCAGGTTGCGATGCACATTGCGGCAGCCAACCCACAGTCCTTGTCTGAAGCAGACCTGGACGCGGCCGTTGTTGAAAAAGAGCGCAACGTTCAGATCGAAATCGCACGTGAATCCGGCAAGCCGGAGCAGGTGATCGAGAAGATGATCGTTGGTCGTATGAAGAAATTCTTGGCTGAAGTGACCCTCCTGGGCCAGAACTTCGTGATCAACCCGGATCTGACGGTTGCAGCAGCTGCCAAAGAAGCCGGTGCAGAGATCGTAGCTTACGTCCGCATGGAAGTGGGCGAAGGCATCGAGAAGAAAGAAGAAGACTTCGCAGCAGAAGTGGCCAAAGTCGCTCAGGGCTAAGCCCAACCGCTGACAGTTTTGAACGCCGTCCAATCTGTTGATTGGGCGGCGTTTTTCGTTGTTGCGTCGCCACACAGTGTCGTATCGGAAAAAACTCTGCGAGAGCCGCGCCGCAATTTCTCGCATAAAAAAACGACGCCATCCGAAGATGACGTCGTCCTTTTCTCAGGTCTCCAAAACATGGGGATGGGGAGACCACCGAAAAATGTCAGTTCCTGGCTCAAATAAGCCGATCACCAACACCGGGCTGATTACCGGTCGACCCAGAGAGCTTCGATATTGCGAAGGTCAAAGTCGATATGTTCCAAAGGCCAAAGCCACCACTCACGGAACAATGCCATTTTGACATTCTGACACTTAACCAACAAGTCAGGGATACCATACTAGTGACGCTATTATGCGTCAGTTGGGGCCTTCTAGCAAGTAGATTTGCTTCATGAAGGACGCCTTGAGCAAAGCTTGCGCTGTTGTCTCCACGTTCATCGCATCCCGCGCAAGGCGCAAATGCTTTTCAACGGTGGCTGGCGTTCGCCCAATTAGGAGCGCAATATCCTGAATTGTCTTGCCGTCTCCAACCCACTCCAGCACCTCGCGCTGGCGATTGGTCAATTCACGCTCAGGATTGGCGTAGGGCAGGGACTGGATTTTAAGGTGCGCGACATTGTTGATCATGGTGATTTCCCGGCCACGTTTTTCCCAAAGCGCATCAAGGGCTTCTTGGGTCACGCCTTCGCGGGCGCCCAAAGAGATTGCGCCTTTGGTGCGTGAAGACACCGTTGGAAAACTCACGGTATATCCAGCCACAAGGCCGTACGCCTGGTTAAACTCAAACACCGCACGTTGTTTCTCGGTCAGCTCGTCCGTCTCATAGGCTTCGCGTGCCAAACGCCAACTTTGTGCGCCCGTATTTTCCAGTGTCCACTTCATCATGGGGCCGTTGAAGTACAATCCGCCACCAATGAACTGGTCAATATAATCACGGTCATAGGTCGAAAGAATAAAAAAGTCCGCCACATCTCCCAGCGACATACCGCTGCGGTAGTTTGTATAACCGTAAATAATTTTGTCAAAACCAAGCGTGTTCAATTTGGCACAATGCAAATCCCAAAGCGCTTCAAGGCTTGTTTGGTTCATCACTTCTTCGATGTAGTCGATCGTGTCGTCCATCGTGACCTTCTTTTTAAACATAACACTAATCTGCTCAGCCAGAGGTGGCAGATCTAAAACAGAACATTTTGGGGGGTATCCTAACGCACAGCTCATCCCCATGAACTGCTATGATGTTACCGTAGACACGTGTGAGATGTCTATAGGTGTGGTCGCTGTCTCTATCCGGTAGGTGATGCACAAGATTTGTAGCATTGCCTAAATGTGTGCACGCAAATCTCCGCGTTCCTGCGGTTTGGATGCACAATGTCGGCAGTGAGGACTTGAAGGTGGTTGAGGTAATGTCGAGGTTACGTGGGCAAAGGCAACATAATACTTATTATGCGTGTATTGTTTGTGAGATTTCGAACCCTACGCACGGGCATTTCGCCAAACACAGGCAATCCGATGTGACGCTTGTGGGCTTCTGTGTGAGCCCCACTTGAAATGGATTTGACGTTCCCGTCGGGTGTAGTTGGACATGGTTTTTCGGGCCATGCCCAACCTCGGGTCAAAAAGAAGTTGAATAACGCCTCTTAAGTCATTGTGATAAAAACCTATCCCAGCGCGTATCCTGCGCCGCGCACGGTCCGCAGTGGATCGTTTCCACCATGCAGACACAGCGCTTTGCGCAAGCGGCCAATGTGCACGTCCACTGTGCGACTGTCGACGTAGATATCCCTGCCCCATACGCGGTCCAGCAACTGCTCTCGGCTCCAAACACGGCCTGGCTTCTCCATAAAAGTCGCCAACAAACGGAATTCTGTGGGCCCAAGCCTTAACGCGTTTTCACCGCGCGCCACACGGTGTGTCTCTGCATCCAGCACGATGTCCTCATAAGTCAACGTTTGACCCACAGCCGATGGCCGAACCCGCCGAAGCTGGTTGCGCACGCGCGCCATCAGTTCCATCACAGAATAGGGTTTTACAACGTAGTCGTCCGCTCCAGTTTCCAGTCCCCGGACGCGGTCTACTTCTTCGGAGCGCGCAGACAACATAATCACTGGAATGTTTTGCGTCTCGGTGCGGGTCTTAAGGCGCCGACAGATTTCAATGCCGGATGTTCCGGGCAACATCCAGTCGAGCACAATAATGTCCGGTTGCACTTCTTGTACCATCATCAGTGCGGTGTCGCCGTCTGCTGCGGATTCCACATCAAAGCCTTCGGCCTGCAGGTTGTAGCTGAGAACCTCGCGCTGCGCCGGTTCGTCTTCAACCACGAGAACGGTGGGATGATCTTTTGCCATCGTCTTTATCCTCAAATTGCGCCGTTAGGCATCCAGCCGGGTGGCTTTGGGGCGGGCTTCATCAGGCATCGCGCCTGTCACTAAATAGACGACCTGTTCGGCAATTGCGGTGACATGGTCGCCCATGCGTTCGGTGTTTTTGGCCATAAAATGCAGATGCATACAGGGGGTTATGTAGCGTGGATCTTCCATCATGAAAGTCAGGAATTCACGGAACAATGCGTTGTACATCTGGTCCACGCCTTCGTCGCGCTCCAGCACGTCCCGCGCCAAGTCCTTATCCCGCTGAATAAATGCATCCAGCACATCTTTCAGCATTAACTGTACTTCATGGGCCATGCGTTTGAGCGAAGCATGCGCGCCCTCTACCTGCTCCATATGCACCAGAACAGAGGTCCGCTTGGCCATATTTTTCGCATAGTCGCCAATGCGTTCCAGGTTGCCGGCGATCTTCATCACCGACAGAACAACGCGCAAATCCACCGCTGCTGGTGCCCGCAAAGCAATCAAGTTGGCGCAGCGTTCGTTGATCAATTCTTCCAGCGCATCAATGGCTTTGTCGGCCGCCCTCACCTGCTCAGCAAGCTCTTGATCCCGGGCCACCATGGCGTTGGCCGCCTCGCCAATCGCTGCTTCAACAAGACCCCCCATTTTCATCACATGGGCCTGAATGCCTTCCAGATCCCGGTCAAAGGCGGACACAATATGTTGGTCGTTCATGGTCTCTCTCCTTAGCCGATCCGGCCGGTGATGTAGCTTTCGGTGCGTTCATCTTTGGGGGTTGTGAAAATCTGCGAGGTGTCGCCGTATTCCACCAAATTGCCGAGGTGGAAGAAGGCTGTCTTTTGGCTGACGCGGGCCGCTTGCTGCATTGAGTGGGTTACAATCACCACAGAAAACTGGTCGCGCAGCTCATCGATGAGTTCTTCAACTTGTGCTGTGGCAATTGGGTCCAGCGCTGAACATGGCTCATCCATCAACAGCACTTCCGGCTCGGTTGCTACGGCGCGCGCGATGCACAGACGCTGCTGTTGACCACCAGACAATCCGGTGCCCGGTGCATGCAAACGGTCCTTTACCTCATTCCAAATTGCCCCGCGACGCAGGGATTTTTCAACGATTTCATCAAGGTCGGCTTTGTTCTTTGCCAAACCATGGATGCGCGGCCCGTAAGCGATGTTGTCATAAATCGACTTTGGGAAAGGGTTGGGCTTCTGAAACACCATGCCAACCTTGGCGCGCAGCTGCACCGGATCAACCCGTTTATCATAGATGTCTTCGCCATCAATTGTGATGTCACCTTTGACACGACACACATCAATTGTGTCGTTCATCCGGTTGATACAGCGCAGGAAAGTAGATTTGCCGCATCCTGACGGGCCAATGAAAGCTGTCACAGATTTTGCATCGATATCCACGTTCACGTCTTTGATCGCGTGGGTGTCGCCATAGTACACCTGCACGTTGCGGGCGGAGATTTTGGTATTGGTCTGGTTCACGTCGGTCCCCAGTTTTTCAGTGTCATACATGAGAGAGTTCCTTCGCTTACCAACGGCGTTCAAACCGGCGGCGCAGGAGTACTGCAAGAGTGTTCATTGAGATGAGGAAGATCAAGAGAATGATGATCCCGCCCCAGGCGCGTTCGTAAAAGGCCGGGTCAGCCCGCTTAGCCCATTCGTAGATTTGGGCAGGCATGGCAGAATTGGGAGACAGAAGGCCCTCGCCCACCGTGCCTGGCATGTTGGAGGCAATGAAGCCGATCATGCCAATGAGAAGCAGAGGCGCGGTTTCGCCCAACGCCTGCGCCAGACCAATGATCGTGCCGGTCAAGATACCAGGCGCGGCCAGAGGCAGCACGTGGTGGAACACTGCCTGCATTTTGGAGGCCCCTACCCCCAGCGCCGCATCGCGGATGCTTGGCGGCACCGCTTTAAGCGCGGCACGGGTTGAGATGATGATGGTGGGCAAGGTCATCAAGGTCAGCACCAGACCACCGACTAGAGGCGCGGATTGCGGCAGGTGCATGTAGTTGATGAAAACCGCCAGCCCCAGAATACCAAACACAATCGACGGCACCGCAGCGAGATTGGAAATATTCACCTCGATGATGTCTGTGATCCAGTTCTTGGGCGCAAATTCTTCAAGATAGATCGAGGCCGCGACCCCAATGGGCAAGGCCAAAGCCAATACCACAAGCATCATGAACAGAGATCCCATCATCGCGACGCCAATGCCGGCGGCCTCCGGGCGCTGATCGGACGCATCGGCACCAATGATGAAATCAATGTTGAAGGTTTTCTTTAACGCGCCAACCTCGATCAACTGATCTACAAAATCCAGTTGAGCCGCAGTGATGTTCTTATCATTGGCAATGCTGTCACGGGTCACGCGACCTTTCATGTAGCCGTCTACGCGGCTGTTGGCGAGGAAGCGGAATTCGATGGTCTGACCAATCTGATCCGGGTTAGAGATCACGTAGTCGCGCAGTTGGCTCGCAGCCGACTTGGACAGGATCTTCGCCATGGTTTTGGATTTGAGATCAGTGTCAATGCCGTGGGTCTCCACAGTTTGTTCAAACGCTGTTTTGATCAGCGGAGCATACCCGAAGGTGGTCACCTTCTTGATCTTCTCCAGATCGCGCTCACCAGTCTTATCCAGCTTGCTCTCCAATAACTCGACTTCCATGGTCACAAAAGTTTGCGTAAAGGCACCGGTGCCTTTGGATAGGATGGTGGTGAGCAGTGTCACAAGCATCAGAAGGCCAATGCCAATGGCAATCATACCGTAGAGCTTAAACCGGCTTTCGGCGGCGTTGCGGCGTTTGGTGCGCGCATCCAATATGTGCAGAGAGCTGTTTGGAACGGTGGGTTGCGAGGCGTCGGTCATTCGTATTGCTCCCGATATTTGCGCACGATGTAGAGCGCCAGCACATTGAGGCCGAGGGTCAGAACAAAGAGAGAGAGGCCAAGGGCAAAGGCCACAAGCGTTTCCGGGCTGGCAAAGTCGCCGTCGCCGGTCAATTGGCTCACGATCCGGGTGGTGATGGTGGTCATGCTTTCAAACGGGTTGGCCGAAAATTTGGCAATGGCCCCTGCCCCCATCACCACAATCATGGTTTCTCCAATTGCGCGCGAGGCGGCCAGCAGTATCGCGCCCACAATACCAGGCAGCGCCGCTGGGATCACCACCTGACGGATGGTTTCGCTCGGTGTTGCACCAAGGCCAAGTGAGCCATCACGCATGGTTTGCGGCACCGCGTTGATGATGTCGTCCGAGAGAGAGCTCACAAATGGGATCAGCATAATACCCATCACCACACCGGCGGTCAGAACCGAGGTGGCGCCGCTCATCCAGCCAAGGCCAAGCGAGCCGCTTTGGCCAAACATATTCACCAGCAGTGGCCCCACTGTCAGCAGCGCAAATAGACCATAAACAATGGTTGGGATACCCGCGAGAATTTCCAAAAGCGGCTTGGCGATAGCGCGGGTTTTGGGCCCTGCGTATTCCGAGAGGTAAATCGCAGCAAAGAGCCCTACCGGCACCGCGACCAGCAGCGCGATGAAGGAGATATAGAGCGTGCCCCACAGAAGTGGCAGGATCGACAGCTCACTGTCGCCACGGAAGTTTGGCGCCCAGGTGGTGCCAAAGAAGAAGTCACGCCAGTCATGCAGACCAAAGAAGTTGATGGTCTCAAACAGCATCGACAGCACGATGCCCACGGTGGTTAGAATTGCCAGAGAGGCTGCGCCCATCAAAAATGCCAAGACTGCCCGTTCCACCACATTGCGAGCGCGAAAGTCTGGTTTGGTTTTACTCATCGAAACCACAAATCCAACCAGTGCCAAGGCCAACACAACAAACGCGCGCAGTGCGTTCCCGGTAACTGCTGCACTGCGATAAGATTTGGCAGCGGCCAGAACTTCTGGACGCACGTCTTGCCCCAGGGCCACGCCCAACGCGCCTAGTTTGGCGCGCACATCAACCACAGTTGCGTCCATAGCGTCCACTTCGGCCACAGGCATCGCGCCACTGGAAATCGCTGTGTTCAGACCATCCGCCACACGGCGCACGTCTGACATCACTAGATTCAGGTTGGAGCCGTCCGGGATCATCTCCGGCGTGATCATGCCGGTGATTGTGCGTTCTATCAGTGTAGGTTGTGCCAAAAGCCACACAAGCAGCACAGCAAGCGCAGGCACAGCCACGCTCAGTGCAACATTGGTGCCGTAGTAAATCGGTAAGCTGTGCAGAGCGCGTATTTCGCCCCCCGCCAATTTCAAAACACGTATCCGTCCAATAAAATACCCCGCCGCGGCAAGGGCGAGAATTATCAGGACTAGCCAGGAAAGTGGCATCTGTGGGCGCCTTTGTTCAGGAGGTAACCGGGCGGCACGAACCGTCGTGCCGCCCGGTCAAAGTGAGATTACATGTTGGAGCCAAGCACGGCTTCGTCCGCAACGGCGTTCTGAGTGTCGGTCAGCTCTGGGTCAGACACCAAACCGTATTCCGCGAGCGGGCCATCTTCGCCAGCGATCTCGTCAGCGATGAAGAATTCTGCGTATTCTTTCAGGCCTGGGATCACGCCAATGTGGGCTTTCTTCACGTAGAAGAACAGCGGACGGGACACAGGATACTCACCGGTTGCGATGCTCTCGGTGGATGGCACGATGCCGGACATGGTCGCAACCTGCAGCTTGTCAGTGTTGTTCTCATAGAACGCCAGACCAAAGACACCGATGCCGTCTTTGTTGCTTTCAATGCGCGCCAGGGTCTCCGTGTAGTCGCCGTCGATGTCCACGGACACACCATCGGTGCGCAGGGAGATACAGGCTTTTTCGGCCGCTTTGTGCTTGGCTTTGTCGGTGTCGCCTTCGGCCGCCGCCAGCAGCACGTCAAATGCGCCGGTGGCTTCACAGCCCGCCAGGATCACTTTGTCTTCAAACACTTCACGGGTGCCGTGTTTGGTGCCTGGGATAAAGGCTTGCAGCGCTTGTGCTGGGAAGTTCGCGTTCACGTCGGCCCAGGTTTTGTTTGGGTTGGCAACCATTTGACCGTCCATGAGGATTTCGTTGGACAGCGCCAGGAACCAATCGGTAGGCGTGTAAGCAAACTCGTTTCCGTTGATATCGGAGGCAAACACGATGCCATCATAGCCGATGCGCACTTCGATGATGTCGGTCACACCAGCTTCGGCACAAGCTTTAATTTCTTTGTCTTTGATTTTGCGGGAGGCGTTGGCCACGTCGATGGTGTTTTCGCCAACACCTTCACAAAAGCGCTTCAGACCCGCGGAAGATCCACCGGATTCAACAACCGGTGTTGGGAAGTCGAAGTTTTCACCAAAAGCTTCTGCCACGATGGAGGCATAAGGCAAAACGGTGGAAGAACCGGCGACCTGTACTTGGTCACGTGCGGCGGCAGAAGTGGCAGCAACGGCCGCGATGGCCAGAGCAGAGGCAGTCAGTTTGACGGACATAAGTGTAACTCCATTTGATCCAGACTGTGTTGTCTCAGTCTTGAGCCGCTGTCTAAGGCGTCTGATCAAAGCTTTTGTGACACGTATGTAACAGCCGTGTGACATGTCCTTTCTTTTGTGGCAGTTTTATAAAATGCACGTCACTCGACGGGCAGTACCACACTGAAAACGCTGCCTTTTCCGAGCTCACTTTCAATTTTAATCCGTCCGCGGTGGCGGTTTACGATGTGTTTTACAATGGCCAGACCCAGCCCAGTGCCGCCCATTTCGCGCGACCTGTGGGAATCGATTCTGTAAAACCGTTCCGTCAGGCGGGCGATGTGAATGTGATCAATGCCAGGGCCGTTGTCTTTGACTGCGATTTTATACCCATCCCCTTTAAGGCCGCCGTGGCCACATACGGGTGTCAGTGAAATCTCCACATCTGTGTTCTGGCCGCCGTACTTCAAAGCGTTTTCAACAAGGTTTGTGACAACCTGCAAGAGCTGATCCGCATCCCCCGCAACCGTGGCTGTGCCAAATTGGCCGGAGTAGGACACGGTGCTACCACTTGCTGCGCTCACAGCGGAGAGATTGCGTATCACCGCGCGGGTGATTTGGTCCAGATCCACCGGGTCGGTGGGCCGCATACGAGAGACTTCTTCGACCCGGCTTAAGGAAAGCAAATCGCCCACCAATCGGTTCATGCGGCTGGCTTCATCCGACATGATGCCCAAAAAGCGCTCCGTGGCTGCCGTGTCGTTTCGAGCCGGGCCTTGAAGCGTTTCCACAAACCCCAGGATGGCAGTTAGGGGGGTGCGTAACTCATGGCTCACGTTGGATACAAACTCGCGGCGCATCTGATCCAGTTGTTGTATCTCTGTGACGTCCTGAAAACAGATCATTACGCCATTAGAAGGCGCCGGTGCAGTCTCCCCGCCAGTAGCCGCCGCCAGGTCTACCGGCGACACAGTGACATCAAACCGGTGCTCTTGTGGCCCATCACTGTGCGCATAGATCGCCTTGTGGCTTTTTCCGTCTCGCAGACAATCGTCCACCGCGCTGTTCAGACTGGGTTGGCGAAACACCAGGATCAACGGTCGGTCATCGGCGGCGTGCGGGTTGAGCTTCACCGCTGCGTCATTGCCGGCCAGTATCCGCGCTTCCGAATTCACCAGCACTGCAGGCAGCGGTACTGCTTCCAGGTAACTCTTGTAGAAATCATGCGGCATGGGTCCGCTCCTGTCCGTTCCGTCCTGCGCCACCGAGCGAGAGGCACTTAGCCCTACGGTTCAAACCGTTTTACAGTAACGGTTTTATGACAGGGCGCCTCAAGGAGCTCAAAAGCCGCGTCAAACTTCGCGCAGCCCCGCTTTGAAACGTTTGGCGTTTTCCTGGTAGTGCTTGGCGGACATCGTCAGGCCCATGATTGCATCATCATCCAGCTGTCGCACCACTTTTCCAGGCGCACCCATCACCAGACTGCCGTCCGGGATTTCTTTGCCTTCGGTGATCAAAGCCCCTGCCCCAATCAGACAGTTTTTACCAATCTTTGCACCATTGAGCACGGTGGCCCCCATGCCGATCAGACTGTTGTCACCAATCGCGCAGCCATGCAGCATAGCTTTATGGCCAATGGTGCAATTCTTGCCAATGGTCAGCGCATAACCCGGATCGGTGTGCATCACTGTGTTCTCTTGCACGTTAGAGCCCGCGCCCACGGTGATGGTCTCATTGTCCCCACGCAGCGTACTGCCAAACCAAACCGACGTGTCTGCCTCAAGCACCACATTGCCAATCACATTGGCGTCCGGTGCCACCCAGCTGCTGTCGTCCTGCTTTGGCGTCAAACCATCCAATTCATACATCGGCATTAGGACATCTCCTGAAATTCGCTTTGCAGCCCGTTTACATGGCCTTGCAGTGCTGGTTGCTGCTCGCGGCGCATGCGTTCGGCGGCAATGATGGTCTTAAGCTGAGCCTCGGTGGCCTCCAGATCGTCGTTCACCAGCACATAGTCATAAGAATGCCAGTGGCTGATCTCGTCCCAGCTCTTCTGCATCCGCTTGTCGATCACATCGTCGCTGTCCTGTGCCCGGCTCACCAGGCGGCGGTGCAGCTCCTTGATTGACGGTGGTAGGATAAAGATCGACAGCGCGTGTTTGCCCAAATCGGAGTTGCGGATCTGAGCTTCCCCCTGCCAGTCCACGTCAAACAATACGTCGTTGCCATTTTCGATGGTCTTGCGCACCGGACCCGCTGGCGAGCCGTAGAAGTTGCCAAACACGTGTGCATGCTCCAGCATTTCTCCGTCAATCACCTGCCCTTTGAATGTGTCCTCAGACAGGAAGTAATACTCGCGACCGTGTTCTTCGCCGGGGCGTGGTGACCGTGTGGTGGCGGAAATCGAAAAACTCAAACCGGTATCCCATTCCATCAACCGCCGCGCGAGCGTGGATTTTCCCGCGCCAGAAGGAGAAGATAAAATGATGAGCAGGCCACGTCGCTGGGTCATGTGATTATTCCACGTTTTGAACTTGCTCTCTCATCTGGTCGATCACAGCCTTGAGGTCCAGTCCTATCCGCGTCAAATCCACCGACTGTGCTTTGGAACACAGCGTGTTGGCTTCGCGATTGAACTCCTGCATCAGGAAATCAAGCTTACGCCCAACAGGGCTGCCTTTGGCTATCAATTCTCGTGCTGCTGAGACATGCGCGCGCAGCCGGTCCAGCTCTTCCATCACGTCAGCTTTCACTGCCAGCATAGCCAGCTCCTGCGCCACGCGTCCTTCGTCGACCCCGTCTGCGTTCTCCAAAACCCGAGCAAGATTGGACTTCAGCGTGTCAGCCACCTCTTCACGACGCGCTTCGGCCGCCTCGGCAGCTTGTTGCGTCAAGTCTGACACCTGTTCCAATTGGTCGCTCATCACGGCTTCCAGCGCAGCGCCTTCTGTGATGCGCATGTCCTTGAAGCTGGCTAGAAGGTCTGGCAACTGCGCCGTAATCGCCACCAAAAGTGCCTTGCCATCGGTGTCATCCACTGCCTGTTCCATAACGCCACGGTGGGTCAATAAATCGCTGGCCTTGGACGGCGCCAGCGAAATGCCTTTGTTCATCGCAAGCTCTTCCACCGCATGCAGGGCCGCGAGCACCGCTTCCACCTGCACCACATTCACGGCCAAGGCGCCGGTTTCATCGTCGCGGATCACGCGCAAGGACAAGTTTACCGATCCCCGCGCCATGCCTTTGGACAAAGCCCCGCGCACAGCAGGTTCCAGCCCTTCGATCCAGTCTGGCACTCGCAATCGCAAATCCAGCCCTTTGGCATTCACACTGCGCAGGTCCCACGTCCAACTGTGTCCGAGCCCCTCGCCCTTAAGGCTTGCATATCCGGTCATCGACTCCAGCATGGGACGTCCTCCAGCAATTCCAATTGCGTAACAGCTAAATCTATTCCTGCGCGAAGAGCAATGTTAACGGCGCACCCGGTTAACCATTGAAATCATTTTTTATCGCAAATCCGATAAAATGTGAGATAACTGATTCATAAGTTGTTTACGACTTTGAGCAAACGGCATCAAAAAAACCGGCTCAAAGGTGAAGGTTTGGGTTCAAAGTTCAGACGTAGAGTTTTTTCCTTGGGGGGAAGAGCATGAGAATATTTGGTGACGGAAAATCCAGCGCGGCCAAGGTGCACAGCATCGCCGTAATGCAGGATGTAAAAGCTTACTGGGACGGTCTGCGTGACGGTCACCCAGTGCCCTATCGCAGCGACGTGGATCCCCGCCAAATTCAAAAGGTGCTCAAGCACGCGTTCATCCTCGAACGCATCGCACCGGGTATGGCCCGCCTTCGGGTGTCCTGCAATACACTCACCGACGTGATGGGCATGGACATGCGCGGCATGCCGATGTCTGCGCTGATCAACGAAGCGTCACGTGACAGCTTCGGCCAGGCGCTGGAAAAAGTTTTTGCGGCACCGGCCATTGGCCGCCTTGAGATGACCACAAACCGGGGCTTCCGCCGCAGTGGCCTAAACGCTGAAATGATGTTGCTGCCGCTGCGTTCTGACAGTGGTGAAGTGAACCGTATTCTCGGAGCAATCACCGTGGACGGCGATTTGGGTCGTGCGCCACAGCGCTTTGATCTGGAAGGCAGCTTCCTGCGCCGGATCGATATGCCAAGCACAAATGCGCTGTCAGAAACCATGGTTGCACCGCAACTTCAGAAAGTTGAAATCACCACACCGGCTGGGTTTCAGCCAGCGCAAGAGAGCGCCAAAACGCCAGCTGCATCACGCACTGTACCCACAAAACATTCGCATCTGCGGTTGGTTGTGTCGGACGACTAGAAGACGTCATTCTGTTCTTACAAAGAAGGCGGGGTCTACTGGACATGGCACCCCGCCTTTTTTTGGGCCGACATCTCAGATACAAAAACCGCAGACGTTCGACCTTCGGCCTTTAAATGTTGCGCAACTTCAAAGCGAGAAAGCGTTAGCCGTCGAGGTGCAAATACACCCGCCGGTTCTGCTTTCCCTTTTTCTCAATCTTGCCAATTCGTACGCGGCCAATCTCGCCGGTGCTGGCCACATGTGTGCCACCGCATGGTTGCAGATCAACCTGCTCATCCTCAGTGCCGATCCGCACTAGCCGCACCTTGCCTGCGCCTTTGGGTGGCGCGACCGACATGGTTTTCACCAATCCGGGATTGGCGGCCAATTCCGCATCAGTGATCCAGTCCTCGGTGACAGCCAAATCGCGGTCAATCAACGCATTCAGGGCATCACTCAAGGCTTGTTTGTCTTCCGGCGCGTCTGGCATGTCAAAATCCAACCGACCTTTTTCGGCACCAATGGATCCGCCGGTCACAGGCAAAGGAATGACCACGGACAATAGATGTAACGCGGTGTGCACCCGCATATGTCGATGCCGCCTGCCCCAGTCCAAAACCTGGGTCACGTCGGTGCCAATTGGCGGCAATTCTTCCGGCGCAGAGGGTACCAATGCAATCCCGCCGTCCAGCGTTTTTACTGTTGTCGCGATCTCTGTCCGGTGGCCGTCCCACTCCAAATGGCCGCTGTCCCCTGGTTGCCCGCCGCTGGTGGCATAAAACAAGGGCGCGTCCAGCACGATCCCCCCTTCGGGTGTATGTCCAATCACCACGCCGATCGCTTCCTTTTGATAGGCGTCTTCCAAAAACAGCAGCTTGCTCATCGTCCGTCCCCATCTGAATCTGACCCGTCCATATCGTCGATGTCCGGTGGTGTTGGTGCGCTGCTCGCCGGCGTGATCGCTTGAGACACCGGAAGCGTAGAGGGCTTGGCAGCCGGAGCCTCCCCGCGCAGGGCCTCGGGATTGCGCAACCACAGATCGCGCTGCGTAAACGGAATTTCGATACCTTCAGCCACAAACCGTCGTGCGATCTCGTGGTTCAGGTCACTTTTCACCGTCAGCATCCAGTTTACATCGCGCAAAATCGCGCGGATCTCGAAATCAAGCGAGTCCGCGCCAAACCCTTGAAACACCACCGATGGCGCCGGATTGGCCAACACCATTGGGTGAGACTCTGCGATCTCTCGCAAGATACCCTCAACCCATCGCGTATCCGTGCCATAGGCCACACCCACTGGCACAATCACCCGGCCCACTGTGTTGCCACGAGTGTAGTTGGTGACGGTGCCGGCGATCAAATCACTGTTTGGGATCACCACGTCGGTGCGATCAAACGTCTCAATCCGGGTGGACCGCACTGAAATATCGCGCACATAGCCCATTTGCCCGTTCACATCGATCCAGTCGCCTTCACTCACGGGGCGTTCAATCAACAGAATTATGCCGCTGACAAAATTGGACACGATGTTTTGCAGACCAAAACCAATCCCAACTGACAGCGCCCCAGCAAAAAGCGCGATGTTGCCAAGGTTGATCCCGGCCACGCTCAGGGCAATGAGGGCAGCCAGAAAGATCCCGATGTAGCCTGCGCCAGACACAACTGCAGTCTGTCCACCAGCATCTAAGCTTGTCTTTGGCAGGATATTGTCGCGCAAGAAACTTTGCGACAGGCGCGTCACTCCATGTCCAAACGCATAGACAACCACCAACAGCAGGATGGTTTCCGGTGACAAAATCAAGTCACCAAATGTCAGGCCATCCGCAATATTGCGCCAGATTTGGTGCAGGTCGGACACCTGCGCGCCCCAGCTCATCAAAAAGACCGGCAACGACAGGATCACAATGCCAATACCCGCCAACACAGCCGCCAAGGGGCTGTCCTCATCATCCCTCCCGTTCAGGGCTGAGAATATCTTCTGAATAACCCGCTGTGCCACCAGCAAGAAGGCCACAAGGAACATCGTTCGCGTGCTGGAAAACACCAGGTAGCTGGCGCCTCTTGTCATGCCGATGGTGGCAAGTACGCCGCCAATCAATGACACAACAATCGTGTAGCGCCCCAACAGCGAAACCAGCTGACCAATTGCTGTCAGCGGTCCGTCCTCTTCCGCGCGCATCGAACCTGCATGGCGCGTCACCAACCGCCCAAGCAGCCCAAGGAAATAGGCGGCAATCACTGTGATGACAAAGAACACCACCGATTCAGTGCCCTGGTTCCAGCTTTCATAGCGTGCCAGTTCTACAAACAGCGAACTCAGCGCCAACATCGCGCCCAGCACAGTACTGGCCCGCCGCCCCTTGCGCTTTTCCTTTTCGCTTAGATTGACCAGCAACAAAGGCCGGTCATTGCGTGAGAACACCCGTTCCCCTAACCAGCGCGCCGTCAGCAACTCAAACGTCATCAAGGGCAGAATAGACAACACCACGTCGCCGCGCAGCCCGGGCAGATCCGTGGCATATACCGCCTTGGAGAAGGCAAGCACGCCCAACATCGGCAGCACAACCTGCCCATAAGACAGCAGAAACACCGCAATCCAGCGTGTTGCGGACAAGTGTTGACGATCGCGGATCATGCCCTGCAGCGCCCGGTCCGTCCAACGCATCCCGCGTGTCAGTAAGACGAACGCGATCGCGAGGAAAAACAGCATCTGTGGCAATGACGACTGAGGTTGATTGCGCTGCTTTTCGTGCACCCAACCTGTTTGAAACTCCAGAATAATCAGTCGGAACGACTCGCTCAATTCCCGCAGCGCAGGTCCCCAAAGCTCTGGTTTGAGAGGAAAAGGACCCGGCTCCAACAGAATCTGCGTCTGACGCTCGCGCAACAACACGTCGATCGACCGGATCAGCTCTTCTGCTTCCGTAAGTGCCAGGTCTGCTCGTCGCACCGGCGCTGTGGCTTCTGATAACGAAAGCTCCAATTGCCGTCGCTCGTCGGCAACATCCTCCGCCTCGCCGCCTTCGGGCACAGGGCCCAGTCGCTTCAATTGAGCTTCCAGGGTTAGGACCGAAATTCGGGACCGCGAACTTTCGGAGGAAAAATCCTCACTCCATAGCGAGAGCTGATCGCGCAGCGAGTCCATGGCCGCTTCAGAGGCACGATCATTGTCGATGGCTTCGGCGGCACGGTCCGCAACCCGCCGCCATTCTCCGAAATCAGGTGGCAATGTGCCCTGCGCCCAGACCGCTGTGACCCAAACGGTCATCACCGTGACCGCTATACTCAGAATCTTGGCCAGTGGGCGCATTATGGGACCGCCTTATACGTCTTCGAACACACCTGGAATGCTGCTTGGGCCTTTGTTGCCCAGCCACGCAGGGGTCGGCAGGCCTTTTTCCTTCAGGAATTCGGGGTTGAACAGTTTGGACTGATAGCGCGTGCCGTAGTCACAAAGGATCGTGACAATT
The DNA here is from genome assembly GCF_913054185.1 of uncultured Shimia sp. Classification (GTDB taxonomy): domain Bacteria; phylum Pseudomonadota; class Alphaproteobacteria; order Rhodobacterales; family Rhodobacteraceae; genus Shimia. The sequence continues at coordinate 85,512 of NZ_CAJXIV010000001.1, forward strand.
GTGTTGCCGGGACCCATCTCCTTGGCCATGCGTACAGCACCTGCCACGTTCACACCAGAGGAGCCACCAAGGCACAAGCCTTCGTTCTCCAGTAGGTCAAACACATACGGCAGCGCCTCTTCGTCGGAAATCTGATAGCTCATGTCCGGGGTGAAGCCTTCAAGGTTGGCAGTGATGCGCCCCTGCCCGATGCCCTCGGTGATTGAACCGCCTTCGGATTTCAATTCACCATTTGTGTAGAAATTGTACAGCGCTGCGCCCATCGGATCTGCGAGGCCAATTTTCACACCCTTTGGCTGCAAGGCTTCAGCAACACCCGCCAATGTGCCGCCTGAGCCAACGGCGCAGGTGAACGCGTCAACTTTGCCGCCAGTCTGTTCCCAGATCTCTGGACCGGTGGTTTCCACGTGACTCAACCGGTTGGCCACATTGTCAAATTGGTTGGCCCATATGGCACCGTTTGGCTCCGTCTTGGCAAGTTGGGCAGCCAAACGCCCAGAGTAGCGCACATAGTTGTTGGGGTTTTTGTACGGCGCGGCCGGCACTTGAACCAACTCAGCGCCAGCAAGCCGCAACATGTCTTTCTTTTCCTGCGATTGCGTCTCAGGGATCACAATCACGGTTTTGAAACCCATGGAGGCGCCGACCAGTGCCAAGCCAATCCCGGTGTTGCCGGCAGTGCCTTCAACAATAGTGCCGCCAGGCTTCAACTCACCGCGCGCAATAGCGTCTTTGATGATATACAACGCGGCCCGATCCTTGACGGATTGTCCGGGGTTCATAAACTCCGCCTTGCCAAAAATCTCACACCCAGTTTCATCGCTGACTTTGTTCAGTCGGATCAAAGGGGTGTTGCCAATCGCTTGGGCCAGATCACGGGCGATATGCATGTTGCGCGGTCCTTTATAGATGTCTGAAATCCTGTGTAGGCAAGGCGCGGGGCAAACTCAAGCGGTCCCGCGCAACCTGTCGCGATGTCTTGCCAGCCAAAGGGCCGCCAAAACCAGCGGCGCATTCACCACCTGCATGTTGTCGACCATCTGCATCAGCTCATCAAAGCTATAGACATAAGAACATATATCCTCGGCTTCCTGCGCCAAACCAGACACGCCAACCACCTCATCAGGAAGGTCAGCCAAGCCAAGGTAAATGTTGTAAAATTCTGTGCTGCATCCTGGCGAAGCGTAGCAGTTTGCCACCTCATGCAGAGCTGACAAATCAAGCCCCGCCTCCTCCTGAGCCTCGCGACGCGCACAGGTCTCCGGCGTCTCATCCGCATCTAAGCGTCCCGCGATTGGTTCCAGCTGCCAAGGCAAATCATCACCACGCGCCAAAGGTCCAGGCCGGAATTGTTCGATCAACAAAACGCGATCCCGTATGGGATCATACGGCAGCACAATCACCGCATCTGTGGCTACAAATACCGCGCGCTTGACCATATCACTTCGCGCGCCGTCATAACGGCGGAAGGTCAGGTCATATTCTTCCATTGTGAAAAATTCGGCGTACGGCCGGGTTAAGGTGACATCACTCACATCTGCACGTGTCATGCCACTTGGGCTCACCGCATCATTGCGCCGCTGTGCCTGCATTTTGGCGGTGGCCCGCGCCTTAATCATCGGCAGCATACGGTCCACCTCGTCGCGGCTCCGGTGCCCAAAGTAAGTCATTTCTTCGATCGCTCTGAGGACCGTAACCTCGCCAAACCGCTGCGCCCAGCCGTCGAGCGACCATGCACCATCAGGAATCCAACCCGTGTTGTCACTTTTGAACACCTGCGCCGCGTGTGACTGACCATCAACCTCCACGGAAACGTCCGTCAAATCATAGTCATAGCTGCCTTCATAAAACCGGAGACGTTCAACGCCATCCTCGCTTAAGCCTCCGATGAACAAACCGTAAGCCTGGTTGTCAGATGGCTTTAGGATTGGAAAGTCCTGGCCTTGTACAGCAAACACCGCATGGTCGAGCAAATTTGCGGGTTTCAAGTCCAACTCACTTGCTGCTTTCCCAAGCACAGCCTCAAGCAGCGGCACGTGTCGCAACGTGCCATACACAAATACATTTTTCATAGATCAGCCCCAGTGCCGCGCCGCAAAATTAGTAAAATAGCCGCTCACCACGGCGCTCACCGCAAGTGTCACCAGGACGGTGGGGTGCAGCAAATACAGCCCATATTCCATCGCTACAGTGATTGCACGCTCCAAAGCCTCCACTGGCTCGTCCAAGCGTCGCCGCATTGCGAGGCGCAACATCTCGATGAGGCCAAACATCAACAACCCCCAAAACACCAATGAGACCACACCAACAAGCCCCAGTTCAACCGCGCCACTGCGCCCGGCGCGTCGTCCCATTACGCGCCACCCAACAACGAGCCCGATCACCACACAAATCATTGTCATCTGCCCAGGGTTGGATCCCTCCGGCATTTGCGGTTTCACAAACTCCGCCACCAGCCCGCCGGTTATGGCAAGGCAGCTGGCGGCAACTAACTTATTGGATGAGATCATATACTGGGCTTTTCGATCGTGATTTGAGTCACGTCGCAGCTTCCACTGCGAAACGCCGCAGCACAAGAGGTCAGATAAAAATTCCACATGCGGCGGAAACGCTCATCAAACCCCATCCCCTGAATGCGATCCCAGTGGGCGTTGAAGGTTTCGTGCCACCGACGCAAAGTCTGGCTGTAGCTCTCACCAAACTCAATCGACCCAGCAACGGTCATCCCAACTTTAGTGACCTCTTCGCGCAAGGCGGACGGGCTAGGCAGCATACCGCCAGGAAAGATATATTTCTGAATGAAATCAACGCTCTTTCGGTATTGTTCAAACCGCTCTTCGGTCAGCGTGATGATCTGAAGCGTTGCCTTGGCGCCCGGTTTCAAGCGGTCTCGCACCGCTTCAAAATACACCGGCCAATACTTCTCACCCACGGCCTCAAACATCTCAATGCTGGCGATCCCGTCGTAAGTCGCAGTCTCCTCGCGGTAGTCCTGTAGTTTGAAGTTCACCATGTGAGAAAGACCCGCTTTTTCAATACGTTCTTTTGCGAACTTCAACTGTTCCTCTGAGATTGTGAGACCGGTGACTTTTAGACCACGCTCCTTGGCTGCATATTCCGCAAAGCCGCCCCAGCCGCAGCCGATTTCCAGCACATGATCGCCGGGTTTTACCCCCATCTGATCCACCATACTGGCGTATTTGGCAATTTGTGCGTCTTCCATGCTCTCTTGGCCGGTTTCAAAAATGGCTGAGGAATAGGTCATCGTGTCATCTAACCACAGACTGTAAAACGCATTGCCTAAGTCGTAGTGGTAACTGATATTTTTCTTGGCTTGCGTTTTTGTGTTGGTGTTCATCCAATGGCGCAGACGTTCAAACGCACGAACAAAATACATGCCCGGAAACCCGTCATACAGCGCGTCATTGTCGTGGCGCAGGAAATCACAAAACGCCTGCAAGTCTGGGGAGGACCACCACCCTTCGAGATAGGCTTCACAGAATCCAAGTTCTCCCTCTCTCATCAGTCGCGCAAAGGTGTCACCGTTGTGTACATGCATCTCACAGACAGGCCCTGTCTCTGTGCCTTCTGCCCGAAATCGACGTCCGTCTTGCAGGACAAAATCAATCTGTCCGTTGTTGATCTTTTGCGCGGTGTCAAACACCGCTGCAAAATAGCGCGGTAGGTTAGCTTCACCTTTGGTCGACGTCAGGTACATTTACGTCCCCCCTCTTCCTTGTGTGATACAAAGGCTAGGCGGGAGCAGCGCCTTACGGCAAGGTTTTTTTGGGAATTGAAGTGGCACCTTGCCACAGAATCAGGCGCATCCCCTGCACCTTACGATCCTGCGGCAAGGCTCTCAGAAGCTGTGACAAACACGATTTGTCAAAGCTCTGAGGATTTCACATATGGGGATGTGTACAATCTGCGGCAAGACGGCGACGAACTTTGATGTGGCCGCCTAAACTGTCAATTTTCATCACCCAACGGCGTGGTGAACTTCCAACTTGAGCCGAGGGGGCTTCGACCTCTGCGCCGCCCTGCCCACCCTCAGTGTCCTTTCAAACACTTACAGCGGTGCTGGCGTCTTGCTTCACAAAACCGCGTCGAGTGCCGAAATCAATGTCTGCACTTCTTGTTCGCTGGTGTAATGCACAAAGCTGACTCTCAAAACACCGTGAGTGGCATCAACATTCATTCCTTCCAACGCTCGAAGCGCATAAAAATCGCCACCACCGGCCATTACCCCATGGGCGGCCAGTTGAGTTGCAAGTGCCTCGCCCGGAGCATTTGCCACCAACGCAACGGTTGGCGCACGTTTTGCCGCCTCTGTAGGTCCAATCAACCGCACGGAGTTCTTTGATGTCGCATAATCCAACAAAGGCTGCAGCAGCTTTTCTTCGTGGTCGCGCATCAGATCATGCACAGCCGCGCCCGTCGCCACGGGTGTCTCACCCAGAATTCCGTGATGCGCCGCAACAGCTTCGATGTAATCTACCATGCCCGCACTGGCCGCAACTTGCGCGTGGTCCGGTCCGGCTGGCGTAAATCGTTTGTACAGGCTGTCGCCGTTGAAATAATGCCCTTGGTTGGGCAACATTCCCCCAATATTGCGTCGGACAACCATGATGCCTTGGTGTGGACCATAGGTTTTATAAGCGGAAAACATGTAAATGTCCGCGCCCATCCCGCCAACATCCGGCAACCCATGTGGCGCATAGCTCACGCCATCCACGCAGACAAACGCCCCCGCAGCATGCGCCAGCGCTGTGATTTTAGCCACCGGATTGATCTCACCCACCACGTTGGAGCAATGCGGGAAACACACCAACCGCACGCGATCGTCGAGCAGCTCCATGAGCTTTTCTGGGTCGAGGTGCCCCGTGTCGGGATCAATGGTCCACTCACGCACTTCGATGCCTTCGTCGGCCAATCGCCGCCACGGGCCTGAATTGGCCTCATGGTCCTGATTGGTCACAATGATTGCGTCACCCGGATCCATCCACTGACGAAATGCTTGCGCCAAAACGTAGGTATTCTGTGTGGTCGAAGGACCAAAAGACACCTCATCACTGTCCACGCCCAACAGCCCTGCGAGCCGGGCCCGCGCCTCGTCCATCTCTGCTCCAGCCAACTCAGAGGCGCGATACGGCGCATAAGGTTGCACTTTGCGTTCGCGATAAAACCGGGTCAGCCGGTCAATCACCTGCGCGGAGGTATAGCTGCCACCTGCATTTTCAAAAAACGCCTGTCCCTCAAGCGACGGTTCTGAAAACGCCGGAAATTGGCTGCGAACAAAATCTACGTCAAGCATTGGATACCTCCCCTTAGTTGCCTCGCACAAAACCGCCGTTTTCGGGCAGGGTCAAGTCGGGAAACATGCCCTAAACGCGACGTTTACGCCATCACAGCGCGGATTTTATCTGCCAGTTCCTTGAGCACAGAAAAGTCCGCCATGGTGCCCGGCGGACGCAACTTCACACCGTCAAGGCGCGGCAACACGTGGTAATGCAAGTGAAACACCTCCTGCCCGCCTGCTGCCTCGTTAAACTGCTGAACTGTCACACCATCTGCATCAAAGGCTTGCATCACAGCATGGCCCATCTTCTGAACCGTTTTCAGGCAGGCGGTCAGCTGTTCCGGCGTGGCGTCGAGCATATTGCGACACGGAGTCTTTGGAATGATCAAACAGTGCCCGTCCGCGCGCGGCATGATGTCCATAAACACATAGGTGTCGTCGTCTTCATAAAGCTTCTCGCTGGGGATTTCCCCACGCAGGATTTTTGCAAAAATATTGTCGGTGTCATACGCCATGGCGGATTAGCTCCTTTAGACATGCAAAAGGCGGGCAAGTTGCCTCACCCGCCTGTTTCACCATGTTTTCGCGCTGTTACGCGTTCACGTCAACCACAACGCGGCCCTGCACCTGGCCTTGCAGGATGTCTGCACCCAATTGCGGCAAATCAGACAACGTGGCTGGTTTCACCATCGCTTCCAGCTTGTCCATAGGCAGATCTTTGGCAATCCGCTCCCAGGCCCGCAGACGGTTGTCATACGGCTGCATCACGGAATCGATGCCCAAAAGGTTCACACCGCGCAGCAGGAACGGGATCACGGTCGCAGGCAACGCTGCGCCCCCGGCCAAACCCACGGCGGCAACTGACGCCCCATATTTCATTTGACCCAGCACCCGTGCCAACATCGCGCCGCCCACGGCATCAACACAACCAGCCCATGTTTCGCCTTCCAATGGGCGCTTCACGGTTTCATTGAGCTCTTCGCGCGCCACAATCTGTGTGGCTCCCAGGGACTTGATGTAATCCCCGCTCTCCGGCCGTCCGGTCACACCAGCGACCTCATAGCCTAGGTTCGCCAGGATCGCGACAGCCACAGAGCCCACACCGCCCGCCGCGCCGGTCACCAACACCGGACCGTTGCCCGGCTTCAAGCCGTGATCTTCGAGCGCCATCACTGACAGCATCGACGTAAACCCAGCCGTGCCCACCGCCATGGCCTGCTGCGGCGTCAGACCCTCAGGCAGTGGCACCAGCCAATCAGCGTTTACCCGCGCCTTTTGGCCATAGCCGCCCCAATGCGCCTCGCCCATACGCCAGCCGGTCAGCACAACCTTGTCGCCCGGCTTATACCGTTCATCCTCAGACGTCTCGACCGTACCCGCAAAATCAATGCCCGGGATATGCGGGTACTTGCGCACCAAACCGCCACCTTTGGCGGACAGACACAATCCGTCTTTGTAGTTCACCGTGGAATACTCCACCGCCACTGTGACCTCAGCGTGTGGCAGGTCATCCAGCGTCAAATCCTTAATTGACGCGCTTGCCAAACCGTCTTCGTTTTGGTCCATCACCAATGCTTTGAACATCTCATTTCTCCTCTCGCGCCAGACCGCCGTCCAGCATTCGCATTCCCAAAATATCCGCGCCGAAGGCTGCGGGACGATATCACAGCTCAAACCCCTGCGGCATCAACACCAAATCCGTGTCTTCTGTCTTACGACCAAAGCCGGTCACCATGGCATGCACCTGCCCGCGATGATGGGTCTGGTGATTGAACAAACCCACGACACATTGCGCCATCGGCTTACGAAAGTCTTTGTCCAACATCTGTGCATGCCAGCTGAGATCGCCGCTCAAAGCGTCTGCGGAAACACTTTCAGCCCACATCATTATCCGTTGATCCATGCGAAGGCGCTCCTGTGCCCAGATCGCGAAGGTTGCGCAAGTCTCTGCATGCTCTTTTGCCGGCTTGGATGGCCCATCCCCGCCGTCAAAGCGGCTCATCCAAAGGGCATCTGCCCAAAGAATGTGATTGATCGTCGCCATGACCGAGCCAAAGAACGCACCACAATCAGCCCGCAACTCCGCCTCCGTCAAGGTTTTACACGCCGCGCGCATCTGTTGGTTCTGCCAGGCGTTATACCGGGCCATCATCTGACAATACGCGGGCGTGATCATGCTCATGACCGCTTACCGAGGTCCATGCCAGTCAATCTGACAGATTTCGGCGGATCGCCCGTCAAAATCCCACACCCGACCAAACGCGCGCACGCGGCCTTTGGAAGCGGTGGCCACAGTGATGTCCGGTCCCATCCAATATTTGGTATTTTTGATAACGATCTCTTCGTCTTTGTCTTTCCCTTCAACAGGATAGACCACACCTTCAATCTTGCGACCCACGGTGATGTGACGGGTTTTGCCATCCTCGGAGGTTTCATAACCAACTGGCTGACGCTCTACGCCAATGATCTCGCCCACCAGAACCTTGAACAGCCCTGTCGTGCCTTTGGCTTTGCCGCTGAAAATATCCACCAGCGCGTTATAGGCCTCAGGACTGGCGCGATCATCAATGAACAGCGCCACTTTCCAGTTGCCGCGGCTCATCATGCCGGGAATTTCGATCAGCAGGCCAATGTTCAGACCGGACAGGTCGACATCACCATACTGACCTTCGTCAATCCGCACGCCGCCCCAGGTCTGACAGTGGCCTTCCGTTGGGGGGTGTAGGCCAAGGCTCACCACACAAGGGCAAAACACAGTACAGTTACAGTTGAGGATCAGCTCGCCCTTGATGGTCCAAGGAATGGTCCCAAGCCCCGATTTTGCCGCCTCCGGATGGCGATTGTCGATTTTGGCCGGCGCCGTAGTGTTGTCCGAAGCCATGGTGTGTTCCTCCTTAAGTGATCTCTTACAGGGCATTCGCCGCCACGTAGACCGCGCTGCACAACAGCACGAACCCCAGTGGTTTTGTCACCCAACGCCCGATGGCAGGCAGTTTCTCAAAAATCATGATCAGCGTGGCCAGCCCCATAAACGCGATGTTCATCACGCCGCCCACAAATGCCAAAAGCATCAATGCCCAGCAGCAGCCCAAGCACGTCAGTCCCAGGCGCAGACCGTTTTTCCACGGCCCCTCTTCCCAATGCTGCATAAAAAATGTCATCGGCATGCGGCACTTGGACAGGCAGGCCTCTTTCATTGGCGAAAACTGATACAGCCCGGCCACCACCAGTAAGAAGGCCGAGAAAAACGCCGACCGGCTTTCGCCCAATGCGCCAAGCACTCCGGCTTGAAACAACACCATCTGAAGCGCTGCGGCCAGTATGGAAAACCCGATCCACACTGCCAGATATCCGCCAACCAAAGCTGAGAACCTTGCGCCCGGCGCCTGTTGCGCCAGATCATCATAGGTGGCAAATGCGGGCAAAGCAGTTGGTGCCATCATTGCCGCACTCATCACAATCCACATCAAAAGCACGCGGGCAAAACCGCTTGCGTCCGGCGTGATGGTGCAAAGTGATGTCCAGAAATCTGCGCCGTATATCGCGTTTAATTCCCGCAACTCCGCTGGGATAGCCATCAAAAACAACACGGCCCACGCGGCCAAAATGCCGCCAAACAAAGTCAGCCAATGGAATCCCGTCATGGACCGAATGCGATCTGCGATCATCGTCGACATTCCTCCTCTTGCCACGACTCACAACTTGCTGTCTAAAATGTCAGACAATTAAACGCACAGCAAACACTAAATGTCAGACAATTGAAAATAGACCCCAAAAACAAAACCGATCTGTCTGCTCAGATCGCCAAAGCCATCCGTGATGCGATCATCTCTGGTGACATGAATGTTGATGAACGCCTGCCCTCTGAATCCGAGCTGGCAGACCAATTTGACGTGTCTCGCTCAACGGTGCGCGAGGCGCTGAAACGCTTGGCAGCGCAGAACCTGATCCGCACCCAGCGCGGCGCAACCGGCGGCGCTTTTGTGCGGCGGCTCTCATATGATGACGCCTACGCGCAACATATCACGACCAGCACGCTCCTTCTGTCAATGAACGCGGTGGATTTTGAAACCGCCTGCGAAGCCCGTTTTGCGCTGGAGCGCGCCTGTGCGCCGTTGTCGTCTGCCCGGCGTACCCCAGATCATCTCGCCACCATGCGGGCTGAAATCCACCGTCAGGCCCAGCCGGGTCTCTCGGACGAGCGCTTTTGTGACAGTGACGTGGCCTTTCACCGCGCGCTGGTGGATGGTGCCGGCAACCCGGTGTTATCTTATCAACTGGCTGGCGCTGTGGAGGCGATGCAGCCGCTGATGAACATGATCACCTTCACACAGCGCAATCGCGACGTGATCATAGGTCTGCACACCCGCATTGCTGATGCGCTGGAGATGCAAAATAGTGCCGACGCGGATGCGGCGCTTGCCGAACTCACAGCATACACGCTGACTTTGGGCGAAGAAGCCATGGAAGCCCGCGCCAAACGATAACAATCGGCTTGCACCTCCCGCGCAAACTGCGTTTTCTCCGACCAACCCGGCCTCAAGAGCCGCGCAACAGGAGATCGACATGCGCCCGACCGACCATCTGCGCACCCTTGCGGGTGACGACTGGACCGCCGCGACAACCCATCCGTTTTGCACGGAGCTTGCGGAAGGCACCCTGCCGCTGAACAAAATGCGTTGGTATCTGGCGCAAGATTACCAATTTGTCGGAAACTTCGTGCGTCTGCTCGCAAGTGCCATTGCCCACGCGCCAACCTTGGCCGACTCGGTGCCCGCGGCGCAGTTCCTCGCTTTGGTCACTGGCCCGGAAAACACCTACTTCCTGCGCTCGTTTGAAGCGCTCGATATGAGTGAGGCAGAGCAAAACGCGCCACCTGCCCTGCCCACCGAGGGTTTCAATGCTTTGATGGCTGAGGCTGCTGCCTCCGGCCGTTACGAGTTGATGCTGGCCGTGCTGGTAGTCGCGGAATGGGTCTATCTGAGCTGGGCCACGCCAGTGAACCCGCCCAAAGACGACCTGCCGTTTTATTTTGCCGAATGGATCACCCTGCATGCCGGTGACGGTTTTGAAGGTGTGGTGGAATATCTGCGAAGCCAGCTGGACGCCGTATGGCCAACATTAAGTACAGAGGCCCAAGGCGAGGTTGAGGCTCTCTTCTTGCGGGCTGTGACGTTGGAGCGCGATTTCTGGGACGCCGCTTACGCTGAACATGCCTAACGTGGATTAACGTTTTTCGGCGCAACGCACGGTCTGATAACCTGTTTCGGACCGCCAAACACCTCACCTCCGCAAAACAGCCGCAATACAGACGTGTTACCGACGCGCCAAAATTTATTAACAGCCGCTTGCACCTCCCCCGCAACAGGCTTATCTATGGGGTGTCTCTTCGGGGACTATGGACATAAACGCGCTTGCAATAAACGGATCGGACCCGGGGGCGGTACCCGGCGTCTCCACCAAACATCCTTCATTTGGGGATCATGGGGACGAAATAGGATCGACGGACGTCTAAAGAAGTTAGCTTTGTTTCGGCTGTCTGCCACCGTTATCGGCGAAAACTGTACAATTGCAAATGACAATCGTGCTCCGGCAATGGCAGTTGCAGCGTAAGCTGTAAATGTCGCCGAAACTAACTCCTTGGGTTTAGCGACCTAAGGCGGGGTCCGCAGGAACCTGGCAACAGAATCCTGCACTTTCCACTCCCATTTCCTAAATTAACCGAGTCGCAGAGACGTCGCCGAAGGCGTTAATTTTTCTGCGAAAAGTGGTTAATTTGAGACTCGGTATTAATACTTTGGGGTGAAAACTACTTTATTTGTTAAAAATCCCAATTTCGCCACGATTTGACCTTTTTTTTTAACCTTTCACTTACTCTTTGGACCGTAGCGTCTGCTTTGGGGATACAACTGGAAGGCACTCAAAATGTCTGTAGATAAACAACAAGTAATCGAAGATTGGTTCCGGCGTGTTTGGGTAGAAGCCGATATGGATGCAATCGACGAGATGTTCCGTCAAGACAGCAAGGCTGAAGGTGTGTTGCCTGGCTTTGATGTTGGACCGGACGATTTCCGCGAAATGGCGAGCATGTATTTGGCCTTGGTCGAAGACCCAATTGTCTGCGTGGAAAAGGTAATGGTCGATGGCGACTGGGCAGCAGCACTCTGGACCATGAGCATTCTAAACCCGGTCAGTGGTGAACGCATCACAGGGTTTGGTCAGCTGTTTGTTCGTTTCGAAGGGTCAATCATGGTTGAAGCCTATAACAACTTTGATTTGGTTGCGTTTTTTGAAAAAATGGGCTTCTTGCCGGAGCAAACTATGGCCATGTGTCTGACTGGGCAAAAGGTCGCCTAAACCACGTAAAAACACCTTGCATCCGGGGCGTCGTGCGCTAGCCATTGTGCTATGACGCAGATGCCCACCCTATCCGAATTGCTGCGCGTCTTCGGACGTATTGGCCTCATGTCTTTTGGCGGCCCTGCGGCGCAAATTGGATTGATGCACCAAGAGCTTGTCGACCGCACGGGGTGGTTGAAAGAGAAAGAATTTCTCGGCGCTCTTTCCTTCTGTATGTTGTTGCCCGGACCTGAAGCGATGCAGCTTGCCACTTTCTGTGGTTGGAAGGTGCGCGGTACGCTTGGCGGAGTTCTCGCAGGGATGCTTTTTGTGCTTCCTGGTGCCGCACTCATTTTCTGTCTTGTGGCTGGCTATGCCGCTTATGGCGATCTCCCAATGGTCGCCGCGGCCTTTCTGGGCGTAAAAGCGGCCGTTGTCGCAATCATTGTGCAAGCGTTGTTGGGGCTTTCCCGCAAAGTATTGACAAGCAGGACAAATATTCTTGTTTCTCTCCTGAGTTTTGTCGCGTTATACACCGGAGTAGTACCGTTCCCTGCGGTAATTGCGATCGCTGCCGTACTTGGTTTCGCTCTCTCATCTTCATCGGTTGAACGTGAGCCGGATGTCAAACAAACGCAAAGTACAAACGCTTGGAGACAAACGCTCAAGTCCACTTTGATCTGGGGCGCTCTTTGGCTGGTTCCGGTGATCTTTGCAGTTTTGGCTGGTGGCTTTCTCAAAGACGTCGCTCTGTTCTTTTCGCAATTGGCTGTTGTCACCTTTGGCGGTGCCTATGCGGTGCTTGCCTATATGGTGCAAGCCGTGGTGCAAGACTTTGGTTGGCTCACAACTGATCAAATGATGGATGCTTTGGGGCTTGCTGAAACCACGCCCGGACCGCTGATCCTCGTGACACAATTTGTTGCCACATTGGCTGGTCAAATTCAGGGTGGGCCAACGCTGGCAATCACCGCCGGGCTGCTTGCACTATGGTGCACGTTTATCCCCTGTTTTCTATGGATTTTCGCAGGCGCCCCACATGTCTCCCGAATCCTTGCAAACCCACGCCTTAGCGCCGCGCTCACATTGATATCCGCGGCTGTCCTGGGTGTGATTGCCAACCTAAGCCTGTGGTTCACCATCAATTTGTTGTTTTCGGAAACATCGGCAAGTTCAATTGGCACCCTCCCCGTTCTCACTACCTTTGACGCCACCGCAGGCCTGCTGACGGTGGCGGCAATCCTCGCGATGCTGAGGTTTCGCGCCCCCCTACTTGGCGTGTTGGCATTGTCTGCACTGGCTTCGATGGCAATTGGTCTGCTTTAGCCCAACTTTTTGCGCTGGATCATCTTTCGTTTCCCGCGCAATGGTCTATTGTTGAAACAACAGACTATCGGAGCACTTATATGTCCGGGACCATCGACTACGGAAATCTCATGCATCGCGCGATGCGCAGCCTGATTCAGACGGTTTTGACCGATGTTCAAAAGGACGGCCTGCCGGGTGAGCATCACTTCTTTATCACTTTCGATACACAACACCCCGATGTCGAAATCGCGGAATGGCTAGCGGATCGTTATCCAGGTGAAATGACGGTGGTCATGCAGCATTGGTATGACAACCTGACCGTCACGGATGAGGGTTTTGCAGTTACTCTTAACTTTGGAGATGCTCCGGAACCTCTTTATATTCCTTATAATTCCATCAAAACCTTTGTGGATCCTTCGGTGGAGTTTGGCTTGCGTTTTGAAACACAGGACGATGAGGAAGAAGACGAGGTCCTTGACGAAATACCAGATGAAATCAATCTCGAAGAGATCGTCGAAGAGCCGCGCAAAGATGCTGAAGTGGTGTCGTTGGACAGCTTTCGTAAGTAACCTGTCGTTGTCCTCAATCAACACGTGCCTTTCTGCATGATGTCGGCTCAGGAGCTGTCTGTCTCGTAATTTCTGCGTATTTTGAAGGCCATTTGCCGCACATTGTTAGCGGTATCCCACGGTATACAGCATTGCACTTTGCTGCATGTGCGCTATGACACTCCTGACATGTTTTACCGGAGGTCGTCATGGCAGATACCCGTACAGAAACCGATAGCTTTGGCCCGCTTGAGGTCCCTTCCGACAAGTATTGGGGCGCACAGACCCAGCGCTCGATCATGAACTTCCCGATTGGCTGGGAAAAACAGCCTGTGGCGATTGTGCGCGCGCTTGGCGTGATCAAGCAAGCCTGCGCCATGCAAAACAAAGCCACCGGTAAGATGGACGCAAAAATCGCTGACGCAGTGATTGAAGCCGCATCAGAAGTGGTTGCCGGCAAGTTTGACGACAACTTCCCACTGGTTGTGTGGCAGACCGGTTCAGGCACCCAATCCAACATGAATTCCAACGAGGTGATTGCCAACCGCGCGATCGAAATCCTCGGCGGTGTGATCGGGTCCAAAGATCCGGTTCACCCGAATGACCACTGCAACATGGGACAGTCCTCCAACGACACCTTCCCAACCGCCATGCACATTGGCGCTGCAATGACCGTTCGGGATGTTTTGCTGCCCGGCCTGACCAAGCTCGCCGAAGGTCTGGAAGCCAAGTCCGAAGAGTTCAAAGACATCATCAAAATTGGTCGGACCCACACCCAAGACGCCACACCACTGACCCTTGGGCAGGAATTTGGCGGCTATGCGCACCAGATCCGTCAAGGCATCGCCCGCGTTGAGGCAGCCCTTCCTGGCATCTATGAACTCGCGCAAGGCGGAACTGCCGTGGGTACCGGCCTGAACACACAGCCAGGCTGGAGCGAAGCTGTGGCAGGCCATATGGCAGACATCACCGGCCTGCCCTTTGTTACTGCACCAAACAAATTCGAAGCTCTGGCAGCACATGACGCCATGGTCTTCATGTCTGGTGCACTCGCGACCGTGGCTGGCGCGATGTACAAAGTGGCCAACGACATTCGTTTCTTGGGCTCTGGTCCGCGCTCCGGTCTTGGCGAGCTTATCTTGCCGGAAAACGAGCCAGGTTCCTCGATCATGCCAGGCAAGGTGAACCCAACTCAAGCCGAAGCCATGACCCAGGTTGCCGCGCACGTTATGGGCAACAACGCCGCCATGACCTTTGCGGGCTCCCAAGGTCACTTTGAGCTGAACGTCTACAACCCGATGATGTCTTACAATCTGCTGCAATCGATGCAGCTATTGGGTGATGTCGCAGACAGCTTTACCGAGCGTATGTTGAACGGCATCAAAGCCAACGAGCCGCGTATTGATAAGCTGATGAAGGAGAGCCTCATGCTGGTCACAGCGCTGGCGCCAACCATCGGTTACGACAATGCGACCAAAGTGGCAAAAACAGCCCACAAAAACGGTACCACCTTGAAAGAAGAGGCTGTTGCGCTTGGATTTGTGGATGAAGAAACCTTCGACGCAGTGGTCCGCCCGGAGCAGATGATTGGTCCAAAGGCCTAACCACAGCGCTATAACAGTTGGAGAAGGCGGCTTATTGTGGGCTGCCTTTTTCTTTTTTCGACGGAAAAAATGTGGTCAACCGTTTGAATTTTGATGACAGCAGCCATAGGTAAACCTCATGAAAAAACAGAGCATCCGTCCCCTGCACCTAATCCTCATCCTGATTATGGGTGGGCTGTCCCTGGCCACAACGCCTGTGTTTGCTATGGTGATTGATGAGATCGCATCGTGTGAGCCTGACGCCGCCGGGCTGTGATGCATCTCATGCTGGGCAAGTCCATGGGATAGCGTTAGTCTCACTCCATGACCGTTGTGAATCTCAATAAGTTCCGCAAAGCCAAAGCCCGCGCAAACAAACAAACGCAGGCAAATGAAAACGCAGTGAAGTTTGGCCGTACCAAAGCCCAGAAACAGCGTGAATCTACGCTGGCAGACAAAGCGCGCCAAGAACTTGATGGTAATGAGCGCGAATGAGCCGCCCTATCAAGCGTTCCTTGACCTTGCGCGGTCACCGCACCAGCGTGTCCTTGGAAGATGACTTTTGGCGGGCGTTTCGCGATATCGCAGATGAAAAAAACATCCCGATCAACGCTTTAGCGGCGCAAATTGATGCGGATCGCGATTTGGAAGCAGGGCTTGCCACCGCCATTCGGCTTTATGTTCTGGCCTATTTTCGCACCCGCGCTTCATCTAACCCCTAAATATCCCCGCCGGAGGGCAACGCCCGGTAGGACGTTTTAGGCCGCTTCGGATGCCACCAAACGAATCCGCTTAATCATGGCCCGCAAGCCGTTGGAGCGCTGTGACGACAGGTGTTCGTTCAGCCCGAGACGCTCGAGCTCCGCCCGCGCGTCTACAGCCACGACATCCGCAAGGCTCAGCCCGTTATAAAGCTTGCGCAACACGGCAATCAAACCACTCACAATCATCGCGTCACTTGCACCGTCAAAGGTCAACACACCGCCTTCAATGGTTGGATGCAACCAAACCTGACTGGCGCAGCCGTCCACCTTGGTCGCCGGAACGCACAACGCTTGATCCAAAGCAGGCATGTCTTTGCCTTGTTCAATCACATAACGATACCGGTCTTCCCAATCTTCGATGAACTCAAAGTCCTCGACAATGGATTCAAAAGCTTCGGTGGCCATGAGCGGATCACTCCTGTGACTTGATACTGCGGTAATTCCCTATGATGCGCAGGCTGAAAGGTCCACCCCTCGCGCATCTCCATCATCTGGTGCTTTTCAAGGAGATACGAATAGGTTAACTCATGGACCAAAGAATGAGGCCTATCGATGCGCACCCCTGTCTTACTATTGTTGACAACGACACTGGCTTTGTCGGCCTGCCAATCTCGATGGAATCCATCCAATTGGTGGGGCAAAGACCGCGAAAGTCAGGTGCAAACGGAAACCAACGCGTTGATTCCGGAGAAGACTGAGGACGGTCGGTCGTTCTTTCAAAGTCAGGAAACCGCCGAATACAGGGGCCTCCCGATCGACAAGGTCACGTCGGTGGAAGTTCACAAAGTGACGGAAGGCCGCTTGATCATGGCCGTGGGCGTGTCCTCTGTGCACGGGACGTCGGATATCCGCCTCATTGTACCAAACGAAAACGCTTTTGAGGGTGGTGTCTTGACGTTGGACTTGATGGGACGTCCGCCACTTGAACCTGTCATTGGCGGCTCTGACCAATCCCGAGAAGTCACCACAGCCGTCGTTTTGACAGAACAGGAGATGGCTGGCGTGCGCACAATCCGGGTAAAAGCGTTAACCAATAGCTTGGACCGTCGCGCCCGCTAAAAGGCCCAAGTATAGACCGCCATTGATGAGAGTATAGGCGGATTTGGTAGGCCCGGCAGGACTTGAACCCGCAACCAAAGCGTTATGAGCGCTCTGCTCTAACCAATTGAGCTACAGGCCCGCCATGTGCTTGGTTATGAAATGCCGTCACTGGCGTCAAGCGGTCAGTTTGCCCTCTACCACTTTGAACTCAGCTTGTCGGCGCAGATCCACCAATTTCGACACGAAGGCCTTGATCACCAAATCAATTTTTGATCCCGGAACGGTTTTGGTGGGCGAAATTGCGAAGACATCTTTGCTTGGCGCTTCGTAGCCAGGCAACACCACCTCATAAGTGCCGTCATCCAACTCCTTCTGGATCAACATGCGGGCCGCGCGCGTATAGCCCATGCCAGATCGGACGGCGCTAAGGATGATTTCGGGATCATCTGCCGTAAAACCAACCCGAATTGGTGCCTGATAAGACAGCCCGTCTTTTTGCACATCAAAGAACCCTGCGGTCTTGTCTTCATGGTGTTGAATAAACTTCAAACGTTTCATGTCTTCAGGTGAATCTGGCCGCCCCTGTTTGTCCAAATAGTTGGGGGTTGCAAAAAACACGGTCTCCAACGACGCGATCTTGCGCCCATATCCAGATGTTTCTCCCAGGCGACCGGCGCGAATGGCCAAATCAAAACCTTCGCGCACCACGTCCACCAATCGGTCTTCCATTCGCAGGACGATATCAAGATCCGGGTGCGCTTGGCCCAACTCAATCAGCACCGGACCAAAGACAACACGACCAAGGAAGTTGCCGGTGTTGATCCGAATGGTGCCGGTGACATCTGTGCCCAATGCCTCAAGTTCCGCCAGCATGAGCCCGTGGCGCTCCAAAAGCTTTTGCGCGTGTTCTTGCACCAAAACCCCTGCCCGCGTGGCTGACACACCTTGTGGCGAGCGATGTAAAAGCTGCTGGCCAATATGTGTCTCCAGCTGCCTGATTTGCTGACTGACGGCGGATTGTGAAATGCCGCGCTGCAGTCCCGCTCCGGAGAGGCTCCCCTCATTGAGGGCGCTCACAAAAGTCTCCATCAACCCAAGTCTGTCCATGCTATAAGCACTCCTTATGCCCTGTATCATCATGACATCGGTACAACCCGCAAAATATCAAGCCTAGATAGCGTTTACCAGCAGTTGCTGGGTAAAAAATGCTTCAGGGATATTGGAGACCCTTATGTCGATGAACCGCAGAAACTTCCTTATTGCCGCCGCGGCCACCCCCGCATTGGCCGCCGCCCCACCGCCAGTATTGGCATCTTCCCCCACCACAAAACCCTTTCAAGGCACGTACCGTTTCACGGTTGGCGAAGCGACAGTAACCGCGCTTCTGGATGGCTACCTTGATGCAGCGCCGCAGATGATCCCAGGTTTTGATGAGGCTGGTGTCACTGCATCTTTGGACAAGGCTCAACAGAAACTGCATCCCGGCGGTGTGCGCATTCCCGTCAATGCTTTCCTGGTGGAGCTCAACGGTCAGCGCATTTTGATCGATGCAGGCACGTCGTCGTTTTTGGGTGAGACGCTGGGGGATTTGAGCAAGGCACTTGATGCCATCAGTGTGTCCGCCGACTCCATTGATATGATTGCCCTCACCCATATTCACCCAGATCACTCAGGCGGGCTCATTGACTCCAATGGTGTAGCGGTGTTTGCAAATGCACAGATCGCGGTGGGTCAAACCGAATATGGCTTCTGGCATGACGATGCTATCATGGCGAGCGTTCCAGAGAGTTCCCGCGGCTTTTTCCAAATTGCCCGCAACACCGTTGCGCCTTATGCGGATCGTATGATCATGCACAGCGGTGAACAGGATGTTCTTCCCGGCCTGACCAGCCTCCCCCTGCCCGGCCACACGCCGGGTCATGCAGGTTACCTTTTGCAATCTGGTGGTGAACAGCTCCTGTTCTGGGGCGACCTTGTGCACATGACCGCGCTGCAATTTGACAACCCAAACCTGACCATCGCCTTTGACACTGACGCCAAGCAAACGGTTGAAACTCGCCTTGGCATGTTTGATCGGGCGGTTGCCGACAACCTGTTGGTCACTGGCGCGCACCTCGATTTTCCTGGACTCGGCAAAGTGCGCAATGCGGGTGACGGCTACGTTTACCAGCCTGCGCCATGGCAATACGGCGCCTAAAACCACAGATGCACCGCCTGTTAACGCAGGCGGTGCATTCCCCTGTTTCAATCGCTGAGCCAATGCAGTAAGGACCACGCCAAGCATCGGATTGTAAGGACATACCCCATGAGCGACGGCAAAAACGGCATCACCTACGCAGATGCAGGTGTGGACATTGACGCAGGCAACGCCCTGGTGGAGCGCATCAAGCCCGCCGCCAAACGCACAAAGCGCTCCGGCGTAATGGCAGGCCTAGGTGGCTTTGGCGCATTGTTTGATCTCAAAGACGCAGGCTACACCGATCCAATCCTCGTCGGGGCGACCGATGGCGTAGGTACCAAGCTGCGCATCGCAATCGACACCGGTAACGTAGACGGCGTTGGTATTGACCTTGTTGCCATGTGCGTGAACGACCTGGTTTGCCAAGGCGCAGAACCGCTGTTCTTTCTCGACTATTTTGCCACCGGCAAACTGGAAACCGAAACCGCTGCCCGCATCATCGAAGGCATTGCCGAAGGATGCGTACAGTCAGGTTGTGCTCTGATTGGTGGCGAGACTGCAGAAATGCCCGGCATGTATGAGGCGGGTGATTTCGATCTCGCGGGCTTCTCTGTTGGCGCGATGGAGCGTGGCGCAGACTTGCCCGCAGGCGTAAAAGCGGGCGACGTGCTGCTTGGCCTCGCCTCCAACGGTGTGCACTCCAACGGTTACAGCCTTGTGCGCAAGCTGGTCGAGGTCTCCGGCCTGAAGTGGGACGACGCCTGCCCATGGGACGAGAGCCAAACTCTCGGCGCGGCCCTTCTGGCCCCAACCCGCCTTTACGTAAAACAGTGCCTCGCGGCTGTGCGCGCCGAAGGTGTGCATGCCTTGGCCCACATCACCGGCGGCGGCCTGACCGAAAACCTACCACGAGTGCTGCCCGAAGGCCTGTCTGGATCGATTGATCTGAACAGCTGGGATCTGCCACCTGTGTTCCAATGGTTGGCAAAAACCGGCAACATGGATGAAGCAGAACTGCTCAAAACGTTCAACTGCGGTGTTGGCATGATCCTGTCCGTGGAAGCTGATCAGGCGGAAGCCCTGACTGCTCTTCTGAAGGAGCAGGGTGAGACGGTATACACTCTTGGCACTGTTCAAGCTGGTGAAGGCGTGTCCTACACAGGCTCCCTCTTGTGAAAAAACGCGTCGCGATCTTCATATCGGGTGGCGGCTCCAACATGGTCCGCCTCCTGGAGGACATGGCTCTACCCGGTCACGCCGCAGAACCGGTATTGGTTCTGGCCAACAGCGCTGACGCAGGTGGCTTGGCCAAAGCGGCGGAGATGGGTGTCAAAGCCGTTTCCGTGGACCACCGACCTTACAAAGGTGACCGCCCGGCTTTCGAGGCCGCCCTGCAAGCGGAATTGGATCAGGTCCACCCCGATATCCTTTGTCTTGCAGGCTTCATGCGTGTTCTGACCGAGGGTTTTGTGGCCCCGTGGGAAGGCCGGATGCTCAACATCCACCCATCCCTGCTGCCCAAATACAAAGGCCTGCACACCCACGCGCGCGCGCTGGAAGCCGGTGACAAAGAGCATGGCTGTACGGTTCATCTCGTGACACCTGCACTTGACGACGGCCCTATCCTTGGCCAAGCGCGCATTGCAATTGAGGACGGCGACACGCCGGACTCGCTGGCGGCCCGCGTTTTGGTTCAGGAACACAAGCTCTACCCCGCTGTTTTGCGTCAGTTTGCGGCAGGAAATACCACACCCATCACTCTTTAAGAGTTGGTGAATTGATTTCCCCTAAGTTTCTGCGTAGTGCTGTGATCCACAGCTTCACAGAACTCACCAAGAAGACACGCTGCATATGAAAACCATCACGACGACCGAAGAGCTCGCGCAATTTTGCGAAATGGCGCGCCATGAGCCTTATGTGACCATCGACACGGAATTTCTGCGCGAGCGTACCTACTATTCCAAACTCTGTTTGGTGCAGATGGCCATGCCAGGTGACAGCAACGACAATGCGGTTCTTGTGGACCCGTTGGTGGACGGCCTATCGCTGGAGCCAATGTACGAATTGTTTCGCGACACCAGTGTTGTCAAAGTATTTCATGCCGCGCGTCAAGATTTGGAAATCTTCTTTGTCGAAGCTGGTGTTTTCCCGGATCCGCTGTTTGACACACAAGTTGCGGCCATGGTTTGTGGCTTTGGCGAACAGGCAGGCTATGAGACTTTGGTGCGTAAGATTGCCAAACAAAGTCTTGATAAGAGCTCCCGTTTTACAGATTGGTCGCGTCGTCCGCTGACCGATGCTCAGAAGACTTATGCCATTGGCGACGTGACGCACCTGCGTAAGATCTATGAGTTCCTGTCAGCGAAACTAGCAGAAACCAAGCGCGCCCATTGGGTGGAAGAAGAGCTGCAAATGCTCACCCGCCCGGAAACCTACATCATCGATCCGGAAAACGCCTGGAAGCGCGTGAAAACCCGCACCACATCTCCTAAGTTTCTCGCCATCGTTCGAGAACTTGCCAGGTTCCGTGAGACCCACGCACAAAGCCGCAACATCCCACGTAACCGCGTGTTCAAAGATGACGCATTGGTTGAGCTGGCGTCTACCAAACCCGCCAACATGAATGACCTCAGTCGTTCCCGCTTGCTGCTGCGCGAAGCCCGCAAAGGTGAGATTGCAGACGGCATTCTTGCCGCGATCAAAGCTGGCAAAGAGTGCCCTCAGGATGACATGCCGCGTCTGCCCAAACGGGACGACAAACTGCAAGTCAACCCTGCCCTTGCTGACCTTCTGCGCGTGCTGCTGAAAGCCAAGACCGAAAGCTCCAGTGTGGCACCCAAGCTGATTGCCTCCTCTGCAGATTTGGACACGCTTGCCTCCGGTGGTCGCGACGTTCAGGCCTTGCACGGTTGGCGTCACGAAGTGTTTGGTCAAGATGCGCTACGGCTGTGCGAAGGCAAAGTTGCGCTTGCCGCCAAAGGCAACAATATCAAAATTGTCTCTCTCTGACTTCATCGGTGCGCAGGAATGCGAGGAATGGCGGTAGGCGTGCAGAACGCCTCACGCTGCGCCGTTTGTAAACGTGGAGCATGTGGTGTCGAGGTCTCTTGGCCACCAACACATAACGGCGCTCTGAACAAATTTGAGACCTCAAAGTAGTCAGCTCGCAATCAGGTCTTCATGGCCTTCACAACGGCTTTGGCAATACTGGCCGCAAGGCCGGGCGCTATGCCGCCAAGCGGATTGGCTGCCATTGATTTTACTGCATCCACCGCAGACTTCGCCTCATCCGCAGCCTGACGAACTTCGGCTTCCAAATCCTCGATGGCCATATCACGCACTTCAGAAACCGCATTGATGTCTTCTTCGATGCCGGATTTTGAAGATGCCAACAGCACAAACAATCCTGCCAAAAGACAGTTTACGAGACCGACAATCAACGCCGCCGCAGCTGCAGTCATGATGTCTTCAAGCGCAAAAAATGCCGCCACATTCAGCATCACCAACCCAATTGCGGACACAACCAAAGCCATTGCCATTAGGCCAGTTTGGCGCCGAAGAACCGCCAGATGACGCTGGGCGATCAAACGTTCGGAACGCAGGATAATTGAAATGTTTCTTGAAATTCGGTTGCTCATAATCGGGGTCCTATTTCATTCGGCCAATGAGGTAGCCTACCGCCAATGCACCAAGTGCCAACAACAGCGGTTGCTTGTGTGGTATCTCTTCAAGATCCGCGAGGATTTCCTTGATATCGTTGTCAAAACTTCCGTTCACATCATCCGTAGCATCAGGCGTTGAACTTGTGGTGTTGGTCACCTCAACGAGACTTTCCGATTTTATGCCTGCATCGCGCGACGCCAACTCTGCACGCAACTGCGCAAGCTCGGCTTCCAATTCAGCTTTGGTTGCCATCAATCTGCCTTTCCTTGCAGTAAAACATCGTCGTGTCCCTTCATTTTGGACGCACCTTCACCAGCCTCCTGCTCATGTGCAGTGTCTCCATCAATATACCCATCCCCTGACATAAGGACCGCCAACGGCCGTGTCGCGGGGATATGACTCAGCACAATCATAATACACACGGTCAGCGGAACGCTCATCAACGCGCCTGGAACACCCCAAACCGCAGTCCAGAAGGTCAAGGAGAGGATCACAAGAAAGGGCGATAGGTTTAAGGTCCGCCCGGTTATTTTGGGCTCCAACACATTGCCGATTGTAAACTGCACCGCGCCACAGCCAAACACGACCACAAGGATTGGCAACGCACTATCAAACTGGACCAATGCAACAATAGTCGGCAGCACCACTCCCAAAATGGACCCAATTGTGGGAATAAAGTTCAGCATAAACGCCAAAACCGCCCAAGTCTCTGCAAAGTCCAACCCAACAGGCTTCATGAAAACATAACACCCGACAGCGGTGAGAATACTGACAAATGTCTTAATACTGACGTACCGCTGCAGGCTGTTGGACAAGCTGTCCGCGATGGTCAGCACTTTCTCATGCGTGTGTGAATCTGAAATGGCGAGTACCAGTTTCTGCCGCATTGGGGCGCGTTCTCCCATCAAAAACGCAACATACAAGATCACCAAAAACAGGGCACTCAGGAAGCCGCTGGCGGAGGACAAGGCGCCGGAGGCAAGGTTCGACAGGTTCATCTCCGCGACACCTGCCTTTGCGGCAGAAAAGGCATCGTCCCCAATCAGTGACGCAAACTGGCTGACAATATGGGCAAACCGGGCTTCATATCGCGGGAAGGCGTCATTTACAGCGGCCGCTTGGCTGGTCAGAATTGACAGAATGATTGCAATGCCAAATGCCACCGCGCCAAACGCCAACACATGCGCCAACCAATCCGGCGTTTTATGCCCAAACAATCGTACCGCCTTAAACCGGTCGATGATCGCAGATATCAATACAAACAGCAAAACCGCCAAAGACAACGGCACAAGCACCGAAGCGCCATACTTCAATCCGGCAATGCCAAAAAACAGACACAGAACCACTTGCGTTATGAGCATCATGCCGCGGCCAACCGGTTTCTTGTCACTTCCATCCATACCCACGACCCTCACTTAAAACGTGTACTTGCCGATCTAGACTGACCTTCCGCGATTTTCTTGGTCACGATCCACAAAATCATTCTCAAATCCGACACACTAACCCAAAGCGCCAAATGCCGCCTCAATCGACAATTCGACACCTGGCCAAATCAACCGAGCTTTCGCTCAAACAACGTCAGAAGATCTGGCACATGCCTTGCAACTGTCGCAGGTCTTATTGGGCAATCAACTGATTTTTCGCGGATTTTTCAATCCACCTGCAAAAACTGTGTTGCCCTGCCCATGGTACAAACCCAGACGTCTTTTCCTCAAGTCTTAACCGATCCGCACAAAATCGCCCCATTTCCGGCATCACCTCCGCAAGGTGATACGTAAAATCATCCCTACACCCGCTGGCCGTCTCCATATTTGGGAAAGGGAGTTGTGCTGGCATGACATTAAAGGAGGCACACAATGTCACAGTCCACAAAAGACCTGCCGCGTCAGCCGGAAAAACAGTCCAAGCCGGCGCCACCCAACACACCAATCTTCAGCGATTGGGCGATGATCTAATCACACCTTAGATCACAACAAAATGCTGCGGGCACCGCTTGCCCCTGCTTGGCCACGCGGTCTAATGTGCCGCCATGTCAGAGCCAATTTCCAGTATTCGCAACTTGGGCCCCGCCTATGAAGAGGCCTGCGGTCGCGCCGGTATCCATACTGCGGAAGAAGTCCGCACACTGGGCGCCGATGAGACTTATGCCCGTCTTCTCAAGACCGGCACCAAACCCCATTTCATTGGCTACTACGTTCTGGTGATGGGCCTTCAGGGCCGTCCGTGGAACGACTGCAAAGGCAAGGAAAAAGATGCCTTGCGGAAACGATTTGATGCGCTCAAAGCCAGTTCACATGACAAAGGCCGCTCTGATCTTGAAGCTGCGCTGAACATGATTGGCGTGATCGAAAAACGAAAAGCCTGACATCCGCCCAAAGAAAAACGCGAGAGGTTGCCCTCCCGCGTCTCAATTTCATCTTCCGTAAAGCGGTTGGGCTTAACCCACCAGCTCCAGACCGGAGAAGAAGTATGCGATTTCAATCGCAGCGGTTTCTGGTGCGTCGGAACCGTGTACGGAGTTTTCGCCAACAGATTCTGCAAACTCGGCGCGGATGGTGCCGGCGGCTGCGTCTGCTGGGTTGGTTGCGCCCATAACTTCGCGGTTTTTCGCGATGGCGCCTTCACCTTCCAGAACCTGAGCAACAATTGGCTCAGACGCCATGAATTCGCACAGTTCGTCGTAGAACGGACGCTCAGCGTGCACAGCGTAGAACACGCCAGCTTGCGCTTTGGTCAGGTGAATACGCTTCTGCGCAACAACGCGCAGGCCAGCTTCTTCAAACTTGGCGTTGATCGCGCCAGTCAGGTTGCGGCGTGTGGCATCAGGTTTGATGATCGAGAAGGTGCGTTCCAGAGCCATGTCTGTATCTCCATAAAGTGAGGGCCAGACACCACGTCCAGCCAATATTCGAATTGGCGCTGCGATACCACGCGTTGACGCACTTGAAAAGCGGTGATTGACGCCGCTGCAATTGTGCGCCAAACCCGCCCCATGCTTAAGATTTCAGACATCTCCTATTCCGTTGAAGGCCGCCCTCTGTTTGAGGAGGCCTCCGCCACCATTCCCACCGGCCACAAAGTGGGTCTGATTGGCCGCAATGGGGCTGGCAAAACCACCCTATTCCGCTTGATCCGAGGCGAGTTATCTCTTGAAGGCGGCGGCATCACCTTGCCCAATCGGGCGAAAATTGGTGGCGTGGCGCAAGAGGTGCCTTCCAACGAAGTCTCCTTGATTAACACCGTTTTGGCCGCGGACACGGAACGCGCATCGCTGATGGCAGAATCAGAAACGGCAACGGACTCAAACCGTATCGCTGAGATTCAAACCCGGCTGAGTGACATCGACGCCTGGAGTGCCGAAGCGCGTGCGGCCTCGATCCTCAAAGGACTTGGCTTTGATCACGAAGACCAGCAACAACCCTGCTCAGCTTTTTCCGGCGGTTGGCGCATGCGCGTGGCCTTGGCGGCCGTGTTGTTTTCGCAGCCCGACTACCTGCTGCTTGACGAGCCAACCAACTACCTCGACCTCGAAGGTGCGTTGTGGCTTGAGAATTACTTGGTCAAATACCCACACACGGTCCTGATCATTTCCCACGACCGTGAGCTTCTGAACCGTTCCGTGGGAGCCATCCTGCATTTGGATGAGCGCAAGCTGGCGTACTACACAGGCACCTATGATCAGTTCGCCAAGCAACGCGCGGAGCAGCGCGCGGTACAGGCCGCAGCGGCCAAGAAACAACAAGCCCACCGGGAGCACCTACAAGCTTTTGTCGATCGCTTTAAAGCTAAAGCGTCTAAGGCAAAGCAGGCGCAAAGCCGCGTAAAAATGCTGGAGAAGATGACCCCAATCACCGCGCCCGAAGATGCGGCGCGCGTGGTCTTCACCTTCCCCACTCCAGAAGAGCTGTCTCCTCCAATCATTGCCATCGAAGGTGGCTCTACTGGCTATGACGATACAGTGGTGCTCAAAAACCTGAACCTGCGCATCGATCAAGATGATCGCATCGCGTTGTTGGGCAAAAACGGCCAGGGTAAATCCACGTTGGCCAAACTTCTGTCCAGCCGGCTTGAGCCGATGGGTGGAAAATTCACAACGTCAACCAAACTGCGCATCGGGTTCTTTGCCCAACACCAGGTTGATGAGCTCTACGTTGATGAAACGCCAATTCAGCACTTGATGCGCGAGCGCCCCGCCGAGGGTCAGGCCCGCCTGCGCGCCCGCCTTGCCGGATTTGGTCTTGGCGCCGCGCAGGCCGAAACCGAGGTTGGTCGGCTGTCCGGTGGGCAGAAGGCGCGTCTGTCGTTGTTGCTGGCCACGCTGGATGCGCCACATCTGTTGATCCTCGACGAACCAACAAACCACCTGGACATCGAAAGCCGCGAGGCATTGGTTGAGGCACTCACCGCCTACACCGGCGCGGTCATTTTGGTCAGCCACGATATGCACTTGCTTACACTGGTCGCAGATCGCCTATGGCTGGTGAAGGATGGCACCGTTCAACCTTACGAAGAAGATCTGCAAGCCTACCGCAAGCTGTTGCTTACATCTGACAAACCTGCCGGATCCAAGTCAAAATCCAAGCCAAAACCAGCAGCAAAAAAAGCCAGCCGCGACGACATCCAAACACTGCGTTCTGAAGCGCGAAAATCTGAGCAGCGGGTTGTGAAGATCAACGAGATGGCTGACAAATTGGCCAAAAAGCTTGCAGATCCAACTCTCTACGAGGACGAAAAACTGGGGGAAATGGCGGTTTGGCAAAAGAAATACGCCGAAGTGCGTGATGCACAGGACCGCGCCGAAGAACTTTGGATGAAGGCGTTGGAAAAGCTGGAAAAAGCCGAAGGCTAAGCGTAGCGTCTGGCGAATATCTTACGGGAACTTACAGCGATCATGGATAGTGCAGCCTTCATTACGGCTTTTGTCACCCTCTTTGTAATTATCGACCCAATTGGACTGTTTCCAATTTTTGTGTCGTTGACTCAAGGCGTGCCGGAAAAGGAACGTCGTAGGATTGGCCTGCGGGCCTGTATTACAGCGTTTTTTCTGTTTGCTGTTTTTGCCTTCTTGGGTGAGGCAGTTTTGGGCGGCATTGG
>NZ_CAJXIV010000002.1 GCF_913054185.1 uncultured Shimia sp.
GCCCAGCCACCCAGGATGCCGATCCCAACCCACAAAAATGGGATCGGGAACCCTTCAGCGGTGTTGAGATAGATCACTCCCAACATTCCGCCGATAGCCGGCATCACAAAAGGCAAGGCCGCAAGCAGCTTCTCGCGCAATGAAGTACTTTGATCAGCCAACAGACCCCTCCAAAGAAATAGCCACAAGCTGTTGCGCTTCCATGGCAAATTCCATTGGCAGCGCTTGCAGCACCTCCTTGGCAAAGCCATTCACGATCAACGCGACGGCCGCTTCTTCATCCATACCGCGCTGGCGGCAGTAGAACATCTGTTCATCATCCACCTTGGAAGTGGTTGCTTCGTGCTCCACACGAGACGAGTTGTTCTTCACCTCGATGTACGGCACCGTGTGCGCCCCACATTTGTCGCCAATTAGCAGGCTGTCACACTGTGTGTAATTTCGGCTGTTTTTGGCTTTTGGGTGCATCGAAACCTGACCACGATAAGTGTTCTGAGCCACACCGGCGCTGATGCCTTTGGAGACAATCCGCGACTTGGTGTTTTTACCCAGGTGGATCATTTTGGTGCCAGTGTCCGCCTGCTGGTGATGGTTTGTGATCGCGATCGAGTAGAACTCACCCTGCGCATCGTCACCACGCAAAATGCACGACGGATATTTCCATGTCACAGCTGATCCAGTTTCGACCTGTGTCCACATGATCTTGGCACGGTCACCACGACAGTCGGCGCGCTTGGTCACAAAGTTGTAGATCCCGCCTTTGCCGTTCTCATCCCCAGGGTACCAGTTCTGAACGGTGGAGTATTTCACCTCAGCGTCTTCTTCGATCACAATCTCAACCACAGCGGCGTGCAGTTGGCTGGTGTCACGCTGAGGCGCGGTACAGCCTTCAAGATACGAAACGTAGGAACCTTTGTCCGCGATGATCAAAGTCCGCTCAAACTGGCCAGTGTTTTCCGCGTTGATGCGGAAATACGTGGACAGCTCCATAGGGCAGCGCACGCCAGGCGGCACGTAAACAAACGACCCATCTGAGAACACAGCGCTGTTCAATGTGGCATAGAAGTTGTCCGACACAGGCACAACGGAGCCAAGGTATTTTTTTACCAACTCCGGATGCTCACGAATAGCTTCAGAAATCGAGCAGAAGATAACGCCCGCGTCTTTCAACTCATCTTGGAAGGTGGTGCCCAAAGACACCGAGTCAAACACCGCATCCACAGCAACTTTCCGGCCCTCGGCTGGCGCATTTTCCGCACCCTCAACACCGGCCAGAATCATCTGTTCTTTCAGCGGAATTCCCAGTTTTGCATAGGTGGCCAGAAGTTTGGGATCGACTTCATCCAAAGACTTCGGCTTCACCTCCATGCTCTTGGGGCGCGCATAGTAATATTGGTCCTGAAAATCCACTTCAGGATAATCCAACATCGCCCAATCCGGCTCTTCTTTGGTCAGCCAACGTTTGTACGCTTCCAACCGCCAGTCGGTCATCCATTCCGGCTCTTCGTTCTTTTCCGAAATCAGTCGGACAATGTCCTCGGTCAACCCTTTTGGGGCATAATCCATCTCAATTTCGGTTTCCCAACCATATTTGTATTTGCCGCCAACTTCGCGCACGGCATCTACGGTTTCCTGATCAACACCGTCTTTGACCTGGGTTTCCTCAACTACAGCCATGTGCGTCTCCTAATCTTTCTGTCGCGCCAAGGCGCGGTGTTTGTGCATCTGGGCCAGCCATTTGTCGGCAAAACCCATGACGTCCTGTTCGCTTGTGTGTGGCCCCAAGCTCACCCGTATTGCGCTTGCAGCCGTCATCTCATCAAATCCCATCGCGGTCAGCACCTTGCTAGCGCGCACCTTGCCTGAAGAACAGGCAGATCCAGCGGAAATCGCATAGCCGGCCAGATCCATTTGCATGACCTGCGTCTCACCCTTCCAGCCCGGCACCGCAACGGCCGTTGTGTTGGGAAGCCGCTTGGCCCCTTTGCCAACGATAATGGCGTCTGGCGCGTCTGCGGATAGCCTGTCTTCCAGCAAATCGCGCAGCTCTGCAACCCGATCCCAAACGCCATCGGCCAATTCTTGCACCGCGACTTTGGCCGCTGCCGCAAAACCCGCGGCCCCAATCACATTCTCGGTACCAGCGCGCCGGCCCATTTCTTGACCGCCGCCGAGTAATTGTGCGGGCACTTCAGTACCTCGCTTGACCACAAGAGCCCCAATCCCTTTGGGGCCACCAAGTTTATGTGCGGAAATCAGCGCCATGTGCGCGCCTGTCCAATTAAAGGCCAGAGGCAACTTGCCAAAGGCTTGTGTCATATCGCTGACGGCCACGCCGTCAGGCAAGTTTTGCACAACTCCTGTTTCGGAGTTTGCGAGTTGTACACAGCTTGCGCTTGGATCGTGAACCGCCACGGAACCCTGCTCATCAACGAGCAAATCATTTAGCGTCCAGGCGTTGACCGCATCATGTTCAATGCCCGCCGCATGCAAGTTACGCCCCGACAGGGCCAAAGCCGCAGACTCAGTTGCACTGCTGGTAAAAATCACATCCGCGCCATCCGCCCCAAAAGCCGAGGCAATATCGCCGCGTGCTCTCTCTAGGATAGCTTTGGCCTTCCGCCCTTCGGAATGTACCGACGACGGATTCCCATAGACCTCCATGGCGGCAATCATCGCCTCCCGCGCTTCAGCGCGCAGTGGCGTTGTTGCGTTATGATCCAAATAAGTACGCATCAGGCGTTTTCGTCCGCCATTTCATCAACAACGGAAAACAGTGTTGGAACCGCAGGACACGGCGCCAGCTCGTTCTCGACAATATCCGACAGACGGGTTTGGTGCAGAAACACATACACATGCGCTGACAGCCCTTCCCAGAGTCGGTTCGCCATCGATTGCGCCCGAGAGCCACAAGAGCCTCCGCTGGCCCCTGCCCCCGTGTGCAAGGCTGAAACCGTCTCATCCACAGCTGCCAGAATATCGGCCACTCGAATCTCGGACTTTGAACGCGCCAAACGGTATCCGCCACCAGGCCCGCGAACAGACGTAACAAGCTCAGCCCGACGTAACTTCACAAAAAGCTGCTCCAAATAAGGCAGCGAAATATCCTGTCGTTTGGAGATTTCGCTCAAGCTCACGAGATCTTCGGGTGGTTGAAGTGCAATATCCGCCAAAGCAACCACCGCATAACGGCCTTTTGTCGACAGTTTCATGTAGCACCCCTTCGAATTGATTGACCTCAGCCATGCATATGCTTAAGTCGCTAGGACCGGAACGGCTTGTTTTTGAACCGTTCAACTATTTAGAAGCGTTCTAAGGTGACAGAGCAAATTCGTCAAGAATTCGTTCATACCTTTTCAGGGAGAAAAGCGACAAATATGCCAGAGGTGATTTTTCCGGGACCAGAAGGCCGCCTCGAAGGCCGCTATCATCCACAAAAAGAAAAAGATGCGCCAATCGCGATTGTGCTGCATCCGCACCCGCAGTTTGGCGGCACCATGAACAATAAGGTTGTCTACAACCTGCACTATGCCTTCTACAATATGGGCTTTACTGTGCTTCGGTTCAACTTCCGTGGCGTTGGCCGGTCTCAGGGTGAATATGATCAAGGTGTTGGCGAGCTGTCTGATGCGGCGTCGGCGCTGGACTACCTGCAATCGATGAACACCAATTCCAAGCACTGCTGGGTGGCTGGGTTCTCTTTTGGGGCATGGATCGGCATGCAACTCCTGATGAGACGACCAGAGATCACCGGGTTCATTTCAATTGCCCCACCAGCCAACATGTATGATTTCTCGTTCCTTGCGCCTTGCCCAAGCTCTGGCTTGATTTTGAACGGCACGGCGGATCGCGTTGCACCGCCTGCGGACACCCACACGCTTGTGAACAAATTGCACGAGCAAAAGGGCATCACCATTACGCATACTGAGATCGATGGCGCGGGGCATTTCTTTGAGACCGACGACTACATGGATCAGATGACGGGCAACGTCACCAACTACGTGAAACGCCGCCTGACGGAGAGCAGCCGCTAATGAGCGCACTGGACACGCTGGCATCCAAACTTGCCGATGACACAATCAAAGCCCAGAAAGAACTGGGTGATGAGCGTCTCTTCATGGAGGTAAGTGCGGTGCTTGGCGCGTCCTCTCAGTCGCTTGAAGAAGCGTATCTGATGGAAGTGCGTGTGCGCATGTCCGAAGAAAAAGGCCGGGCCTTTCTCATCAACAAAGTGAAAGCCGCCCGAGCCGCAGCAGCGAAGACAGAAACACCCAAATGAGCGACCGCCTCTCCGCCCAACTCGCCTTCTTGACCGAAGCCGACAAGTTGAAATCTGTCTACCGCGCCACCAATGTTCTGGATGGCCACCGCAAAGAAGACAGTGGCGGCCACAGTTGGCACATTGCGCTTTACGCGATGATCCTGTCGGAACATGCCAACACAAACATCAACATCGACCGTGTGATCCGCATGCTGCTGATCCACGATCTGGTTGAAATTGATGTGGGTGACAGTCCAATACACGGCGATCACGATATCGCTGCGATGGAAGCTGCGGAAAGCGCCGCGGCAGACCGAATCTTTGGTCTATTGCCAACAGATCAAGCCAGCGTGCTGCGCGCGTTGTGGGACGAGTTTGAAGCGGCCGAAAGCGATGACGCCGTGTTTGCCAAAAGCATTGATCGGGTTCAGCCAGTGATTGGCAACCTTGAAACCAATGGCGGCACTTGGCCCGAGTACAACGTGACCAAGCAACAGCTTGAAGACCGTGTGGGCTGGAAAGTTGCTAAAGGCGCCCCTGCGATTTGGGACCACTTAAAAACCCGCATCGCCAAATGGTTTTCCGAAAACGGTTAAATTAAAAACACTGAGGCCAGCCATATCCCCAACGCCACGGCAGACCTGAACAGGGCAACCCCCCTACGCGCACGGCATCATACATGCGGTCCGCCACAAAATAGATCGCGGCAGTGACATCTTCCGGCGTACTATCAAATTGTTGCGCCAACACGGCGGCCTGACCATCTGCCACGCCCTGCACGCACATTCTCAGATCCTTATCTGCCTTTAGACGCGCTCGAAAACCAGCTTCCGCGTCAGGCACTTCACCCCCCAGGTGATACGCTCTGTCATGCACTACACAGCAGTCATGCCAGGGCGCTTCATGCGCAAACACACGCGCGAACCAAGGGAACGTGCGGGCCAAACTACCCCATGCCGCAGACATGCCGCCAGAACAGCCATCCGTTGTGAAAGGCACCAAAGCGGTTGAGTCCTCCGCACGAAGTACCTGCAGTCGGCTGTGCCGCCAAACCTCCACCTTGGAAGAAAACCCCAATTCTCCATCTGAACTCTGAGAATTAACCGGCTCACTTAAAACAATAATCACGGAGAGAAATGCGATGAGCTTACTGCACGTCATCTTCGCCTCGATGTGGCACATCCAGCCCAATCCGCCCCGCCAATCCAAGCACCAGCCGCTCAACGCCTGTCAACGTCTTGCGATCAGCCAACACCTGCCGGGCCAGCGCAGGTTCATCAGTGATCAGTCCATCCACCCCGTAAGACAACATGCCCGACATCGACAACGCGTCATTCACGGTCCACACATAGACCTCCTTGCCAACATCCTGTGAACCACGCACCAGCTGGCGCGACATGGTTGCACTGTTCACCGCCAGAAAGTCGACATCCAGATCCCACATGTTTCCAAGTGATGCCGAGGCCAAAAGCCCGACATTCCAGTTCGGACGCAATTCGCGCATCTTGGCCACCGCATTCGCCTTCAGCGACATGATCTTAACCTGATCCACCATGTCAGCAGCTTCCACGATGTCGATCACCCGTTGCTCAAGGTCTTCGTCATGGCCGTAGTATTTGAGCTCAATGACCACGCCGGACTTATCCTTGGTTGCCAGCAGCACCTCTTCCAACGTGGCCGTACGCTCTGAGGCAAACGCTGGCTCAAACCAGCTGCCAATGTCGATTGCGTCCAGATCCGCCAAAGTGGCGTCCCAGATTTTCAATGGGTTTCCAGCCACTTTCATAAAGTCGCTGTCATGCACCACAACCACTGCGCCATCCGCGGTTTCTTGTACATCGATCTCCACCCAGTCGGCTTGGTCCTCAA
Source organism: uncultured Shimia sp. (assembly GCF_913054185.1). GTDB lineage: Bacteria > Pseudomonadota > Alphaproteobacteria > Rhodobacterales > Rhodobacteraceae > Shimia. The sequence continues at coordinate 6,131 of NZ_CAJXIV010000002.1, forward strand.
CGGCACGGGTTACCGCGGCCATCGTGTTTTCCGGCGCCGCGCCAGATGCACCTCGGTGCGCGATCACCGCAACCGGTCGATCCTGATCAACCTTCATCAGCTCCGCAACACCAAAGCCGCCAAGCAAAGTGACAACAGCCGCCACAGCCACCACGCCCCCCAAAAACGCCTTAGGCAACTCTCGTTTTTGACCGGCATTGGGCCAGTCTGCGAACCCCATAAAGGCCACAGCCAGGGCACCGGTGGTCAGAGATGTGAGGATCAGGTTGAGAAGCGCCCACAATGCTGCCGACAGCAGCAGAAACGCGGCCAGCCCCTTGAGCCCAAACGGCACAAAATGCAGGCCAATCTGAATAATCACGCCAACAACAAACAAGGCTGCGCCACCGACCACGGCGCCTAGCGCCGCCCAGATTGCCAATCTCCCAAGGAATTCTACGCGCCGACCCGCCATGCGCGCCTGACTCTCACGTAAGGCCTCCCCTGCCCGACGATTGTCAAATACCACCAGCGGCAATGCCAGAACCCAGCCCAGTGTCCGCCACATCACCAAAGCCGCCATAAACGCCAACGCAATGCCGCAAACCACCACGGTTTGCACAAATTCCGGCGGATGAAAGCTGAGGTAATAGTTGATGTCGTAATCCGTCATCCAGCTGACAAAAGCCAAACCGCAGACCGCGAGAAAGGGCAAACACATAGCCAGAAGCCGCAGGCAAAACTGCACGGCCAACCCAAGCACCGCTGGTGCACGCGGGAGCACCAGCGCCACTCCGTCCAAAAACCCGTGCGTCTTTCCTTCTCGGTCGCGCAATGCAACCGCCATCATGAAAGACACGTCCAGCGTCAGAAGAACCAAGGCCAGTCCGGCGATCAGCACTCCCGCCACAAACCCAACTGGAGAAAGCAAAAACAAAGCGATGTCAAAATCGGCCAAGGCTGGTTGGCCTGAAAATTTCAACGCCAAGTGTACCGTGCCGGCCATTAGTGGCGCAAAAGCCGCCGCCAGCAAAATGTTGAACACCAGATGGGATTGCACAAAGGGCACTCTCAGATGCCACGCCACCCTAAAACACCGTACCACCTCTGACACTGCTTGCTTCACATCATCACTCCAACACCCGTTTAACGTGATCCTACCTCTGTCCCCTGCCGCGGTCGAGAGGTGGTGGAATTTTGTGAAATGCAATTGTCATGCTAGGTTTCGCGCAACAATAGTTCGCGCCCGATACAAATTGTATACAATCGCATACAAAGCCTTCCCAAAGCGGTTAAACTTCCTTACGACGGGCGACAAATACGACTCGGTTCACAGGAGACCCCCATGACCAAAATCAAAGTGGAAAATCCCATCGTCGAGATGGACGGCGATGAAATGACACGCATCATTTGGCAGTTCATCAAAGACAAATTGATGCTGCCTTACTTGGACCTCGATCTGCTGTATTATGATCTGGGCATCGAAGAGCGGGACCGCACCGAAGACCAAATCACCATTGATGCCGCCGAGAAGACCAAAGAAGTTGGCGTTGCAATCAAATGCGCCACCATCACACCCGATGAGCAGCGCGTCGAAGAATTTGGCCTCAAGAAAATGTGGCGCTCGCCCAACGGCACGATCCGTAACATCCTTGGTGGTGTGGTGTTCCGCCAGCCAATCATCTGCCGCAACGTACCGCGCCTTGTGCCAGGCTGGACCTCCCCCATTGTAGTGGGGCGTCACGCCTTTGGTGATCAGTATAAAGCCACCGATTTCACCTTCCCTGGCGCTGGCAAGCTGACCATGAAGTTTATCGGCGAAGATGGCACCGTGATTGAGAAAGAGGTCTACGACGCGCCGTCCGCTGGCGTGTATCAGGCGATGTACAACCTCGACAGCTCAATCATCGACTTCGCGCGCGCCTCTCTGAATTACGGCCTCAACCTCGGCTGGCCGGTGTACCTCTCGACTAAAAACACCATCTTGAAAGCTTATGACGGCCGCTTCAAAGATCTGTTCCAAAAGGTCTATGAGGAAGAATTTGCCGAGAAGTTCAAGGCAGCTGGCATCTGGTACGAGCACCGCCTGATCGACGATATGGTTGCCTGCGCCATGAAATGGAACGGTAAATTTGTTTGGGCATGTAAAAACTACGACGGTGACGTGCAATCTGACACCGTGGCTCAGGGTTTCGGTTCCCTTGGCCTGATGACCTCACAGCTGATGACCCCGGACGGAAAAATTGTCGAGGCCGAGGCCGCGCACGGCACAGTGACTCGTCACTATCGCCAGCACCAGAAAGGCGAAGCCACCTCCACCAACTCGATCGCCTCGATCTACGCATGGACTGGCGGGCTGAAGCACCGCGCAAAACTGGACAACAACATTGCCCTGCGCGCCTTTGCAGAAACACTGGAGCGGGTGATCATCGACACCGTTGAAAGCGGGCACATGACCAAAGACCTGGCGCTTCTTGTCGGGCCTAATCAAGGTTGGATGACCACCATGGGCTTCCTCGAAAAGATCGATGAAAACCTCAACAAAGCCCTCGCAGGCTGATCGCTGAGACAAAATGCCCTAAGGCGCACCCGCTGCGCCTTAGGATGCCCTTTACCCTCGCCCGGTAGACCCCAACTGCATAGCGGCCTTGCGCCGCACCCCCTAGACAGTCGCACTGCGCTGCGGCAAATCCGGTGCCATGGTAAGTTTTATTGAATCCCCAAGCCCTGAAAAACACAGCCCTTTTGATGATATTCAAGGGCTTGTTGTTGGCACCCTGCTGGTTGCACTGTCGGTACAGTTTCTACAGGCGGTTGGGCTCTTTACTGGCCAGATTGCCGGCCTGTCTTTGGTCGCGGCCAAGGCCACCGGGCTGACGTTTGGTGCGCTCTTTTTTGTCCTGAACCTGCCATTTTACATCATTGCTTACCTGCGCATGGGTTGGTTCTTCACGCTCAAGACCTTTGCCGCTGTGGGCCTTTTGACGCTCTGGACCTTCTTGCTCCCGCAAGTTTTTGAAATCGCCACGGTGCACCCACTGGTTGGTGCAGTGCTCGCGGGTGTAACCGCTGGCGCAGGTTTGATTGTTCTCTTCAGACATGGCGCCACTTTGGGTGGCGTTGGCATTGTGGCGGTTTGGCTGCAAGACACCAAAGGCATCAAGGCCGGCTGGGTCCAACTTGGCTTTGACGTGCTGGTCTTTGGCCTCGCAGTGTCGTTTTTTGACCTCAACGCGGTCGCCTTCTCGCTGATTGGCGCCGCAGTAACCAATATCATGATCGCAACAAATCACCGTCGCGATCGCTACATCGCGCGCTAACCGTCAGGGACGCGCATGCCCAAAGCCTATTTAATCCTCTTGGTTGCCGTTGTGTTTGAAACCATCGGCACCGCAGCGCTGCAGGCCAGCCAGCAATTCACCAAACCCATCCCCTCAATTATTGTGGTCATTGGCTACGGACTCGCCTTCTATATGATGGCACTGACCCTCAAGGTTCTGCCGGTTGGGATCACCTACGCGGTTTGGTCTGGGCTAGGTATCATCTCCATCTCAATCATAGCTTATTTTGCCTTTGGGCAAAAACTCGACTTGGCGGCAATTCTTGGCATGGGGCTGATTGTTGCGGGTATTCTCGTGATAAACCTGTTTTCTAAGACCGCTGTGCATTAAGGTACACAAAGGGCTGGCCTTTTGCTGCGACCCGCGATAGGGCGAGCGCGAACAGGAAAGGCTGCCCTTATGGATCTTCGCAACATCGCCATCATCGCCCACGTTGACCACGGCAAAACCACACTCGTGGATGAGCTGCTGAAACAGTCGGGCGCATTCCGGGAAAACCAGGAAGTGGCCGAGCGCGCCATGGACAGCGACGCGCTGGAGCGTGAGCGTGGCATCACCATCTTTGCCAAGCCCACCAGCGTTGAGTGGAAGGGCACACGCATCAACATCGTGGACACCCCTGGCCACGCCGATTTTGGCGGCGAAGTGGAACGTATCCTCTCCATGGTTGACGGCGTAGTGCTGCTGGTAGACGCGGCGGAAGGCCCAATGCCACAAACCAAATTTGTGACCTCCAAGGCGCTGGCTCTCGGCCTACGCCCAATTGTTGTTCTCAACAAAGTTGACAAACCCGACGCCGAGCCAGATCGCGCGTTGGATGAATGCTTTGACCTCTTTGCCTCCCTTGACGCAAACGATGATCAGCTCGAATTCCCACACATGTACGCCTCTGGCCGCAACGGCTGGGCAGACGCTGAACTGGACGGGCCACGCAAAGACCTGCACGCGCTGTTCAACTTGATTGTGAACCACGTGCCAGAGCCCAAGCAGGTTCACAAACAAGAAGACGACTTCCGCATGCTGGCCACAACTTTGGGTTCTGACCCATTTGTTGGCCGCATTCTGACGGGTCGCGTTGAATCTGGTACGCTGAAAGTGGGCGCAACTGTACAGGCGCTGTCCCGCATTGGTCAAAAGATCGAACAATTCCGGGTGACCAAGATTCAGGCATTCCGTGGCCTGGCCCAACAGGACATCGAAGAAGCCCAAGCTGGTGACATCGTTTCTCTGGCCGGTATGACAAAAGCCACTGTGGCTGACACCATTTGCGCGCTGGCGGTTGAAGATGCGCTCGAAGCGCAGCCGATCGATCCGCCAACTATCACAGTGACCTTTGGCATCAACGACAGCCCGCTGGCTGGCCGTGACGGCAAGAAAGTTCAGTCGCGGGTCATTCGTGATCGTTTGATGAAAGAAGCTGAATCAAACGTGGCGATCAAAATCGCGGACACTCCCGGCGGCGAAGCTTTTGAAGTTTCCGGTCGCGGCGAACTGCAGATGGGCGTTCTGATCGAGAACATGCGCCGCGAAGGCTTTGAGCTGTCGATTTCTCGCCCGCAAGTGATCATGCGTGAAGAAGACGGCCAGACTGTCGAACCTGTTGAAGAAGCCACAATCGACGTGGACGACGAATACTCCGGCGCTGTGATCGAAAAAATCACAGGCTCTCGTAAAGGCGAATTGGTCGAAATGCGCCCAGCGGGTGCTGGCAAGACCCGTATTATCGCGCATGTGCCGTCCCGTGGCCTGATTGGCTACCACGGCGAATTCCTCACCGACACTCGTGGCACCGGTGTTCTAAACCGGGTCTTCCACGGCTGGACGCCCTACAAAGGCACCATCGCTGGCCGTCGGTCCGGCGTTCTGATCTCGATGGAAAACGGCTCCTCCGTAGCCTTTGCACTGTGGAACCTCGAAGATCGCGGCAAAATGATGATTGGCGCTCAGGCTGATGTCTACACCGGCATGATCATTGGCGAGCATAGCCGTGAGAACGACCTTGAAGTGAACCCACTGAAAGGCAAGAAACTCACCAACGTCCGTGCATCGGGCACCGACGAAGCAGTTCGCCTGACAACGCCGATGACGTTGTCGTTGGAAGAAGCCATCGCCTACATCAACGATGACGAGCTGGTCGAGGTAACACCTAGCAACGTGCGTCTGCGCAAACGCTATTTGGACCCACATGAGCGTAAGCGCATGTCCAAGAAGATTGGCTAAATGATTGATGAAACGCCGGGGTCCTGCCCCGGCGTTTTTCTTTTTGACAAATGACTTGAGAAGATCGCGAAAGTATTTGAAGTTCGGGCCATAGGATTTTCACATTCCAAGGCGCCATGTTCAAAAAATTGTTCTCAGCAGTATCCGCCTGCCTTCTGCTTCTTTTCGGCGGCGCATTGCACGCTCAAAGTGGTGGGTTCGGCACCTTCAGCAGCACCGATACGCTTGTCAAACGTACGTCACCGCAACAAGTTGGCGTTGGCATCACAATCGACCAAATCACCTTTGTGGATCAACAAGCGGAAAACTTCGGGGTTGTCGGCACCCTCTTCCTTAAGGCGGATTACCCTCAATTTGCCTTTGATTCTGCGGCGCATGGCAGTGACGTCAAAACCTACAGCAACGAAGCATTCCGAAAACTTTTGAACGATGCCGGTGCGCAACCGCCCTACTTTATCTTTCGCAATCAACAAGGTCGCCGCTTCACTCAGCAGGTGTCGATCTTGCTGAAAGACACAGGTGAAGCCACGTATGCAGAACGCTTCACAGCTACCCTGCAAGCGCCCCACTTCAACTTCAAGCGATACCCCTTTGATACTCAGGAATTTTTTATTGAAGTGTCATCAATGCTCCCGCTGAAGTTTGTCGAGTTCTATCCGTTGGAAGAACAAACTGGTATGGGGGATCTACTTGGTGAAGAGGAATGGATCCTCTCAAACTCTTCCATAGAACGTCGCTCAGTGGAAGGCATCGGAGGTGCTGAGACCACCATGGTGGCGCTGCGCTTCGAGGGCAAACGACATGTACAATACTACGTACTGCGTATCCTGTTGCCACTGCTCATCATCCTGTTTGTGAGCTGGGCCACCTTTTTTCTGGAAGAATACCGTCGTCGCATCGACATGGCCTCAGCCAACCTCCTGGTTTTTGTGGCTTTCAACTTTGCGATTTCGACAATGCTGCCCAAGCTCGGCTACCTAACCTTCATGGACTCGCTGTTGGTGGGCATGTTCCTCATCACCGGCTCCACGGTTCTGATAAACATTGCTCTTCGACGCTTAAAAACTTCTGGCCGCGAAGACCTCGCCCGCAAAATCGACGGATATCTCGTGATCTGGATTTTCCCAATCCTGCACGCGATCTTCCTATTCTGGGCGGTGAAGTTTTTCCTCATTTGAGCCGTCAACTCAATGGGCGAAACGGTTCAATCTCAAAACTGCCGTTTTTGTGGAATCGACAGAACGACCCCGCCGGGATTTCTTCCCACCCCTCTTCCGCCTCAACCAGCGGTTCACTCACCACCGCACGACCACTCCGGCTGTCGCTGGCGCGGTGATACACAGTTGGCGCCCGATTATCTGAGGCATATCGCACCGCATACAGGGTTTCCCCATCGCTGAACGCCGCCGCCAAGCGCATGTGAGGGGTTGTGCCCCGCTCCCGGCTCATGCGCTCAAGGATTCCAACCGCAATCTGAAGCGACTCTTTTGGGTGCTCTTCCATGCCTTCCATCAGGCCCAACAAAAACAACACCTCACTGTCCGTCGCGCCCTTGCGCTCGGGATAGAGTTCATCAGAGATCAACATATCCGCGCGACGCCGAAAGGTCTCAAACCCGCCAACTTGCCCGTTGTGCATGAACGACCAACGCCCCACCGCAAATGGATGGCAATTGTTTCGGCTCGTAGCAGTGCCTGTAGAGGCTCGCACATGAGCCAGAAACAGGCTCGACTCCACTTGTGCGGTCAACGATTTCAAGTTGGGATCGGACCAAGCCGGTAGAATATCGCGGTACAGCCCCGGTTCCGACCGATTTCCGTACCACGCCAGACCAACACCGTCGCCATTGGTCTGCGTCTTACACTCTGTGGCTTGCATGCTTTGCTGGATCAACGAATGATCTGGCCGCGTCACAACATCTTCGAGGAAACAAGGTTCCCCAACATAAGCAGCCCAACGACACATCAGAGTTTTCTCCTTACTTCCGAATCCTGACAAAAAGATGCGGGATAACGGTTCTCGCGCATACATACGCGAGAACTCGAAAGGATAAAAGCGCAAGCAAACGCTCCACGTCGGGAATTTTTCCTAGAAATGGTGCGTGTCAGGACCAAAATCCCTCAACAAGTGCGCCGCGACGACACTTTGTTCTCACACCCAAGAAGTCCGAATGACTCAGTCGTTGGTTTCGACCACCATCAACTCGCGCTCTGACGCACCGCGCGCATGGTTAAGCGCCTCTTGGTACTCCGGGCTGTGATAGCAGGCGACCGCCGTGTCGACATCTGGGAATTTTGCCACCACATTGCGTGGCCGCTCTTTGCCCTCCAGCTGCACAAACCGGCCACCACGGGCAATAAACTCGCCGCCGTGTTTGGCAATCGCGGGGCCTGCAAGCTCCGCGTATTTCCCATAAGCATCCGCGTCAGTCACGGTCACATGTGCAATCCAAAGTGCGCCCATCTGGCTCTCCAATCCAATAGTCCTGCTCGACACTCTACGGGAAACGTCGGACAGGCCAAGAGAATTTTGACCAAATGGTCAGCCTGTGATCACCGCTTCCGCCGCTGCAAAAGCTTCTTCGGACTTGGAAGCATCTTTGGCGCCACCTTGGGCCAAATCCGGACGACCACCGCCGCCTTTGCCCCCCATTGGTCCAACTGCCGCGCGGACCAGGTCCACGGCGCTCAGATCACCTTTCAGATCATCCGTCACACCGGCAGCCACGGCCACTTTTCCGCCGGCATCTGCCACCAAAAGCACCGCGCCACTTTCCAAGCGTGCCTTGTGTTCGTCGATCAACGGAGGCAGATCTTTACCGGACACACCCGAGAGCACTTGCGCAAAGAACTTCACACCGTTGATCTCTTTGGCTTCCAGGCCAGCTCCCTGACCATTTCCACCAGACATCGCCAGCTCACGACGCAGCGTCGCAACCTCGTTTTGCAGCGCTTTGCGCTCGTCAAGCAGCGCTTTCACGCGATCTACGATGTCCCCAGGTTGCGCCTTCAATGTGCCAGCCACTTCGGCCACCCGCTTGGCTTCCCGCGCCAGATGTTCAAACGCCACCTCACCCGTCAACGCCTCAATCCGACGAACACCAGCTGAGGACGCGCTGTCCGACAACAGCACAAACACACCAATATCGCCGGTCTGTTTGACGTGCGTGCCGCCACAAAGTTCGATCGAATAGGTGTCGCCATTCTGGCCTTTGCCAGTGTTGGCCCGGCCCATGGAGACAACACGCACCTCATCGCCGTATTTTTCCCCAAACAGCGCCTGCGCACCGATGCCGCGGGCGTCATCCGGTGTCATCACACGGGTTTCCACCGGCGTGTTCTGACGGATGTAGGCGTTCACGTCCAAGCCAACCTGGGTCAGCTCTTCCGGGCTCAATGCTCTGTTGTGGCTGAAATCAAACCGCAAACGATCATCCGCATTCAGCGAGCCACGCTGAGCGACATGATCGCCAAGCGCCTCGCGTAGCGCTTCATGCAGCAGGTGTGTCGCTGAGTGATTGGCCCGAATCGACGAACGGCGACTGTTGTCGACGATCATCGCCACCGGATCGCCTTTGGAGATTGTCCCACGCGAAACCAGGACCTTATGCGCAATCAACTTGCCGTCAGCAAACTTCTGAACTTCCGACACTTTGGCCATCTCGTCGCGGTTTTCCAGCCGCTCCACCAAACCGTGGTCCGCAACTTGGCCGCCGCTCTCGGCATAGAATGGCGTCTGGTTCATCACCAACCAGCCTTCTTCACCTTCTGCCAGCGCCTCAACCAGTGCGCCATCTTTCATAACTGCTTGGATTTGCCCCTCGGCAGTCTCGGTATCATACCCGAGGAACTCAGACGCCCCATTTTCATCTGCAACGTCAAACCAAACCGCGTTTTCAGCGGTGTCACCGGAGCCCTTGTGGGCCGCCCGCGCCTTGGCTTTTTGTTCTGCCATAGCGGCATCAAAGCCGTCGGTATCCACTTCGCGGCCTTTTTCGCGCAGCGCATCCTGGGTCAGGTCCAGCGGAAAGCCAAAGGTGTCATACAATTTGAACGCCGAGGCTCCATCCAACGGTGCGCCGTCTTCCAAACCATCCAGCTCATCGTCCAACAGCTTCAAACCACGGTCCAGCGTCTGTTTGAATTTGGTTTCTTCCTGCTTCAGCGTCTCTTCAATCAAAGCCTGCGCTTGCCCAAGCTCTGGATACGCCTGCCCCATCTGCTGCACCAGCGAGGGTACAAGCTGATGCATTACAGGGTCTTTGGCACCCAACAGGTGCGCATGTCGCATCGCACGACGCATGATCCGGCGCAAAACATAGCCGCGTCCATCATTGGAAGGCATAACCCCGTCCGCCATCAGGAAGGATGTGGAGCGCAAATGGTCAGCAATCACGCGGTGATGCACGTTCTGCTCCCCATAAGGATCAGTCGACGTCACATGGGCCGAAGACTCGATCAACGCTTTGAACAAATCGGTGTCGTAGTTGTCATGGCTGCCCTGCAGCAATGCGCCAATCCGCTCCAGCCCCATGCCGGTGTCGATTGACTGCATGTCCAGTGCTTTCATCGAGCCATCTTCGAACTGCTCATTCTGCATGAACACCACGTTCCAGATCTCGATGAACCGGTCGCCATCTTCTTCAGGTGAGCCAGGAGGGCCACCCCAGATATGCTCGCCATGGTCGTAGAAAATCTCGGTGCACGGACCACATGGTCCAGTTGGACCCATTTGCCAGAAGTTGTCAGAGGTCGCGATACGGATGATCCGCTCCTCTGGAACACCGATTTTCTTCCAGATATCATAGGCTTCATCGTCAGTATGGTAGACCGTCACGTAAAGACGCTTTGGATCGATGCCAAATTCTTTGGTAATCAGGTTCCACGCAAACGGAATAGCCTCTTCTTTGAAATAATTGCCAAAGGAGAAGTTGCCGAGCATCTCAAAAAACGTGTGGTGACGTGCCGTGTAACCCACATTGTCCAGATCGTTGTGTTTGCCGCCGGCCCGCACACATTTCTGCGATGTGGTTGCACGCTGGTAATCCCGTTTTTCCACCCCAGTGAAGAGGTTTTTGAACTGCACCATGCCTGAATTTACAAACATAAGTGTCGGGTCATTGCGTGGCACCAGCGGGCTGGAGTCCACAATCTCATGACCTTGTTTGGCAAAGTAGTTCAGAAAGGTCGACCGGATGTCGTTTAGGCTGGCCATGAGCAGATCTCTTAACGTGGGTTTCGGTATTCAAGCGGGTGTATAACCCCCGCGCCTGCCTGTCCACATGGCATTGCGCCCAACTTAGTGCGACAAGTGCCAAACGCCCCACCTTACCTAATCATCAGCGCCTCACACCTTGCGCAAGATATCTCCGGCCTGAATCACACCATCTTGCTCAACGCTGCAGAGAACACCACGTAACCGCAGCGACCGATGCTCCGGTTTCCTGATCCACTCATAAGCCGCCTGCCCGTACCGGACCTTCCACTTCACACAAGCGTCGTTGAAGACCTCTGACACCTGCAAAACAGCGGTGCCAACTGTCAATATCTGACCAGTTGGTAAGTTTCCGTCCGACATATCGAGGTCCGCTGTAAAAGTATCGCCAGGATGCAGCGCGTCCTCATTTGGTGCCCACACCAAATCCAGCACACGCTGCGGAATGATGCACACTTGAATGCCTGGATGAGGCGCACCGACTTCAGTACGCAGCCAAGGCTGCGTCATCCATCGTTCTCCAGGAATGCCTTGGGCCGCTGTCAAAGTGATCTTATCCACAAACCGTCGGGCATTGCGCTCCGGACGTAGGCACAAATGCGAAATGGCCGCCCTATCTTTTGGGGCGGCCAAAACATGCGGTAAGATCCGCATCAATTCTTCAGAGGACGGGATCAATCCTCTAATAACTCTTCGTCACCTTTCGGCATATCAAAGTCCAGCCCATGCGCAGCGCGGATTTTGTCCTCGATCTCCAGCGCCATACGGGTGTTTTCCTTCAGGAACGCCGAGGCATTTGCGCGACCTTGCCCAATCCGCTCGTCGCCATAACTGAACCAGCTGCCAGATTTCTCAACCACGCCGGCTTTTGCACCTAAGTCGAGCAATTCGCCCATCTTGGAGATGCCTTCGCCATACATGATGTCAAACTCCACTTGCTTGAACGGTGGCGCCACTTTATTTTTTACAACCTTCACGCGCGTTGCGTTGCCCACAATTTCATCGCGATCTTTCACCGAGCCAATACGGCGGATATCCAGCCGAACGGAGCTGTAGAACTTCAACGCATTACCGCCCGTCGTGGTTTCTGGCGATCCAAACATCACACCAATCTTCATCCGGATTTGGTTGATGAAGATCACCATACATTTGGACCGCGCAATCGACCCAGTCAATTTGCGCATCGCTTGGCTCATTAGGCGCGCCTGAACCCCAAGGTTACTATCACCCATGTCGCCTTCAAGTTCGGACTTCGGTGTCAATGCTGCAACCGAATCGACCACAACCATGTTCACCGCACCAGAGCGCACCAATGTGTCAGTGATTTCCAACGCCTGCTCCCCGGTGTCTGGCTGCGAAATCAGCAGTTCATCCAGGTTCACGCCCAGCTTCTTGGCATACAGTGGGTCCAATGCGTGTTCCGCATCCACAAACGCGCAAACGCCACCTTTTTTCTGCTCTTCCGCAATACAATGCAGAGTCAGCGTGGTTTTACCGGAACTCTCTGGTCCATAAATCTCGATGATCCGCCCTTTGGGCAAACCACCAATTCCCAGCGCGATGTCCAAACCCAAAGAGCCGGTCGAGGTTGACTCGATCTCTTGCGCAGGGTTGTCCGCGCCCAGTTTCATAATCGAGCCCTTACCAAACTGCCGCTCAATTTGCGCCAGCGCGCTGTCCAGCGCTTTCTGTTTGTCGGGGGATGAGGATTTCTTGGTGGTCATTGTCAAAAGATCTGCCGTTGCCATTTGCTTGGTTCCTTATTCCACACCCGCGCGCGGGCGGCAATCACTGCCTGTGTTCACCTCTTGTTCTAAAAACTTATGAGATCAAAAGGAGAACAAATCAAGAGAAAAGAATAGGAACATTTTCCATCCCCTTTGGTTAAGAACTGGTTTACAAACTTAAGGCAACTTGTCTTTCATTTACTCAAGGCCATGCAAATGCTTGTTTTCTGGAAACAAAAACTTGTGTTCCTGTCTGTCCCAAAGACCGGCACAACAGCCATTGAGGAGGCTTTGGCCCCCTCTGCAGACATGGTGATTTCCAATCCACCAGAGCTCAAACACGCTCCGGTTTACCGCTACAATCGCTTTTTCCGTCCCATGTTTGAACGCGCCTGTAAAACTGATGATCTGGAACTGATGGCCGTTATGCGCGAACCGGTCAGCTGGCTGGCCAGTTGGTACCGCTACCGACGTCGCGATTTTATGCGTGGGCATGCAAACTCAACCGAGAACGTGAGCTTTGAAGAGTTTGTCCAAGAATACATGAAAGGTGACAAGAAAGCGGCCTTTGCCAATGTTGGCAGCCAAGCCAAATTTCTAGAGCCGCGCCCCAATGGAGTGAAAGTGGATCACTTATTCCGCTATGAGGATCAACCTCAATTAATCGCGTTTTTGGAAGATCGTTTGCAACAAAAGGTCCAATTGCAACGCCGAAACAGCTCCCCCCCTATGCCACTCGATCTGCCAAACGCCACCATGCAAAAGCTGCGCAAAAAATGCGCAGCGGAATTTGAGCTTTACGAGAGTCTGACTTAGGAGTTTGAGATCCGCGCCTGAACTGCTTCTGTGAGGTCGCTGAGGGAAAACGGCTTCGGCAAGAAACTGGAATTTTCAATGCGCGCCTGATCGTCAGAGAAACTATCTTCCGCATAACCGGAGACAAAAATCACCGGCACATTTGGATACTCCTCACGCGCCTGGCGCACCCAGCTTGGCCCATCCATGCCAGGCATAATCACATCACTGACAAATACATCAATGGTTGGGTGATCCATCTCCAGAACTTCCAGAGCCTCTTCTCCCGACGCGGCTTCAAGCACGGTGAAGCCCCGCATTTTCAACGCACGTGTCGCAAAAGACCGCACTGGTGCCTCGTCCTCGACAAGCAAGACAACCCCGCTGTGCTGGACTTCTGGCAAGTCTGGGCGCTTGCCAAGCTCAGGTGCCGCCACCTGCTCTGCTGCGGCACCATGCGCAGGAAACATCAACGTGAAGGTGGTGCCCACTCCCTCCGTGCTGTCGACAAAAATGTAGCCGCCGGTCTGCTTCACGATGCCATACGCCGTGCTCAGGCCAAGCCCGGTGCCTTCACCTGTCTTTTTGGTGGTGAAAAAGGGCTCAAATACTTTCTGGAGCTTGTCACGCGCGATGCCGATGCCCTGATCTGCCACCGTGACCGACACGTAATTGCCAACTGGCACAACCACCCGGTCACGCTCCAACGCCTCGCTGAGCTCAACACCCTCAGTTGTCACTCGGATTTCGCCGCCATCCGGCATGGCATCCCGCGCGTTCACAACCAAGTTCATCAGCACCTGCTCCAACTGCCGCTTGTCTGCGCGGATCGCGGGCAGCACCGGATCATTGTTCAATGTCAATGTCACCCGCTCCCCAACCAATCGGTTCAGCAAATGGGTCAAGTCCGCCAACGTATTGCGCAGGTCCAACACTTCCGGGCGCAGGTTCTGCTTTCGGGAGAACGCCAACAACTGCCCAACCAGCGCTGCGGCACGATTGGCGTTCTGATTGATCTGAATAAGGTCCGCGTAGTCCGCATCCCCTTGGTCGTGTCGCAGCAACAAAAGGTCACAATGCCCTGAAATTGCTGTCAAAAGATTGTTGAAATCGTGTGCCACACCACCGGCCAACTGGCCAATTGCCTGCATCTTTTGGCTTTGCACAAATTGCGCTTCCAGAGACTTGAGCTCGGTGGCGTCACTTAGCACGGCAATCAAAGAGGTCTCGCCACCTTCGATCACGCGATTCAGACTGACTTGCACAATCACATCTTTGTCGTCTCGCTTAAGGCGCAAGAATTCCGATTGATTGACCGTTTTCCCCTGCGCGGCTTCCATCAGCCAATCCACAATTGAACGTCCCAGACCCTCCATGAGGTCGCCGATAATGGTTTTCGGTGAAACCTCCATATTGATCAACGCCCGTGCAGCGCGGTTGGCCAACAGCACGTCACCGGAGGGGGTCACTTTCAAAAGGGCAACCGGCAGCTCGTCAAACTGCACCGCCCCATCGCGCATCACCGGTACTTCAGTGGGCAGCAAGTAGACCTCACGCCGCCCGGCCGTGGCCTCAAATTCCGCGACCAAACATTGCTGCTCTCCGTTTGAGGTATGCACCACAGTTGCACTGCGCAGATCTTGCACATCAGGACCAAACACATCCGCGAGCGTTTTCTTGCGCTCGCCAAGCAAGTGACGGGCTGCTGGATTCATAAACAAAACCGTCCCAGACCGTCCGACAGTCAGCATAGGTAACCGCGGCGCCCCACCGGCATGCTGCGCATCCGCAACGGGATTAGATTTCTGGATGTTCCACAGCAGTACGCCGTATTCCAAACTTGTTACGGACAGCCGCATCATCGCATCACGCAGAGACAGCTCTTCTTCGCATTTTCCCTCTGCAAGGCTGCTCGCAATCATGTCGCGCACCTTGCCTTCGGGGTCCAAAACCTGATCCGACAACGCTTCAATCATGGTGTCGCGCGCGCCCAAACCCGCATCCATCGCAGCCTTATTGGCGTAGATCACCTGCCCCTCAGGGTTGGACACAAAGGCCTGATCGGTCGCCTCGTCAAACATCCGGCGCAGCAGGGATACCGCCCGCATTTGCGCGGCCTTTCGGCGCAAAGACACCATCAAACTCACAGCGCTGCCCAGGCCCAGAAGCCCGCTGGCAAACACCATCGCTATGCGCATCGGGCCTGGTTGCAAAAGAACAGCCGTCACCACCATGACCAAAGCGGCCAAGGCGAGGATGCCGGCATGATGTGGTGAGTCACCCATATGACGGGGGGAAGGCCCCTTGGCCTTTGTCGAATTGGACACGTCTGCACCTATTCTTTTACGTCTTCGTTAATATGCGTCAAATTATCTTAAACACGCATTAACGAAGACAGAAGAAAAAGCGTAAGCCCTCTATTTTTTACGCAAAATTGCCCCAAAGAATCCGTCGCCACCTTCAGAGAGGGCGAATTGACGCTGCCATTGCACCGCCCATTCCGGGAATTTTCCTACAAACCGATCAATCTGAGCGGTGTTTTCGGCACTCAAAACGGAACAGGTCGCATAAACCAAAACCCCACCTGGCGCGACCAACTCTTTGGCTTGATCCAGAATATCTGCCTGTGTGACCTCCAGTTGCGCCAAATCGTCCTCTGTGAACCGCCATTTGGCGTCCGGGGCCCGTCGCCAGGTTCCGCTACCGGAACAGGGCACGTCACATAGCACCATCTCATACGGCGCAGACGCCGATGGGTCCTCCACAATCTGCACAGCCACACCAGCGCGTTTGGCACGGGCCGGCAGGTCCGCCATTCGATGTACCAAAGCATCATAAGCAAAAAATGTGGCATCAGCACGCCCAGCCATTGCCAGAGTTTTGCCGCCTCCACCTGCGCAATAGTCCAGAACTTTCAAACCCTGCTCCAGTGGCAACTGCGCCACCAACGCCTGACTGGAGGCATCCTGTAGCTCGACCATCCCATCTAGATATGCGGCGTTCAGCTTAATCCGCCGCGCGCCTGCGGTCACTTCCAGCGCAGTGTCCACCAAGTCCATTGGCTTTGCTTCAATGCCATCTTGCAACAGGGCAGCCTGTGCCTCGGCACGGGTCGCCTTGCGCGGATTGACCCGCAGGATAACTGGCGCGCGGCCCCGCAACGCCTCATGAGTTGCCTCAAACGCTGCACCAAGACTGGCGCGCATGGGGTCCTGCAACCACTCCGGCAGATCAAGCGGCATGTCGCCATCAGGTGATGTGGCTTCTCGTTCGGTCAGCGGAGCTGGTCCATATCCTTCGCCGCTGAAAACCATATCCAAATCCGCGCCATCCTGACGCAAAACACCAATCATCACACCACGCCCTGTCAAATCCCCACCAACAAATGCGGCGGAGTTTCTTCGGCGCAGCGCATCAAATACGTGATCCCGCACAGCCGCCCGGTCTTTGGAGCCCGCAAACCGGCTGCGCCGCGCCCATCCCGTCAACGCTTTTTCCGCCGGCGTTCCCTCCAAGATGTCATCGAGAATCTCTATCGCTGCTTGTACGCGCGCTGCTGGTGTCATGTGCCGCCTCTTTCCAATTTGATCGGGCGCACCATGGTATTTTTTTTGCGGCCGCCCGTCAGCGTTGCTCTACATCATGGCGTGCTGTGATCGCAACTGTTCGCAGCCCGCTTAAATTTTGAGCACAAATCAATCATAGAGATACCGTGGGTCATTCAAAGTACCGCATCGCGCGTGAAATGCATTTGGACCTTTAATTTAAGGACGTGTCATAAGGCTTCGTTAAACTTGCCACCGCTAGTCCATCACGTGAAACCTCAACAATCAGAGAGTCGACTGCGATGCCAGCCCTCCTCACAAAACTGTCTACACGGATCAGTGCCATCGCCGTTGTGGCTCTTGCACTGGCCATAGTTCTCACCCTTTTGCTGCAAAACCACATGCGCAACACGGTTGAAACCATGTACAATAAGAAGCTTCTGGAAATCACCGAAACGGCAACCAGCCTGCTCGCAAATCTGGAAAAAGGTGTGCAAGAGGGCAAGTACAGCCCTGAAGAAGCCCGCACGCTGGGTCGCGAACAACTGGAATCTCTCAATTATGGTGACTCCGGCTACCTTTTTGCCTTTGACACCAACTACGTGATGACAGCGCACCCACATCGCCCGCAGTGGATCGGACACAGTCAGGAAAGCTTGGAAGACCCAAACGGCCTGATGATTTTCCAGGAAATGCGCAAGATTGCCATGGAAAATGGCAGCGGCACGCTGATCTATCACTTCCAAAAACCCGACAGCGATCTGCAAGAGGCCAAAATTGGCTTTGCCTACCACTATAAACCGTGGAACTGGATTGTCGGAACCGGTGCGTATCTGTCTGACATCGAAGCGGAAATGGCAAAAATTCGCAACAAGGCGTTAACCATTCTGGGGGGCATTCTTGTTGTCCTGTCTTTGGTCGCCTTTTTCATCATCCGCAGCGTCACCGGCCCATTGGACAGCTTGCGCAAGCGCATGGCAGATTTGGCTGAGGGGGACACAAACGCAGACATCCCATTCACCCAAACCCAGAATGAGTTGGGGGACATGGCCCGCACTCTGGATGTGTTCCGCGCCGCGCTGGTGCGCCAACGTGAGTTGGAAGAAAGCCAGAAACAAGCCGCAGCCGCTCAATCCGAAGTGGTGGAAACCCTATCTGATCACCTCGCGAACCTTTCAAACGGTGATTTGGCTTCTAAAATTGCCGTCGTTTTCCCAGCTGAATACGAAAAGCTTCGCACAGATTTCAACGCCTCGATTACAAATCTCAGCAGCACAGTCACTGATGTGGTCGACTCTTCCAAATCGATTCACAGCGGTGCGACTGAAATCAGCCAGGCTTCGGATGATCTGTCCAAACGGACAGAGAGTCAGGCCGCCACGTTGGAGGAAACCGCAGCGGCGCTGGATGATCTGACCCGCTCCGTAAAGGCCGCAGCAGATGGCGCACGTGATGTGGAAGGCACTATGCAGACCGCAAAAACCGAGGCTGAGGAAAGTGGCGAAGTGGTGCGCAATGCCGTTTCCGCGATGACCGAGATCGAGCAAAGCTCGGCGCATATCTCACAAATTATCTCAGTGATTGACGACATCGCCTTCCAAACCAATCTGCTTGCGCTGAATGCAGGCGTAGAAGCCGCCCGTGCCGGCGACGCAGGTCGGGGGTTTGCGGTTGTGGCTTCTGAAGTGCGCAAATTGGCGCACAGCTCTTCTGAAGCTGCCAATGAAATCAAGGCGCTCATCGAGAAATCATCGGAGCAAGTGGACCGTGGTGTGAGCCTTGTGGGGCAAACCGGCGATGCCCTGAGCACAATTGTCGATCGTGTGGTGCATATCTCCGGCATGGTCTCAGCTATTGCTGATGGCGCGACGGAACAATCCCAAAGCCTTGCTGAGATCAACGCCGGTGTGATGCAGTTGGATCAGGTGACGCAGAAAAACGCGGCCATGGTCGAAGAATCCACCGCAGCGACGCATTTACTCAAGTCCGATGCCGTAGGCCTCGCAAAAATGGTTGGTCACTTCAATTTGGATGCCAGTGCCAAATCAGCCAAACCCAAGCCTGCAGCAAAGGTAACTGAGGCGGACTGGCAGGCGGACAAAAAAGCGGATCAACCAAAGCCAAGAGCAAAGAAAACGGCGCCAGCTCCTGCAGCGAGAAGCTTCAGCACCAATGGCAATGCCGCTGAAGAAACCTGGACAGACTTTTAAGCCACGTTTCGAAAATCAAAAAGAAAGGGCTGAACCCGCCAAGGTTCAGCCCTTTCTCGTTAAAGAATGCATACCCCTAAAGGCGGTTAGCCAATCCGGTAGTTCGGACTTTCACGGGTGATCTGAACGTCATGCACATGGCTTTCTTTCAATCCGGCACCGGTGATCCTCACAAACTTACAGTTCTTGCGCATCTCGGCTACGGTCGCGTTTCCAGTGTAGCCCATCGCCGCACGCAGACCGCCTACCAACTGGTGCACAACTGTGCCCGCAGGGCCTTTGTAAGGCACCTGCCCTTCGATGCCTTCCGGCACCAATTTGTCGCTCGCGGCATCCTTTTGGAAATAGCGATCCGCAGAGCCGCGCGCCATCGCGCCAAGCGAGCCCATACCACGATAAGACTTAAACGACCGGCCTTGATACAGGATCACCTCGCCCGGGCTTTCGTCGGTGCCCGCAATCATCGAGCCAACCATGGCGCAGGACGCACCGGCCGCAATGGCCTTGGCAAAGTCGCCAGAGAACTTGATGCCGCCATCCGCAATCACCGGCACATCGCCCGCAGCCTTTGCGCAATCGTCAATCGCGGTCAGCTGCGGCACACCAACACCAGCCACCATACGTGTGGTACAGATCGAACCCGGCCCGATACCCACTTTCACGGCGTCTGCTCCGGCGTCAATCAGCGCTTTGGTAGCCTCACCAGTGGCAACATTGCCGGCAATCACTTGAACGGAATTGGACAGGCTCTTAACCCGCTTCACTGCGTCAATCACACCTTGAGAGTGCCCATGGGCTGTGTCGATCACCACAATGTCCACACCTGCATCAATCAGCATCTCAGACCGGGCAAAGCCACTGTCGCCGACCGAGGAGGCCGCAGCCACCCGCAGGCGGCCCAGATCGTCTTTACAGGCTGTTGGGTTCAAAACCGCTTGCTCGGTGTCTTTCAAAGTCAGCAAACCGGTGAGCTTGCCCGTGCCATCATGTACCAGCAGTTTCTCGATCCGACGCGCCCGCATCAGGCTCTTGGCCTCTTCCAGATCCGCAGGCTCTTGCAGCATCGCCAGATCCGCTGTGGTCATCATGGCATGTACCGGCGTGTCATCGGACTGAGCAAACCGCATATCGCGATTGGTGACGATGCCCACCACGCGCCCTTGCTCGTCCACAACAGGGAAACCAGTAAAGCGATAGCGCTCGATCAACGCTTTGGCATCTGCCAATGTTTGGTTTGGGGTCAGTGTCACAGGGTTGTAGACAATGCCGCTTTCAAACCGCTTCACTCGACGCACTTCGCGCGCTTGCGTTTCGGCATCAAGGTTCTTGTGAATCACCCCCATGCCACCGGCCTGCGCCATGGCAATCGCCATGCGGCTTTCGGTGACCGTGTCCATGGCCGAACTCAGCAGAGGAATGTTGAGATCGATGGATTTTGTGACCTTCGTGCGCGTGTCTGCCGTAGACGGCAAAACAACCGACGCAGCCGGAACCAGTAGAACATCATCGAAGGTGAGTGCCTCACGAATCTCCATCGCAAATCTCCTTTTGCGGGGCTTCATTTGGCACGTCCCTATCGCATGGCCTTGATCTGTGGAAAACCCCTAATCGCCCCCATTTACCGCTTCTGACGCCTTCGCGACGCAAATACTTTAGCCGCATGTGCTACGCGTGCGTTTTCTGACCTAACGGTCAACTTTTCAGTCTCTCTTTGCCGCCCATAGACCACCCCATGCCGCTCCTTGCCTTTCTCGGTAAATTTCGGCAGCTATGCTGCCAGCCAAGCGAACAGACTTAAGGCCTTCTCGATGAGCAGCGACCCATTAGTGATCTTCACCCCTTCCGGCAAACGTGGCCATTTTCCAGTAGGCACACCCGTTCTGACAGCCGCCCGCCAATTGGGCGTTGATCTGGACAGCGTCTGTGGTGGCCGCGGCGTCTGCTCCAAATGCCAGATTACGCCCTCTTACGGCGAGTTCCCCAAACACGGTGTGACCGTCTCTGAAGACGCCCTGTCAGACTGGAACGCGGTAGAGCAACGCTACGACGACAAACGCGGCCTGACCAAAGGCCGCCGCCTTGGCTGTCAGGCCACTGTGCAAGGTGACATCGTCATCGACGTGCCGCCGGAAAGCCAGGTGCACAAACAGGTGGTGCGCAAACGCGCCGAGGTGCGCGACATCACTCTGAACTCCACCGTGCACCTGACCTATGTCGAGGTCGAAGAACCCGACATGCACAAGCCCTCCGGTGACTTGGAGCGTCTGCTCACTGCTTTAAAAGCCGCCACCGGCCACGCGGAAATCTCGGTGGACACCCATCTCCTGCGCCCGCTGCAACCGATCCTGCGCAAAGGCAAGTGGTCTGTCACCGCCGCGATCCACCAAGACCACACCGGTGCCCCGCCCCGTCTGATTGCGCTCTGGCCCGGTTATTTCGAAGGCCCCGTCTTTGGTCTCGCGGTCGACCTCGGCTCAACCACCATCGCCGGCCACCTTTGTGATCTGACCTCCGGCGAAGTTGTCGCCTCGTCTGGCCTGATGAACCCACAAATCCGCTTTGGGGAAGATCTGATGAGCCGCGTCAGCTACGCCATGATGAACAAGGGCGGCGATCTGGAGATGACCGCTGCGGTGCGCGACGGCCTCAACCAACTGGTCGTCGACATTGCCAAAGACGCCAATATCGCGCCAACTCAGATCCTCGACGCCGTCTTTGTGATGAACCCGGTGATGCATCACCTGTTCCTTGGCATTGACCCGTTTGAGTTGGGCCAGGCTCCTTTTGCACTGGCAACGTCCGACGCGCTCTCCCTGCCCGCATCCGAGCTTGGCCTCAACATCGCCCTAGGCACTCGCGCTTATTTGCTGCCCTGTATCGCAGGCCACGTGGGCGCAGACGCCGCCGGTGTGGCACTTTCCGAAGCGCCAGACAAATCAGAAGACCTTGCACTGGTGGTTGATGTGGGCACCAACGCGGAAATTCTGCTGGGCGACAAGAACGGCGTGCTCGCCTGCTCTTCCCCAACCGGCCCCGCCTTTGAAGGCGCACAGATCAGCGCTGGCCAACGCGCAGCGCCCGGCGCCATCGAACGTGTGGAAATCGACCCGGTTACCAAAGAACCACGTTTCTGCGTCATTGGCAGTGATCTCTGGTCAGATGACAACAGCTTCGCCGCCGCCATCGCGGGCACCGGCATCACTGGCATCTGTGGCTCCGGGATCATCGAAGTGATTGCCGAAATGCGCCTCGCGGGAATCGTGGATGCCTCCGGTCTTATCGGCTCAGCGGAGCAAACCGGTACATCCCGCTGCTTTGCCGACGGACGCACCAATTCCTACACGCTTTGGGAAGGTGACGCCGACCAAAAACCCATCACCGTCACCAACTCTGACATTCGTGCCATTCAGATGGCCAAAGCCGCGCTTTACTCCGGCGCCCGCTTGCTGATGGACAAACGTGGCGTTGACCAAGTTGACCGTGTGGTGCTCGCAGGCGCCTTTGGTGCACATATCTCCACCAAACACGCCATGGTGCTGGGCATGATCCCGGATTGCCCCTTTGACAAAGTCACCTCAGCAGGCAACGCCGCTGGCACCGGTGCCCGCATCGCTCTATTGAACAAAGACGCGCGTTCTGAAATCGAAACCCTCGTGCGCAAAATCGAGAAAATCGAAACCGCCGTGGAACCGCGCTTCCAGGAGCATTTTGTGAACGCTTCAGCATTGCCAAACTCCGCCGATCCTTTTCCGATCCTGCGCGAGGTTGTCGATCTACCCGAAGTAAGTTTCAACACCGGCGGTGGCGATGGGTCCGGTGGCGGTCGTCGTCGCCGTCGTCGCGGCTAGCCAAATCCCGCTTGACCCTCCCGCAACGCTGCCCTACCAACAGGCGTGCTGCGGGTATGGTGAAAAGGTATCACACGAGCTTCCCAAGCTCTTGTTACGGGTTCGATTCCCGTTACCCGCTCCACAAAATCAATCACTTACAGATCCACCTTAACACAAAACGCCGCATCCCATTGGAACACGGCGCTGTTGTTTTTTGCAGGGACACAAAGCTCAGTCGCGCATGCTCAGAATGTGATCGAGCAAGGCCACCGTGGAGGCACTTGATCCCTCCGGCGCGCCTTTGCCTTCCATCGCAGGCACCAAACCGTTGGCCAGCTCTTTTCCCAGCTCCACGCCCCATTGGTCGTAAGAGTTGATGCCATAGATCACCCCTTCGACAAACACGCGATGCTCATACATCGCCACAATCTGGCCAAGCACATAAGGCGTCAGGCGTGGATAAACCAAAGTGGTCGACGGGCGGTTGCCGGTAAACACGCGGTGCTTCGCCAGCTGCTCCAACTTGGCGCCGGACACGCCTTTTTCTTCCAGCTGCGCCCGCGCTTCCGCCTCAGTACGCCCCTTAAGCAAAGCTTCCGATTGCGCCAAGCAGTTTGCCACCAAAGCGCGATGGTGCTCACCCAAGGCAGGCTCATGCCCTTCGGCCCCAACCAGAAATTCACAGGGGACAACTTCCTGCCCCTGATGGATCAACTGGTAAAACGCATGCTGCCCATTGGTGCCAGGTTCCCCCCAGACCACCGGCCCTGCAACGCGATCCAGCGGGCTGCCATCCAAGGCCACGCCTTTACCGTTGCTCTCCATCTCAAGCTGTTGAAGATAGGCCGGCAACCGCGCCAACCGCTGCTCATAAGGCAGCACAGCACGTGTGGCATGGCCACAGACCTGCTGGTTCCAAATCCCGATCAAGGCCAACAGCACCGGCAAGTTGTCTTCAAACGGCGCGTCACAGAAGTGCCGGTCCATCGCCTGACCACCCTCAAGGAAGCTCTCAAACGCTTTAGGACCAATCGACAGCATCAGTGAGAAACCAATTGGCCCCCACACCGAATAGCGCCCACCAACCCAATCCTCAAAGCCAAACACCCGCTCCGCCGGAATACCAAACAGCGCGCACTTATCCACGGCAGAAGAGATCGCGACAAATCTCTCCAACGCGTCAGGCCCACCGGCCCAGGCCATAACCGAACGCGCATTCATCAAAGTTTCCTGCGTGCCAAAAGTTTTGGACGCCACAATCACCAACGTGCTGTCCGGGTCCAATCCCGCAAGCGTATCGGTGACGTCCGCACCATCCACATTGGAAATAAAGTGGCACTTTGGCCCATCACCATAAGGCGCCAGTGCCATGAAGGCCATCAAAGGTCCAAGATCAGACCCACCAATGCCGATGTTCACCACATCGGTGATGCGTTTGCCATTGCCCGGAAAACTGCCATCACGCACCGCGCTGGCGAGCTTGGCCATGCGAGTACGTGTCTCGCGAACCTCAGGCAGCACATCCTGCCCATCGACAACAAGCGGGGCGTCTCCCAGGTTACGCAGCGCCGTGTGCAACACCGCGCGGTCTTCTGTTACGTTGATTTTTTCGCCAGCAAACATCGCCGCCCGCTTGGCCGCCACGCCTGCAGCCTCCGCCAAACGGATCAACGCCGCCTTGGCCTCTGCATCAATCAACGTTTTGCTGTAATCAAACAGCAACCCATCTGTCTTCAGGCTAAAATCCAGTGCCCGCGCGTCATCGACTTCAAATAATGCCGAGATCTGTCGCGTCTCCGCGCTGTCACGCAGCCCGCCCAATTCAGTCCACATACCCAATCACTCCGTCCAATGCACTTCTGCGCCGCTGGAAATAGCTTTGATCGGCGCCTCTTCTTTTGGCAGTTTCTGGGCTGCTTGCAAAGCGTCACGCTTGTCCGCGCCCTTGATCAAGATGTGTTTGCGCACCGCCGCATCCAATACGCGCGCAGACAAAGTGATACGCACATCCGGCAAATCTTCGCGCCGGATTGGAACCAACACAGAGGCATCCGACGCCAGCGCCGCTGCCAGCCCGTCTGCACCCGGGAACAGCGACGCTGTATGCATATCCGCCCCCATGCCCAGCAACGCCACATCCACCGGCAGCGCACCCAAAATTGTGGTTTCCAGTTCGGCCAGCACGTCCTCAGGTATTTCCGCGGGCGCATAAAGCGGCAAATACCGCGCCGCCACAGCCCGGTTGGTCAACAAACGTGACTTCACCAGCGCAGAGTTAGAACGCTCGTGATCCTCCGGCACCCATCGCTCATCGGTCAAGATCACGTCCATGCGGTCCCAGTCCAAATCGACCGCACTCAACGCATCAAAAATTGGCCCCGGCGTCGTGCCGCCCGGCACGGCCAGAACCACACGGTCCTTGTTGTGCAGCGCCTCCGCCAGGTCATCCGCCAGCACGCTGGCGACATCCATCGCCATCATTTCCGCATCAGGGTAGGTGTTGAAGTTCATTTGCCTAATCCTCTCCAGTTTCGCCCGTCCCGGCGCATCATCAAAGCCGCGTCATCCGGCCCAAAGGAAAACGAGTCATAAGGTTTTGGCACATCGCCCCGCGCTTCCCAGCCGCGAATGATCGGATCGGTCCAGGCCCAGGCCGCCTCCACCTCATCATCGCGCATGAACAGCGTTTGATTGCCACGGATCACATCCATGATAAGCCGCTCATAAGCATCAGCCGCACCCGCGCCTGTTGGCCCCAGCGCCTCGGCAAAACTCATGTCCAAAGGCACATCCACAAGCCGCATGCCACCGGGTCCAGGCTCCTTGATAGTTACCTTTAATGTAATACCTTCATTGGGTTGCAGCTGAATGTTCAACTCATTTCTGTGTCGTCCAGCGTCATCGCCAAAGATCGAGTGCGGTGTGTCTTTGAACATCACAGTGATCTCACTGTCGCGTTCCGACAACCGTTTTCCTGTGCGCAAATAGAATGGCGTCCCCGCCCATCGCCAGTTGTTCACTTGGCATTTTAAGGCCACAAAACTCTCTGTTTTCGACCGCGGATTGTCCACATCCTCACGATAGCTGTCCGCCCCGTCGGCAGCAGTGTACTGTCCTCGGACAATATGATGTGGTGCAACCGTATCCAACGCGCGGATCACCTTAAGCTTCTCGTCGCGCACCGCATCCGGCTCAAATTGTGATGGTGGCTCCATCGCAATCAGGCATAGGAGCTGCATCAAATGGTTCTGCACCATATCGCGCATGGCACCGGAGCGTTCGTAATACTCGCCTCGCCCCGCCACCCCAACGCTCTCCGCGACGGTGATCTGAATGTGGTCGATGTATTGCGCATTCCACAACGGCTCAAACAGCATATTGCCAAAGCGCACAGCCATAAGGTTCTGTACGGTCTCTTTGCCGAGATAATGATCAATCCGGTAGATTTGGCTCTCGTCAAAATACTGCGCCAGTTCGTGATTCAATTTCTGTGCCGTCTCCAGATCATGACCAAACGGCTTTTCAACCACAATGCGCGTGTCCGCCTCAGTCAGCCCAGGCCGTTTCAGCCCCTTGGCCAAATCCGAGTAAACTCCTGGCCCAACAGAAAAGTAGAACGCGCGCACAGACCCTTCGTTGAGCAGAGCCGCCAACTCCCCCCAACCGCCTTCTCCGCGAGCGTCCACCGCAACATAATGCAAATGATCACAGAACCCAGACACGGCTGTCACATCCTGCGCAGCATCCCCAGCAAACTCGCGCAGCGCCTCGGCCACAGACGCACGATACTGCGCTTCCGTCAATTCGCGTCGGGCCGCGCCAATCACCTGACTGCCTTCGGGCATCTGCCCGGAGCAATACCGCTTGAACAATGCAGGTAAAATCTTCCGCCGCGCCAGGTCACCGGTCCCACCAAAGACCACAAGATCAAACGTTTCCACGGGAATGATGCGAGAAACCATCGGGCCTCTTTCCTTATTGGCTGTCCGGATTTCACCGGAAAATCGTTAGCGCTAACGCCGTCATAACACCGCCACTCTAACATCACAACCACACATCACAACTGTGTCACACGCGGTGTCGCCGCTTTACTTGCCATTATGTATTTGACTAGTACCAACAGACCACAAGACATGGCAGGCACATGAAAGATCACGCAAATATTGGGAAGTTCAACGATCCCTACATTACCGCCAAAGGCGACACCCGTGCCCATGTGGCCCTCACCGATCCGCAAACGCTCTGGTTCAACACCGGCACGTTGTGCAACATCGAATGTGAGAATTGCTACATCCTGTCGTCTCCCACCAATGACGCGTTGGCGTACCTGACAGCCGACGAAGTCTCCGACTACCTAGACCAACTTGAAGCGCGTGAATGGAAGGTGCGTGAAATAGCCTTCACAGGCGGCGAGCCTTTTATGAACCCTGAGATGAACGAAATGACCCGCCGGTCGCTGGAACGCGGCTATGAAGTGCTCATTCTCACCAACGCAATGCAACCCATGCAGCGTAAACGTGTTAGCGCAGGGCTGCTTAAACTGGCCCAAGACTTTCCGGGCAAATTGACGCTACGGATTTCCGTTGATCACTGGTCTGCCGAAATGCACGACAAAGAGCGTGGCAAAGGCACCTTTGACCGCACACTGGACGGCATGCGCTGGCTGCGCGACAACAACATCCAAATGGCCGTCGCGGGCCGCACTATGTGGGATGAAACAGAAGCGACGTCGCGCACCGGATACGCCGATCTCTACGCCAAAGAAAACTTTAAGATAGACGCCTCAAACCCTGGAAAAACTGTACTTTTTCCCGAAATGGACGAAGAGGTCGAAGTGCCCGAAATCACCGTCGACTGCTGGGGCATTCTGAACAAGTCCTCCGATGAAGTGATGTGCGCCAGCTCCCGCATGGTGGTCAAACACAAGGGCGCAAAAACGCCCTCGGTAATTGCTTGCACGCTCCTGCCATACGATCCGCAGTTTGACCTCGGCGCCACCCTGGAAGAAGCCGAGAAACCGGTGCAGCTAAACCACCCGCATTGCGCCAAATTTTGCGTTTTGGGTGGCGCCTCTTGCTCCGCCTAAATCTACTTGGATCAATTCAATTCGGGCGAATGCCAGTACTTTGTGCCCTCTAAGCTGCCATTCACACGCCACCGGTCCTTGTCGAGAACAAAGACCGACTGACCCTGGGTGAACCGCACCTCGTCCGCGCTTTTGTCATCGCCAACCTGCGCGCCACCGCCCGCCGTGGCGTCATATCCGTTAACAACAAACCGTTCAAAATCCGCTGGGGTTTCGAACAGGATCACAAATTGCGTGGCGAAGCCACCAATGCCCAGACTGGCCCCCAGCCCCCCGGTGCCCATATTCAAATATGTGCGTGCGCCGGTGTCTTTGGCCACGGCCACACCACGCCCATATCCGGTGGTCACAGGGAAGACAGTCACCTTACGGCTATCAAACGCCGCATAACCTGCGCTATCATGATACAGCGCATCCGCCTCCGGGTTCTGCGCAAGCAGCACTGCCATTATTTCGTCTGACATGGCGTCCAGCCGCGCCCTGGTGGCCTCCGGTGTTTCTTCATTGGACAGCAGCTCATCCGTTGACGAAATTGCCTCCCCAACGCTGTTCACACCTTTTTCCACGGTGTTGCCAACCGCATTCGCGCCTTTTCCTATGGCCTCCCCAGTGGCGGTCACACCTTCGCCAATGGCTTCACCTGTAGTTTCAGCGCCCTGTTTGATCTTGTCCCAAAGCCCTTGCGCTTCTGACGGACCAGCTAAATTGACTACGATCACTCCAACCGCCAAAACTTGCCATTTCACCCACATATATGCCTCCACAAACGCCCAATTTCCACGGCTCGAATAAAGCACAAAGCCAGCAGACACATCACCCCTGCGTCACCACTGGGCAATACTCCGCCGTATTTGTCCAAATTCCTCCGATTCTTCAGTCCATTATGCCAATTACACTGCGAACAGCTCTGCAACTCTCACACCACCATTGCACCCTACATGATGCCTCTGATATAAGCATTCCAACAACATATGGACCGCCAATTAGAAGCGAGACTGGGACTTGAGCGACACGCCGGAAACCCCTGAAAACGAAGAAGAAACCACACACGAACGGATGTTCCACGACGGTCCTTCTGTGTCGATCGAAGAAGAGATGAGCGCCAGCTACCTCGACTACGCCATGAGCGTGATCGTCAGCCGCGCCATTCCGGACCTACGGGACGGCCTCAAACCAGTGCACCGTCGCATCCTGTATGCCATGCACGAAACGGGCAACAGCCACGACAAGTCGTACCGCAAATCGGCCCGTCCTGTTGGCGACGTGATGGGTAAATACCACCCACACGGCGACTCCGCGATTTATGATGCCTTGGTGCGTATGGCCCAGGATTTCTCCATGTCTTTGCCGCTTCTGGACGGCCAGGGCAACTTCGGCTCGATGGACGGCGATAACCCGGCAGCGATGCGTTACACCGAAGTGCGCATGGACAAACCCGCCGCCGCTTTGCTGTCCGACATCGACAAGGATACCGTTGATTTTCAAGACAACTACGATGGCAAGGACCAGGAACCAACCGTTCTGCCCGCGCGTTTCCCTAACATGCTGGTCAACGGCGCAGGTGGTATTGCGGTGGGTATGGCCACCAACATTCCGCCACACAACCTGGGCGAAGTCATCGACGCCACTCTGGCGCTGATCGAAGATCCCGACCTCACCTCTGAACAGCTGATCGACTATGTGCCCGGTCCCGACTTTCCAACTGGCGGCATCATGCTGGGCCGGTCCGGTGCCCGCAAGGCTTACCTCGAAGGTCGCGGCAGTGTTGTCATCCGCTCTAAGACACGTGTTGAGGAAATCCGCAAAGACCGCTACGCGATTGTCATTGATGAGATCCCTTATCAGGTGAACAAGGCGGCGATGATCGAGAAAATCGCCGAAGCCGCGCGGGACAAACGGATCGAAGGCATTGCCCACGTTCAGGATGAATCTGACCGTGACGGCGTGCGTGTTGTGGTGGAGCTGAAACGTGACGCCACCGCCGAAGTGGTGCTGAACCAACTGTTCCGATTCACCCCGATGCAAACCTATTTTGGTTGCAACATGCTGGCCCTGAATGGCGGTCGCCCAGAACAGCTCACCCTGCGCCGTTTCCTGACCTCCTTTATTGATTTCCGCGAAGAAGTGGTGGCCCGCCGCACCGCGTACATGCTGCGCAAAGCGCGTGAACGCAGCCACATTTTGTGTGGCTTGGCGGTTGCAGTCACCAACGTTGACGAAGTGGTTGCCACCATCCGCGCCTCTGCTGATGCAGCCGAAGCGCGTGAAAAGCTGATGACCCGCCGCTGGCCTGCGGAAAGCATCGCCGCTTACATCAAGTTGATTGATGATCCGACCCACACTATGAACGACGACGGCACCTATAACCTGTCAGAAATTCAGGCCCGCGCCATCTTGGAGTTGCGCCTTCAGCGGCTGACCCAAATTGGGGTAACAGAGGTCACAGATGAACTTGAAGAACTGGCCCGTAAGATCAAGGAATATCTGGAGATTCTTGGGTCACGCGAGCGCATCATGGGCATCATCGGCGACGAGCTGCGTGAGGTACGTGAAAACTTCGCCGTGGATCGCCGCACAGAGATTGTCGACTGGTCTGGCGACATGGACGACGAAGACCTGATTGAACGCGAAGACATGGTGGTGACCGTGACCTCTGGTGGCTACATCAAACGCACACCGCTTGCTGACTTCCGCGCCCAGAAGCGCGGCGGCAAAGGCATCTCGGGCATGCAAACCAAAGAAGAAGATGTGGTCACCACCCTCTTTGTGGCCAACACCCACACGCAGCTCTTGTTCTTCACCACAGATGGCATGGCCTACAAGCTGAAGACATGGCGTTTGCCCTTGGGTGGTCGCACGGCCAAAGGCAAAGCGATTGTGAACATCCTGCCGATCCCATCAGGGGTATCGATTGCAGCGATCATGCCAGTTGACCGTCCCGAGGACGAATGGAACGATCTTCAGATCATGTTTGCCACATCTGCGGGCTCTGTGCGTCGCAACCGCCTGTCAGATTTCACCAATGTGAAATCCAACGGCAAAATTGCGATGAAGTTTGAAGACGACAACGCCGACACCAAGCTGATCAATGCCCGCATCTGTACCGAGGAAGACGATGTGATGCTTGTGACCAACTCTGGCCGCGCAATCCGCTTCCCAACCACCGAAGTGCGGGTGTTCAACTCGCGCTCCTCTGTGGGTGTGCGCGGTATCCGCCTCAACGGCGACGATGAAGTGGTCTCCATGTCAGTGATCCGCCACTTCCGCGCCGAAAGCGAAGAACGCGCCGCCTATTTGAAACGGCGTCGCGCCGTAGCCGGACTGGCTGACGACGTGAACGAGGATGACGAAGCACTTGCTGGGGAATTGAACCAAGAGCGCTACGCAGAAATGTCAGCAGCTGAAAACCTAATCCTCACGATCACCTCGGGTGGCGCAGGCAAACTCAGCTCCAGCCATGACTACCCGGTCCGTGGTCGCGGTGGCCAAGGTGTGGCTGCTATGGACAAGGCCATGCGCGGTGGTGAACTGGTCGCGTCTTTCCCCGTGGAAATGGGTGATCAGATCATGCTGGCCACCTCCAAAGGTCAATCGATCCGCGTACCCGTTGATGGCATCTCCTTCCGCTCCCGCTCAGCAGGCGGCGTTAAGGTGTTCAACACTGGCAAAGGTGAAGAAGTGGTTTCTGTGGCCTGGATCGCCGAGCAAGATGAAGAAGAGGTCGCCAGCGAAGAGTAACGCTGCCCGACACCAAACCTCAAACGGCCTCGCATTTATTGCGGGGCCGTTTTGATTTCGGCCCAAGTTGTCAAAATCATTGCATTATTTCCTGCCGTGTGCCCTGCTTTAACTCAACACAAATCAACACGGCACTCACATAATGCACCTAACCAAAGTCTATCTCCTACTGCACGTTCCCTCAGCCTTTGCAATTGCGATGAGCGCCATATTCACTGTTCCTGCGTCCGAAACTTTCGCCGCGACAATCACGCTCAACACCAATGAACTGTCGATCGACGCCGAATACGGAGATGCCATTGAGGCTCAAGAACTGACCGGAAAATACGCCAACTGCACTTTGCTTTATGAAGGTGGTGTGGCGCGTGGGGACCTGCAAAAATTCCACGCTTTGTACAGCTATGATGGCGAAGGATTTTCCAACAACTTGCCTGAAGGCGCCACGCTCTGCCTTAACAGCCCGGGCGGCGACCTCTATGAATCGCTTGTCATCGTGGACTTCCTACGGGACATCTTTGCTGATCTACAAACCTACGTCGCTGATGACGATCTTTGCGCCTCAGCCTGCTCAAACCTGTTTCTCTCCGGCGCCCACACCTTCGAAGGGGAAAGCTATGAGACCTTTGCCATGCGCGCCATCGCGCCTACGGCCCTCCTCGGCGTACACGCCCCGCGCATCGTTTTGCCAAATGACGGCGAAACCTACGACGCAGACGAAGTGGCCGCCGTGTATGACGAAGCCATTCGGGATTCCTCACTTCTGTTTGCCTTTGCGCAAAAGGTCGATGACGAAAACACCCCCTACCTGACGCCCTACTTGTATGCGCGTAGCATCGAAACACCGCCACATGACATGTATTATGTCGACACTGTTGGGGACGCGATCTTTGCCAATATCCCTGTGACAGGCATTTCCTACGATGTGGAACTAAGCCCAGACCTGATCGACACCATATGTGACAATGTTTTTCTGCTCGATGACGGAGCTTTCAGCTGGGCATTTGCGCCAACGTGGAAACCCCATCCTTTGGCCTCCATTTCGGAGATGTATTTCGAGTTCGCGCAAATTCTCGAGCTTGAGGCCCACGAAAACCAAGCAGAAGACGGTCCGTTTTATACGTCATCCCTCAACATTGAGCAAAACAATGGCGCCATCTACGGCTATCGACGAGGCTACCGCACCGGTGGCCCTTATGGAGCCGAAGATTGCCTTGTCCGCCTGCCCTCGTCAGAGCAGATCGGCGCAGAGACCAGCTTTGGCTCAGCCCGCATCGCATGGGACGCGCGAGACAGCCATGCAATCGAGGTGCGCATTGGCACGCAACACCCGCGCAGCGAATACGCCGAACCAGAGGCACCCCACGTCAAATCACCACACGACTACTGGAATGTCTTGAGTGCGGACGACGAAAACCAACTGCACACCTACCCGGCGCTAATGCTCTTCGCTTTGGGCCGCCCCCTCAGCGATTTACCTCGGATCGTTGAAATGAAAACCGAAACCGAGGAAGTTGCCGCGATCGACGACACTGAAGCCGACATTCTGACCTGCGGCGACCTTTGGTACATGCGGAATCGGATTTTCCACGAAAACGGCTACTGCTTTGGCTCTGAACGCGGCATTTCCACCTTTGGCAACGCGGAATGCTTCACCAAGTCACCTACCCTTTCAGAAGCAGACACGGCCTTCATGAACGCCATCAAATTGGCCGAAAAAGACCTCGACTGCTAGTTCTCACGCCAGTCCTCTGAAGGGGCGCACAGCCCCTTCACAAACACGCACTTGATCAAAGACAAACACATCACCGCTCCCCTCCGCTAAAATGAGGCAAACCTTGGAAACGCAAAAATCCCGGAGACCGTGATGAAAACACCCGCCATCCTCCTGACCTTCGCACTCAGCGCCGCCCCTCATTTTGCTCTGGCAGAGACAACATTGATCGACGCTGGCGCTGCCCACGCGGCTCTAAGCGGCATACATTACACCTGCGACTTAGGCGAAATGAAATTCGACATGATTTTCAAAGAGGTAGAAGTGACCTCAAATGTATTTCCCTACGAGTTTCGAGCTGGTGAACGGGCCTCTGACGATGCCTACATCCTGACAGGTGCTGGCGAAATCCACCTGCAAAGCGCAAACGAAATCCGCTTCCTCACACTCGACAAAGGCACGCTTGGCATTGCCAAAACACTGGACGGTCGCGCCGCCACCTGCGTGCCAAAGTAACACCTTGGCCTGTTTCTTCTTGCCATAAGTATCCAAACAAAAGGGACGCCAAAGCGTCCCTTTTCTCTTTTTTGTGTCCACAAACCTTACAGCTTGTAGATATCCCCAAACTTGGCTTCCAGATAGTCCAGCAACGGCGCCCCACTTGGCGCTTTTCCTGTTGCATGCACAATGGTGTCTGCTGGCTTGCGCAACCCGCCATGCCGTTGAAGGTTCTCACGCAACCAACCAGTCCCGCCCGAGGTATCGCCCTGCGCCAACTGCGCATCCAGATCTGGAACCGCTGCCCGCATCGCCTCATTCAGGCAGCCCGCATAAACGTTGCCTAGAGAGTAGGTTGGGAAATAGCCAAACAGACCCACGGACCAATGCACATCCTGCAAAACACCGTTTGACGGCTTGTCCACCGCGTAGCCAAAATCAGCGTTAAACCGATCGTTCCAAGCCGCTTCCAAATCGCCAACCGCCAGGTCACCCAGCATCAAAGCCCGCTCCAGATCAAAGCGCAGCATGATATGCAAGTTGTACTGCACCTCATCCGCCTCGGTGCGGATATAGCCGTCATTCACCCGGTTCACCGTGCCGTAAAATGCCTCAGCATCCGCGATGCCAAAGTCACCAAACTCCGCTTTCATTTGCTCGAAGAGCCATCCGGTATAGGCACGGCCTCGGCCCATCTGGTTCTCATAGATCCGGCTTTGGCTTTCGTGCACGCCCATCGACACACCACGGCCAAGCGGAGTCAAAAGATACGCGTCATCAATGCCTTGCTCATAAGCCGCATGGCCCACTTCATGGATGGTGGAGTAGAAGCAGTTGAATGGATCACTCTCGCTGGTGCGCGTGGTGATCCGCACATCTTTGCCTGACCCAGAGCAGAACGGGTGTGTGACACAATCAATGCGCCCATGGTCAAAGTCATAGCCAAAGCTTGCCGCCAGCTTGGCGGTTAGCGCCATCTGTTTAACCGACGCAAACTGCCCTGAGAGCTTCTGAGGTGCTTCCGCTGCCAAAACCGCCGCCCGCAAGGCCACCAACCGCGGCCGCATTGCGTCAAACATCGCTGCGATTTCTGCCGCCGTCATCTCCGGCTCATAATCGTCAACCATGGCGTCATAGACATCACCACCGGCCGCCAGCGCCTGACCTTCTTGCCGCTTCAGGTTCACTACCTCTTCCAGGGTTGGCAAGAACCCGGCCACATTTTCATCAGACCGCGCTTGTGCCCAGATGCCTTGCGCCCGGCTGGTCATTTTGGCAATTTCTGCCGCCAGATCAGCTGGCACCTTGGAAGTCCGCTCAAACGACTTGCGGATGTGCCGCACCTGCGCGCGGCCCACCTCATCAAGCTGAGCCTCATCAATCGCGGCCAGCCATTCACCAACCTTGGGATCGATCCGGCGCGCATGCAGGACACTTTCCATCGCCGCCATTTCCTCAGCCCGCTGCGGCGCGGCGCCAACCGGCATAATTGCCTCTTGGTCCCAGCCCAAACGTCCAGCCACTTCGCCCAACGCCTGTGTGGTATGGGTAAACCCCATCAACTGCTCATATGCAGACATTCTTGTTTTCCTTCTCTCAGGATGCGTCACGCACCGAGGTTGCAATAGGATAATGGCTCAGGAACCGCGCCCGTAGGATCAGAACCCAGACCACAACAGCAATGGCTTGGTGCGTAATCGCAATATGCACCTGTGCCGCGTAGAGCACTGTGGCGATGCCAACCGCAATCTGCACCGCAATGGCAGCAAAGGCAGCATTAAACGCAAACCGCGTGTGCCCATGCGCAGAACCTTGCCCACGACGCCACACCACAACGGCAAAAATCAGCAAGAGATAGCCCCAAATGCGGTGCGTAAATTGCACAAGACCAGGGTTTTCAAAGAAGTTCCGCCATAGCGGCTCCATATAAAGTGCATCCGCGGGAAACAGGTTTCCCCCCATCAGCGGCCAATCGGTAAAGCTGCGTCCCGCATCAATCCCGGCCACCAACGCGCCCAAAAGGATCTGCAGGCCAGTCATATGCAACAGCCCTGTGGACATGCCAAACAGCTTGGCTTCTTTCCCGCGCCGCGCCTGCATCAGGTCGCGCTCACTGCGCCCCAAAAGCAGAATGTACCAGGTGATGAACCCCAGGATCACAAAGGCCAGTCCCAAGTGCACCGCCAGCCGATAGCTCGCAACTGTGGTCACGCCTTCCCCGGAGGTTACGCCACTCGCAACCATCCACCAGCCCACAGCGCCTTGCAGCCCACCAAGCGCGCCAATCAGGAACAGCCGCCCGGTCCAACCGGTCGGAATTTGCCGCGCTAGCGCAAATCCGGCAAAGCCAAGCGCCCAAACAAGACCAATCACCCGGCCCAGCTGACGATGCCCCCATTCCCACCAATAGATGTGCTTGAAGTCCGCCAGCGTCATCCAGTTGTTGTCGATCGCCCACTGGTCAATCTGCTTGTATCTGTCAAATTCGCTTTGCCAATCCGCCTCATTCATCGGCGGGATCGCCCCGGTCACTGGTCGCCATTCGGTGATCGACAATCCGCTGTCAGTCAGGCGGGTCAAGCCGCCCACGGCAATCATCACAAAGACCAGTGCAAACAGGATCATCAGCCAGATGCGAATGCCCCGCCGCGCACCCTTGGCGCCGCTGTCAATCACACCCACCGCTTTGGGGGACTCTTTGGGTCCGTCTTCACTGACCTCTTCAAAAATGCTGCGCTTCTGGCTCATCGCTGTCTCCAAATCTTGGCGCGAGCCTAGTGGGACCAAGCGCCAGCTTCAACCACTCTCAAGTGGGAATTGAACAATAGTTCAGGCGACAAAAAGCCCCGCCAAATCAATCTTTTTCTTTCCAGCGCACCATCTGACGCATCACGCCATGCAACATCTGCACATCCGCACGTGTGAGCCGCATCCGGCTCCACATATTGCGCAGATTGACCTTCATATTTTCCGCTTTCTCCTCCGGGTAAAAGAAGTTGGCCTCTTCAAGTCGTTCTTCGTAGTGCCGCCCGAGCGCATCGATATCCGCATTACTCGCCCAGTCGGTTTTGGCCATATCCACCCGCTCGTGCACAATGTCGGTGCTCTGGCGACGCCACTCATAAGCCGTAAGCAACACACATTGTGCCAAATTGAGCGACGCATACTCCGGATTCACCGGTACATTGATGATCGCATTGGCCCGCGCAATGTCTTCGTTCTCAAGCCCTGCCCGCTCCGGCCCAAACAACACCGCAACCTTTTCCCCACGCGCAATCATCTCAGTAGTCTGCTTCATCGCCGTTTCTGGCGTCACCACCGGTTTGGTCAACCCGCGTGCCCGCGCCGTGGTGGCAAACACATAATGACAATCTTCCAACGCCTGTTCCGTGGTCTCGGTCAGCAATGCGCCATCCAGCACCCGCCCTGCACCCGAGGCCATGGCGACAGCGCGCTCATTGGGCCAACCGTCACGCGGATCAACAATGCGCATCTTGTCCAAGCCAAAGTTCAGCATCGCTCGCGCCGCGCCACCGATGTTCTCCCCCATCTGTGGGCGTACAAGCACAAAAGCGGGCTGTGGCGTGGCACTGGTCATGTTGGTCTCCGATGAGCGCGTTCAAAATCCGCCCGCTGATACCCCTGCACCCCCAACAAAACAAGCCGCTGCGCTTTCTCCTTCTACAAATACCTGATCCACAGGTTAAAATCTCCGCAACTTAAGGGAGGAATCACCATGGCTTATGACGAAGGACACGCCACTTTGATGCGTGAAGACCTGCAGGACATCGATGGCATCAGCGAAAAGAAGATGTTTGGCGGCCTGTGCTTCCTGCATCACGGCAACATGGTCTGTGGCGTGCACAAAGGCGGCGGCATGGCTCGGGTGGGCAAAACTCGCGAGGCCGAAGCGCTTCAAATCGAAGGCGTCGACCCACTCTCTTTCACCGGCCGAAAGATGGGCGGCATGGTGGATCTCTCCGAGGATCTCTTGGGCGATGATGATCTGCGTGCAAAAGTGATCGCACTGGCTTTAACCAACGCACAAAGTCTTCCGCCCAAATAGCCAACTCCTGATAGCCAAGAGGTAAAATCCGCGCTATAGCGACGCGATCCAAAAACACGCACAAGACCATCTGGAGCCCGAGCATGTCCGACACTGAGCTGCCGCAGATCTACCTGATCACCCCGCCGGAAATCGAACTCTCCCGCTTCCCGGATCAACTGTCTGCCGTGCTGGATGCCGCTGACATTGCCTGTGTGCGTTTGGCGCTGGCGACCAAAGACGAAGACCGCCTGTCGCGTGCGGCAGACGCGCTGCGCGAAGTCGCCCATGCCCGCGACGTCGCCATTGTGATCAACGAACATGTGCAGCTGTCCGAGCGTCTGGGCCTCGACGGGGTGCACCTGACTGATGCAGCCCGCTCCGTGGCCAAAACCCGCAAAGAGCTTGGCCAAGACGCCATTGTGGGGACGTTTTGTGGCGCGTCGTCACACGAAGGCATGTCTGCTGGCGAAAACGGTGCTGATTATGTGGCCTTTGGCCCGGTTGGTAGCACGAGCCTTGGTGACGGCACCTTGGCCGAGAAAGACCTGTTTGAGTGGTGGTCTGCTATGATCGAGGTACCTGTTGTGGCCGAAGGCGCATTGGATACCGACATTATTGCAAAGCTCTCGCCATTCACGGACTTCTTTGGCATCGGTGAAGAGATTTGGCGCAGCGACGATCCCGTGGCCAAGCTCAAAGAACTGCACGGCGCGTTCACCGCGTAACTAGGAGCGTCCATGACCGCGCAAGCATCCACACAGCCAGACATCCTTTGCATCGGCTCCGTCCTCTGGGACATCATAGGCCGTGCGCCAAGCCATATGCGCCAAGGCTCCGACGTGCCCGGCCGCATCTCTCGCTTGCCGGGTGGTGTCGCCTGGAACATTGCCATGACATTGGCCCGATTTGGCGTGCGTCCAGCCACACTCACAGCCATCGGCCAAGATGTTGAAGGCGACGAGTTGATGACAGCCTGCACAGAAATGGGCGCGATCATGGACTACGTCTATCGCTCTGCTGACTTGCCCACCGACACCTATATGGCGGTCGAAGGCAAAAACGGGCTGATCGCTGCCATTGCGGATGCGCACAGTTTGGAAGCGGCAGGTGATAAGATCCTGGTCCCGCTTGAGGACGGCACCCTGGGCAGCGAAGCCGCGCCCTACTCTGGCCTCATCGCGCTTGACGGCAACCTGACACAACGCTTGCTCGACCAGATTGCCCGAAGTCCTCTGTTTTCCTCAGCTGACCTGCGCGTCGCCCCTGCTTCGCCGGGCAAAGCTGAACGTCTGATGCCTTTCCTGATGCATTCTCGGGCCGTGCTCTACGTGAACCTCGAGGAAGCAGGCTACCTCTGCAAAACTGAGTTCAAATCCTCAGAAGCCGCAGCAGCTGCGCTCTTGGAACGTGGCGCCGCCCGTGCTTTGGTGACCGATGGCGGCAACGACGCGTCTGACGGCACTGCTGACGGCGTGATCACCCAACAACCCCCTGCCGTTTTGGTGACCCGTGTCACCGGCGCAGGTGACACCTTTATGGCCGCACACATCGTGGCTGAATCCCAAAACTGCTCCCGCAAAGAAGCGCTCGACCGCGCTCTGACGGCAGCCGCAAAATACGTTTCCGGAGAACACGCCACATGAGCCTCATTTCCCTTGATCTTGTCCTTTCCCCCGAAGTTGAGGACGCCAAGAAAAACGGCACGCCGATCGTGGCGCTGGAAAGCACGATCATCACCCATGGCATGCCATATCCGCAAAACCTTGAGGTGGCAAAACAGGTCGAGGCAGACATTCGTGCAAAGGGTGCTGTGCCTGCGACCATGGCTGTTTTGAACGGCACGCTGCATGCCGGGCTGACCGAGACTCAGCTTGAGGAGCTTGCTCAGGCCAAAAACGTCGCCAAAGTCTCGCGCGCGGACATGCCTGTGATCATGGCCCAAGGCCGCACCGGCGCCACCACCGTCGCCGCGACAATGATCGCCGCAAACCTTGCCGGCATTGATGTCTTTGCCACTGGCGGCATTGGCGGCGTACACAAAGGTGCGGAAGACAGTTTTGACATCTCCGCCGACCTGACCGAGCTGGCCCACACCCCTGTGACCGTTGTCGCTGCCGGTGCCAAAGCCATCCTCGATGTGCCCAAAACCCTCGAAGTGCTCGAAACCAACGGCGTTCCGGTCATCACCTATGGCCAGGACAGCTTCCCGGCCTTCTGGTCCGCCACCTCTGACCTCGCCTCACCTCTGCGCATGGACACCGCAGCCGACATCGCGGCAGCCCACAAAACCCGTGGCGCCATGGCCTTGCCGGGCGGTCAGCTGGTGGCCAACCCGATCCCCACAGCGGATGAAATCCCAGCTTCTGAGTTGGCCCCGGTGATTGCCCAAGCCACGCAGGAAGCCGCAGAACAAGGCGTCAGCGGCAAAAACGTCACGCCTTTCCTGCTGGCGCGGATTTTTGAACTCACAGACGGCAAATCTCTGGTCGCCAATATCGCCTTGGTGCGCAACAATGCACGTTTGGCGGCAGACATAGCCACAGCTCTCAAAGCCTGAGCCCCATTTTAGCGTAAATATCAGGCTGCCACGGCGTTTTGACACGTCGTGACAGCCGCAAAATGTGGTTCCCAAACAATCGTCATTGCGGCGCCACACACAAATGCCTAACTAAACAACAGGCAGACCCTAGGACCGCACATGACGACACCCTTTGACGAAAATGACACCCCG
Source organism: uncultured Shimia sp. (assembly GCF_913054185.1). Lineage (GTDB taxonomy): Bacteria > Pseudomonadota > Alphaproteobacteria > Rhodobacterales > Rhodobacteraceae > Shimia. Next base: position 46,804 of record NZ_CAJXIV010000002.1, read on the forward strand.
CACAAATCTGGCTTCTTTGCCCGACTGCGGTCCAGCTTTCTGACGGGTATCGTGGTCATCCTGCCCATTGCCATGACCATTTGGCTGGTTTGGACTTTTGTAGGTTGGGTGGACGGCTTTGTTCTGCCGCTGATACCATCAACGATCCAGCCAGAGAAATACATCGGCATCAATCTGCGCGGCGTGGGCATGATCATTTTCTTGATCTTTACCATCCTGGTGGGCTGGATCGCCAAAGGCTTGATGGGCCGGTCGCTTTTGCGGATCGCCGAAAACCTGGTCTCACGTATGCCTGTCGTGCGCTCAATCTATTCCGGCGTGAAGCAAATCGCGGAAACTGTCTTTGCCCAAACTGAGCGCAGCTTTGAAAAAGCCTGTCTGATCGAATATCCGCGGCGTGGCATTTGGGCGATTGGCTTTATCTCCACCACAGCCAAAGGCGAAGTGGCCGGCTCCGCCGCCACCACCAGCCCGCTGGTTGGGGTTTTTGTCCCCACCACACCCAACCCGACTTCCGGCTTTCTGCTGTTTTTCCCAACAGATGACATTATCGAATTGGAGATGAGCGTCGAGGAAGCCGCCAAATTGGTGATCTCCGCCGGTCTGGTTTACCCAAACCCCAAAGATCCAACTGAGCCGCCAGAAGAGTAAGGCTAGCCATACATCTCCGCCAAATCCACCGTTCCACGCACATTCAGGTCCGCCTTGTGCGCGCTCAAAAACGCTTTGGCAGCCGCCTGACCAGCTTCTTTCAAATGCAGCAGAACCGAGGTCACTGGCCAGCTCTTGGTGGCCACTGACAACCGGTTCATCAGCGCGTCATCAGCAATCATATGCACCTTCACCTCCCGCTTTTCTTCCCGACTCAGAGCGCCTTGTTCAATCAGCTTTTGCACAAATGCAACGGCCCGCAGCTCACTCAGGAGCGACGCGTTAAAACTGATCTCATTGATGCGGTTGGATATTTGCTGCGGCGTAACCGGCAAAGTATCCCGGCGCAGCGGATTGATATTCACAATCATCACATCTTCCGGCAAGTCCTGCCGGTACAGCGGCCAAAGCGATGGGTTTCCAGTGTAACCTCCATCCCAAAATGCCTCAGTTTTGCCGGTGGTCTGATCAAACACATTCACCGCTTTAAACAGGGTGGGCAAACAGGCTGAAGCCAACAAAGCATCGGTGCTGATCTCACGGCCTTCAAACACCCGCGCTTTGCCGGAACGCACATTGGTGGCACAAACAAACAGCTTTGGGCCTTCATCCGCGCAGACCTGATCAAAGCTGAACTGATCCACAATGTCGCGCAGCGGATGCTCATACAGCGGCCCCATCGCGTAGGGCGAAGTCAGCCGCTGAATCATATCCGCCGCCATAAACGGCCAGCTATACTCCATCGCCCGGCTCACCATGCCGGGTGGCACGGTGGCAAACCAGGCATCCATGCCAGGCACCTGTGCCGCCCCCATCTGCTGCCAAAACCAATCAAGACTAGCCCGCGCCCCATCACGTCCGCCCTCAAGAAACCCCGCTTTCAAGGCGGCCCCATTCATCGCCCCGGCAGAGGTGCCGGTGATCCCGGCAATCTCAATGTCTTCGTCCTGCAACAGGACATCCAACACGCCCCAGGTGAAGGCCCCATGCGCGCCACCACCTTGCAACGCCAGATTGATACGCTTCATGAGGCCGTCCTCCCTTTACAAAGCGGTCCAGCCGCCATCTACGCTGATTGTGGTGCCGGTGATCTGTGCCGCCGAATCCGAGGCCAGGAAACACACTGTGCCGCCCAACTGTTCGACAGTGGCAAACTCGCGGCTCGGTTGACGCTCCAGCATCACCTTTTTGATCACCTCGTCCCGCCCCATGTTGTATTTCTCCATAGTGTCCGGGATCTGCGCCTCCACCAGAGGGGTCAGCACATACCCGGGGCAAATCGCGTTACAGGTGATTGGCTCCTCAGCGGTTTCCAGCGCCACAGTCTTGGTCATTCCGACAACACCATGTTTCGCGGCGACATAAGCCGACTTATACGGCGACGCGGTCAGCCCATGCGCACTGGCAATGTTGATAACTCGGCCCCAGCCCCGCGTGCGCATATGTGGCAGCGCCGCCGCCGTGGTGTGAAACGCCGAGTTCATATTGATCGCGATGATGGTGTCCCATTTATCAACAGGGAACTCATCAATCGGCGCCACGTGCTGAATACCAGCGTTGTTCACCAACACATCACAGCCGCCCGCATCCTCGATCAGCTTCCGACATTGATCCCCTTTGGACATGTCCGCCGCGATGTAACGCGCGTTTACGCCAAATTCCGCCGCAATCTCCGCCGCCAGTGCGTGATCTTCATCCCGATCGGTAAAAGAATTCAGCACAACGTCCGCACCAGCCCGCGCCAGCTCCCGCGCCACGCCCAGACCGATTCCCGAATTGCTGCCCGTCACAATCGCCAATTTGCCCTGCATACTCATTTGTTGTTTCCTCTCATCACGGTTGTGCGCAGCATATCATGCTGCACCCGCAAAATAAGGGAAATCCACACCTACCGTAATCTTACGTAAGCCTGCCATTTGGCAAAAAAAACGCCCGCGCGAAGCGGGCGTAAAGTTATTGAGGCAGGTTTCATACAGGCAAGAAACCTATCGAGCAGTGACACCTTTATAAGCGTTACTGCGCCGGTCTCCAAGCTAAAAGTTTGATAAGCCACCAATACCTCGTTACTTTTTGGGTAAGCAAAAAACGAACCAACAGGATTGTTCAGGCAATGACACCAATACGTTTCCCCAAAGTCACCAGTGCCGCCGCTGCGTTCGCGCTATCACTGGTCGGCACGCACACCGTTGCAGAACCCCAACATGGCATCGCTATGTATGGTGACCCGGCTTTGCCACATGATTTTGTGTCTCTGCCCTATGCCAACCCAGACGCCCCCAAAGGTGGCCGCGTCGTCACCGGCAATGGTGGCAGCTTTGATTCCCTGAACCCATTTGTGCGCAAAGGCACCGTTCCTTGGCAGCTCCGGTTCTTTGCATATGAATCCCTCATGGGGCGCAACTGGGATGAACCATTCGCTCTATACGGTCTTTTAGCCGAATCGATTGAGACGCCAGAGGACCGCTCCTGGGTCGAATTTACCCTGCGCGAAGAGGCCCGATTCTCTGATGGCAGCCCGGTGACCGTCGAAGATGTGATCTGGTCTTATGAAACCCTGGGCACTGTCGGCCATCCCCGCTACCGGGGTTTCTGGGGCAAAGTTGGCAGCATCGAGGCCACCGGCGACCGCTCCGTGCGCATCACATTCAACACCGAAGACCGCGAGTTGGCCCTGATTGCAGGTCTGCGTCCCATCCTGCAAAAGGCGCAGTTTGACGGCAAAACCTTTGAAGACATCACCCTGCAGGACGTCCCGCTAGGAACCGCGCCATATGTGGTCTCCAATTTTGAAGCAGGCCGCTTTGTCACCTTGTCGCGCGACGAAGACTACTGGGGCAACGATCTGCCATTCCGCAACGGCACACACAACTTTGACGAGATCAAAATTGACTTCTTCGGTGACGGAGATGTGATGTTTGAAGCCTTCAAGGCAGGCGAAGTCTCCTTCACCCGCGAATTCAATGCGGAAAAATGGGCCTCCAATTATGATTTCCCGCGCGCCCAATCCGGCGACATTGTGAAATCCGAAATCCCACACCAGAAGCCCTCCGGCATCACTGGTTTGGTGATGAACACTCGCAAGGCTCCTTTGGATGACATTCGCGTGCGCGACGCGTTGATGCATGTGTTCAATTTTGAATTCATCAACGACACAATGACCGGTTCCCGCCAGCCGCGCATCACCTCCTTCTTCTCCGGCTCCCTCTTGGGCATGGACGAAGGCCCGGCCCAGGGGCGCGTAGCAGAATTCCTGCAACCCTTCGCCGATCAGCTGCCCCCAGAGGCCCTCGCGGGGTATTCCTTGCCAAAGTCTGATGGCTCCATCCGCAACCGCGCCAACCTGCGCAAAGCCATGGCCCTGATGGAGGACGCGGGCTATTCCGTGGTGGACGGCAAGTTGCAAAACGCCGACGGCGAAGTGCTCACACTCGAAATCCTGCTCAAACAGGGGGACTCCGAGAACAAGGCGATTGTTGATATTTACTCCAAAGCACTCGAAGGCCTTGGCGTGGAACTGACAGTGACCCAGGTGGATGGCCCACAATACACCGAGCGCACCGCCGCCTTTGATTTCGACATCACCAACTACCGCCGCGCACTCTCGCTGTCTCCTGGCAACGAGCAGAATCTCTACTGGGGCGCTGCGGCGGCGGATCAAACCGGCTCACGCAATCTGATGGGTGTAAAATCTCCAGCCATCGACGCCATGATTAACGAGATGCTGACCTCCACATCGCAAGACGACTTTGTCGCCGCAACCAAGGCGCTCGACCGCGTGCTGACTTCTGGTCGCTACGTGATTCCAGTCTGGAAATATGCCGTTGGTCGCATTGCCCACCAGAAAGAGCTTCACTACCCCAAAGACAACCTGCCGATCTACGGTGACGGGGTGGAATGGCTGCCAAGTGTCTGGTGGCATCAAGACTAAACGCAACACAGGGCGCCTTCGGGCGCCCTGCTCGTTAATGGGTCACATTTGGCAAATGTGCACCTCCGCAAAACAGTCGCGATACAGACGCTATACCGACGTCAGTTTCGCCGCTCGATTCGAAGCTTAATGCCATCCCGAGACCGCACTGTCAGATGGGCGATTGGCACGGGTGCATCCCCCTCTGGCGTGATCCGAAAATGCTTTAAAATCATCGACAACATGAGCACACCCTCAACCATGGCAAAGCCCGCACCGGTGCAAACACGGCTGCCGGACGAGAACGGAATAAAGGCCTCACGCATGCATTTTTTGCCGTTGTCCGTTTGCCACCGCGTTGGGTCAAACCCGTCCGGGTTGTCCCACAACCTTTCCTGTCGGTGCAGATGCCAAGGCGAGATAACCACCTGAGATCCCACGGCAATATCACGATCTCGGAAGTGTTCAGGACAGGTTGTCTCGCGTACCATCATTGGCACCGGCGGATACAAACGCAGCGCTTCGCGGAACACATCCCGGCAAATCTTCATCTTGCTGACAGAGCCAAAACCCTCGGTCAAATCTACTGCTTCCTCAGCGATTTTCTCCTGCCAATCCGGGAACAGAGCACACAAATACAGTGCCCAGGCCAAAGCCGACGCGCTGGTTTCATGGCCAGCGAGGAAGAAAATCGCGACCTGGTCAACCATCTCATTGGTATCAAAGGTTTTTCCATCTACTGGATCAACCGTTGTCATGATCTTAGTGGCCAAGTCATCCGGCGCAGTTCCCGACTCGATCGCCGCCATCCGCTCCTCGGTAAGTTGCGTGATCAACCCGCGAATACTGGCAGCCGTGCGTTTGGTGTCTTTTCTAAAAAACCTTGGAAACCAACGTGGTAGAGGCAGGAATGCCCCCAAATTCACAATTGGTGCGCTGCGTTGATAGGTGCGAAATTCGTCAAACACCTGACCCGCAACTTCATGTTCAATCGGAATTGAGAACAAAGTCCGGAAAATCACGTCCGCCGCCGCGTGGCTGGTTTCCCCTTCGATCTCAATTGCTTGCCCCACGTGTATCTCAAGCCGTGCCACAGCAGCTTCGCTTGCAGCCCACATCGCCGGAAACGTGTCCCGCAGCCGTCCCCCTTCAAATGCGGGGTCAATAATCCGCCGTTGCCGCTTCCATGTCTCTCCATTGGTCAAGAACACCGACTTGCCCAACAACGGCTTCAGTCCCTCGCTAACCCGTTGAGATTTGGGGAAATCATCTGGCCGTTCCTTCAAGACCGTTTTTATTAACGACGGCTGGTTGATCATGTAGGAGCGGAAAAACGGCGTACGAAACTCCGCCATCCAAGCACGATAGAGCTTGGCGGGCTGTGCCGACAAAAGATCTTTGCGAAAGAGCTTCACATACTGCCGCAGCGTGACTTTTTCCGGCCGAGGCGTCGGTTTTGGAGGGATCATGAAGCCACCGAGGTAAACTTGTTGACCGGCTTCTCAATGCGAGATCCCGACGCCTTGCGCCCCTCATACCGCTCCGCCAATGTTTGTGGCCCGGCTGTAATTCGGAAATAGTCGTAGTCCCTAGGCCGATCAAAAGCGCAAAGGTATTGAAAATGCAGCCGAAAGAACCGCCACCGCAGTTCCGCCCACCTCGCCTCGGAGAGTGTCTGCGTGAAGGCGGCCGAGAACACCAGCGGCCACCTTTTTCCATCTTCAGGAGCAACGCCTGACACGGACACCGGATCACACAAAGCAAACGCACAGCCATCCCCCGGCGCCGTCACATCCACCCAGGTCAATTCCTCCCGTTGGCACAAAAACGCCAAATCCGCGCGCAACCGACCCGCCTTGGGCAAGAAACTCACCATCGGCACAACCTGCCCCAGAGATAGAAATCCCAGCGCGGGCCCAGTCTCGGGCACGCGCCCATCTCGAATCAAATCCGCCAAAACAGACACTGCCAAATGCGCCCCACTGGAATGCCCGACAACCAACACTTCGTCACAATCTGATTGCAACGCCTCTGAAATCCGCTCCGCAAACTCCGTCATCCGCGCCTCCAGAGCGGGCGGATTGGCGCCCTTTGTTGAGGCTGAATAAGCATAGTCATGCATCAAGTAATAAGCAAAGAACTTGCCGTCATGTTTCTGAAACCATTGCAGAATTGGCAGAACAACAATCAGTCCAAACACGGCTGTCCAATCCGGCAACAGCATGGCGAGCCCCTTACCGATGCCCCATGCTGCCAGCAGCGCCAACAACAATTGGACCACCAAAAACAACACCGGATACAACGCCGCAATCACCGGACCTTTGCGCAACTGCATCAGTCGCCACAAAGCGCCAGATCCAATATAGGTCCAAGCCGTCCTTAAGAGCTGCCCGTAGGTCGAAAGAATGCCCTGCTCCATGCTGTCGCGCACAATGTCGGACCACACCAACACTTCAACGTCGCACTGCGCCTCTTGGCCCCCGATATTGCCTGCAACATGCCATCCATAGGGGCCGCCTTTGGAAGTCTTGGGCGAAAGAGCAAGTTCATAGTCAGAAATCGCCGCCTGCGCCGCGCCCTCCTTGCGGTACAACTCCCGATAACGCCGTGGATGAATCGGATCGTAGCCGGGGATATAGAATACCCTGCGCGTCTTTACCTGCCTATGCTGGGGCTCTGCCATCGCCTGCCTCTCCTTTGCAGACAAGTGTAACCGCTCACTTTGGCAAAATTAAGCCTTATCCGAGGGTTGCAAGCGCTGGAAAGGTCTCAAGAAGCCAATAAGAGAACGTCGAGAACGCACCCGTCACCAACATCACGCCAACAAACAACAACAAGCCGCCCATGACCTTCTCGATGGTACCCATGTGACGCTTGAGCTTGTTCATTACGCCCATCGCTCGATTGAGGAAAATTGCAGCCAGCAGAAACGGAATACCCAAACCTGCTGCATAGACTCCCAATAGGATTGTACCGCGTGCGATTGAGGCCTCACCTGCGGCGAGCGACAGAATCGCCCCCAACTGTGGCCCAATGCAAGGTGTCCAACCAAAGGCAAACGCCAGTCCCAGCACATAAGCACCAAAAGCCGACCCGCCAGTTTCCCCCGTTTCAATCCGGGCTTCTCGATCCAGAAACGGAATACGGAACACATTCAGAAAATGCAGGCCAAAAATAATCACCACACCACCGGCAATTTTGCTGAAAAGCTCCTGATTCTGCAGGAAAAACGCGCCAAATACGGAAGCAGTGAACCCGAGAAATAGAAACACAGTCGACAGGCCCATCACAAAGAATAGGGCTGCCACAATCGCCTTGCGCCGTGCCTCTTGTTCGGTGGTGAGTTCCGACATGCTCACGCCGCTCATATAGGCCAAGTAAGGCGGCACAATCGGCAGCACACAGGGGCTGAGAAACGAGATCATACCCGCTGCCAGCGCCACAAACATCGCGGGCAGAAGTCCCGCGTCGATGATATCAATTCCAAACATGCCCCACCCTTAGACCAACTCCAAAAGAAGGTCACGTGCACAGGTCGTCACATCCCTGTGGACAGGCTGAAACATCACGCATATGTCAACACTATGGATCTGGAAATTGACGCAATTGGCCTCTTGTGCCCCCTGCCCGTCTTGCGCCTGCGCAAGCGCATGGAACCCCTAAATGCTGGCGCAAAAATTCGACTGTTGGCGGATGATCCTGCGGCCATCATCGACGTACCGCACTTTTGCTCTGAAGCCGGTCATGCGTTTGTCAGTATGACAGAGACCGACGGTCATCTGGAGTTCATTGTTCAGAAAGGCTGATTTACTTCAGTCCTTTAAAGGACAAGCACAACTCACACTGTTGCGGTGGTCTGCATAATTTCAGGATGGGGGATTGTGGCGGAGAGACAGGGATTCGAACCCTGGAGACGGTCTCCCGCCTACACACTTTCCAGGCGTGCGCCTTCGACCACTCGGCCACCTCTCCGCATCAGAGCGTTGGTCAGTGACCGCCTCTCTGTGGAGCGGTGTTTAGCTGCATCTGTTGGGGGGATGCAAGAGGCAATTTCAGGATATTTTTGCTTTTCCCAACAAAAAAGAGCCGCGCAATTGCGCGGCCCTTATTCGCATGACCTAACGAGGTATCAGACCGCTTCAGCCGCCCTTGCGTGATCGCGGTTAGACAGCTCTTCGGCCACCAAGAACGCCAGTTCCAAAGATTGACTGGCGTTCAGTCGTGGGTCGCAGGCTGTGTGGTATCGTGCCGAGAGATCCTCTTCGGTCACGGCTCGCACACCACCGGTGCATTCCGTCACGTCTTGACCTGTCATCTCAAAATGCACTCCGCCAGGAATGGTGCCTTCGGCCTTGTGCACGCCAAAAAACTCACGCACTTCGCGCAGCACACTGTCGAATGGACGGGTTTTGTAGCCCGTTGCCGACTTGATGGTATTGCCGTGCATTGGGTCACAGGTCCAAAGCACTTTGGCACCTTCTTCCTGAACCGCTTTCACCAAGCGTGGTAGGTGATCGCCGACGTTGCCCGCACCAAAGCGTGCAATCAGCGTCAAACGACCAGCTTCGTTTTCAGGGTTCAGCTTTTTCATAAGAACCTTAAGGTCTTCGGCTGTTGTGGTTGGACCACATTTTAAGCCAATCGGGTTCTGCACACCGCGTGCAAACTCAACATGTGCGCCGTCAGGCTGACGAGTGCGGTCGCCAATCCAAATCATGTGACCGGAACCGGCCAACCACTTGCCGGATGTCGAATCCAAGCGAGTGAGCGCCTCTTCATACTCAAGCAATAGCGACTCGTGACTCGTGTAGAAGTCGACTGTCTGCAGGGAATGCAGACGATCAGAGGTGACCCCAGCCGCCTTCATGAAATCCAAAGTATCGCTGATACGGTTGGCCATATCACGGTACTTCGTAGCGTTTTCACCCTCTGTGAAGCCAAGTGTCCATGAGTGCACCTGATGAACATCCGCATAACCACCTGTCGAAAAGGCGCGCAATAAGTTCAACGTTGCGGCTGCTTGAGTATAGGCCTGCAACATCTTGTTTGGGTTCGGAATTCGAGACTCTGGCGTGAAATCCAATTCGTTGATGATGTCGCCACGGTAGCTTGGCAACTCAATTCCATCAACGGACTCCGTAGGCGCCGAACGAGGCTTTGCGAATTGACCTGCCATACGGCCAACTTTCACTACAGGCACTTTAGCGCCATAAGTCAGCACCATCGCCATCTGCAACATCACTTTGAACGTGTCACGGATGCCGTCTGCGCTGAATTGTTCAAAGCTCTCGGCGCAATCGCCACCTTGCAACAAAAAGGCCTCGCCGCGAGAGGCGGCACCAAGCTGAGCTTTGAGGCGGCGCGCTTCGCCGGCAAAGACCAATGGCGGATAGCTTGCGAGCTTGGCTTCCACAGCCTTCAGCTCAACATCATCCAGATAGTCAGGCATCTGAATCCGGGGCTTTGTGCGCCAGTCAGATTTTTGCCAGTCAGCCATTGTCTTTACTCCAATTAGACAAGTTAATGAGGCCTTATACAAAAGCTCTTGTCCCGGCGCCATAGATGAAATATCCGGCCTTGACGCGTTTGGTGAATGTTTCGTTTAATCGGTCAACTCGCCGCAACATAATGTGCGTGCCCCCTCATGGAAAAGGAAACGATGTCAATGGCTTCGGCACTCGCTTCTGGTCAAATCGACGCGAAATCGCGACGCTTTGTATTTGTACTCTTGGACAAGTTTACCCTACTGTCCTTTGCATCAGCTATTGATTGCCTACGTCTGGCCAATCGTCATATGGGCAGAGATCATTATTCCTGGATTTTGGTTGGTGAAGGCGGCGACACAGTAAGCTGTTCAACAAACACAACTTTTAAGCTTGACGACGATCTAACTGAACTCCGACGAGACGATACCATCGTGCTGTGCGGTGGCACCAGCATTCAGCAGGCCACAACAAAAAAACTACTCAATTGGCTACGCAGAGAAGCGCGTAAAGGTCCGCCGATCATCGGGCTCTGTACCGCTTCCTTTTGCATGGCCAAGGCAGGATTGTTGGATGGAAAACGCGCCACAATCCATTGGGAGAATCAGGACAGTTTCGCCGAAGAATTCGATGAGGTGGAGCTGTCAAAGTCAGTATTCACCATCGACACCAATCGTATGACCACTGCTGGCGGAACGTCTTCCATTGACCTATTTTTGAAGTTGATCGCGCAAGATCTGGGCGAAGATGTCGCCAATTGGGTCGCTGACCAACAAATCTACAGCTCGATCCGCACTGACCAAGACACACAACGCCTCTCTGTGCCAACGCGAATTGGGGTGCGCCATCCAAAGCTGTCGATGGTCATCCAAATGATGGAAGCAAATATCGAAGAGCCCATAAGTCCATCTTTGCTTGCAAAAGATGTTGGCATGTCGACCCGTCAATTGGAACGGCTGTTCCGCCGCTATTTGAACCGATCACCCAAACGCTACTACATGGAATTGCGCCTTCAAAAGGCTCGAAACCTGTTGATGCAAACGGATATGAGCGTGATCAACGTTGCATTGGCCTGCGGGTTTGCTTCCCCCAGTCACTTCTCCAAATGCTACCGTGCGCACTACGAAACCACGCCCTACCGCGAGCGTGGCAGCCAGAGTTCCCGCCTCTCTATCTGATTTAGAAGCGGGAAATGAATTTGGAAAACGTCGTGCTGTGCTCAACGTGGATGACCTGCTGTTGAGCGCCTTGAGTATGCATCACGAGATAAAGATATAGGTAATCTCCGCCCTCTGTCCAATAGGCCAACATTTCCTGACGGAACCCGCTTTTCAAAGCTTCGGACTGCACAGTTGCCGACCCAATAAATGGATCGGGAAACGCATCTGTCAGTGCTGAGTTGTACTCTTGTTTTTCGGCATCGCTCAATATGATGTCAGGCTGGATCATATCCAAAGCCTCGCCGATCTCCTTGTTCATGACCATTTCATTGAACAGCGCCAAAGCCTGATTGAACTGAGTACGCATGTTGGTCTGCGCGACAAGTACAGTCGTTGTCGCCACAACCACGGCTGTGGAAAGAAGTAAGTTTCTTATCATCTGAATTCCGTAGGCAATTGGCACACAATAAATTTTCTGAAACCTAGCCGCTTGGAGCCATCCGGTAAAGAGTGCCTTTGTCTTCGGAAAGAAACCAGATCCCACCATGCGGCCCTTCCCGCACATCTCTCACCCGCTTTGTGCTCTTACCCTGTAGTTTTTCCCGCTCCTTCAATGGTGAACCTGACAAACGACTAACGTAGTCAGACTTCAGGCTCCCAACAAAGAAATGTCCTTTCCATTGAGGCCAGAGCTTGCCGGAATAGACCATCAAGCCAGACGGCGCGATGGACGGGTCCCAATAGAACTTCGGTTGTTGCATACCTGCTTTTGAAGTACCTTCGCCGATCTTGAAGCCTGAGTAATGCGTCCCATATGAAATCACCGGCCACCCGTAGTTTGCTCCTTTACGAATGAGATTAAGTTCGTCACCTCCCTTTGCACCATGCTCGACAGCCCATAAACGGCCTGATAAATCAAGTGCCAAACCTTGCGGATTGCGGTGTCCGTAACTCCAAATTTCCTTTTGTGCACTGTTTGTCGCCAGAAACGGGTTGTTAGACAGGACGGCTCCTCCGGACGATAACCTCACAATAGTTCCTTCATGGCGCGCGAGGTTTTGGGCTGCTGAACGGTCTCCACGCTCTCCAATCGTCACATACAAAGACCCGTCTTTCGCGTGGACAATGCGGCTGCCAAAATGACGCCCGCCGGAGCTTCCTTCGGACATCTCAAATATCTTCCTTTGATTTGTCAGAGTCTTCCTGTCCTCTGACAAACGCGCTCGCATCACCGCAGTGCCCGAGCCGCCTTTTTGCTTGGTGACATAAGAAAGAAACACGGTTCGTGACTGAACAAAGTCGTTTGCTACAATGATGTCGAGCAACCCACCCTGCCCCTGCACGTGAATCGCTGGCAGACCTTTGACGGTGGACCGCTTTCCGCTAGCGGTAACATGAAGAAGCTTTCCTCGCTTTTCAGTGATCAGAAGCTCGCCATCCGGTAGAAATGCAAAAGCCCAAGGCCCTTTCAGGCTCTCTACAACTGCTGAGATATGCACCTTACCTTGGGATGTTTCGAGTTCAGATGCCACGCTGGAACATGGCAAGGATACCAGTAATAACAAAGCGATAGCCTGAATAATAGAACGCATTTTGACCCATCCATAAATTGCGAACGATCCCGAACTTACCTTGGCTTATCCCATTCCAAAGTGATGATCAAAAATCAGTCATCGACCTCTTTTCTTTTGAAATCTCCCCGCATAGGCTCAGCCACGGAACAAGAAAAAAACCAATAGGGAGTTTCCAAAATGAAAAAGCTGCTCTTGGCATCCGCCGCTGGCGCATTGTTGGCTGGCGCCGCATCCGCAGAAGAAATCAAGCTGGGTGTGATCCTCGGCTTCACCGGTCCAATCGAATCTCTGACACCGTCCATGGCTGACGGTGCAGAGCTGGCGATGAAAGAAGTCTCTGACAGCGGTAAGCTGCTTGGTGGTTCCACTGTAGCTTCGGTCCGTGCTGACTCTACATGTGTTGACGCCGCTGCTGCTTCCGCAGCCGCAGAGCGTTTGATCACGTCGGAAGGCGTGAAAGGTATCATGGGCGCAGATTGCTCCGGTGTGACTGGCGCAATTCTGAACAACGTCGCCGTAGCCAACGGTGTTGTGATGGTTTCCCCATCCGCAACGTCTCCCGGTCTGAGCCACGCCAACAACGAAGACAATGGCCTGTTCTTCCGCACAGCACCGTCTGATGCCCGTCAAGGTGTTGTGATGACTGAAGTGCTGATGGAAGAAGGCATCAAAGAAGTTGCCGTGACCTACACTAACAACGACTACGGCAAAGGTCTGGCAGACAGTTTCCAAGCAGCGTTTGAAGCGGCTGGCGGTTCTGTCACCATCAACGCGGCACACGAAGATGGCAAGGCGGACTACTCCGCTGAAGTTGGCGCTTTGGCCTCTGCTGGCGGTGATCGTCTGGTCGTAGCAGGTTACGTTGACCAAGGTGGTTCCGGTATTGTCCGCGCGGCAATCGACACCGGCGCGTTTGACACCTTCCACTTCCCGGATGGCATGATCTCGGCAAAGTTGCAGGAAAACTTCGGCGATGAAATCGAAGGCTCCACCGGTCAGCACCCAGGCACAGACAGCCCTGGCGCGACGAAATTTTCTGAGCTGGTTGGTGATTCCTTTGACGCAACCTCGCCTTTCACACCTGAAAGCTATGACGCGGCGGCTCTGATCCTTTTGGCAATGCAGGCAGCTGGCTCCAGCGATCCTGCTGCATACAAAGAGAAAATCATGGATGTGGCCAACGCTCCCGGTGAGCAAATCTTCCCTGGCGAGTTGGGCAAAGCGCTCGATATCCTCGCGGGTGGTGGTGACATTGACTACGTTGGCGCAACCGCGGTTGAGCTGATTGGTTCCGGTGAGTCGGCCGGTAACTACCGCCAGATTGTTATCGACGGTGGCAAGATCGAAACCGCTAAGTACCGCTAATCACTTGTTGATTTGAGACCCAAAACAGCCCGGCTTGTCCGGGCTGTTTTTCAATATATAAGGCGCGGCACGAACTGCGCATGGGGGAAATGCTATGATCGTCGTAGAAGACGTTCACAAACATTTTGGGGGGTTTCGCGCTGTAGACGGGGCGAACCTGAAGATCGAACCGGGATCCATCACCGGACTTATCGGGCCAAACGGCGCCGGAAAAACCACTCTTTTCAATGTGATCGCTGGAGTTCTACAACCGACTTCCGGACGCGTGACCATGGACGGAGAGGACATCACTGGCCTGCCACCACACGAACTCTTTCACAAAGGGTTGTTGCGGACGTTTCAGATCGCGCATGAGTTCAGCTCGATGAGCTGTCGTGAGAACCTGATGATGGTGCCGGGAGCGCAGTCAGGAGAGGCTCTTTGGAACACGTGGTTTGGCCGCAAACGGATTGCGGACGAAGAGCGGGCGTTGCGGGCAAAAGCCGACGAAGTGCTTGAATTCCTTACAGTTGAGCACCTTGCCGACCATAAAGCAGGGCAAGTCTCTGGGGGCCAAAAGAAACTTCTGGAACTTGGTCGCACCATGATGGTGGACGCAAAAATTGTGTTCCTTGATGAGGTTGGCGCGGGTGTGAACCGCACACTGCTGAACACCATTGGCGATGCGATTATCCGTCTGAATAAAGAGCGAAATTACACATTTGTTGTGATCGAACACGACATGGATTTTATTGGTCGCCTATGTGATCCGGTGATCTGTATGGCCGAAGGAAAAGTGCTCGCAGAAGGCACTTTGGACGAGATCAAAGCCAACGAACAGGTGATCGAGGCCTACCTCGGCACCGGGCTCAAAAACAAGGAACAGCTGAACGCTTAAAAGCCAATTTTGCACGTCGGTATTGCGTCTGTATCGCGACTGTTTTGCGGAGGTGCATAAATGGCCCAAAATAAGCGGATTCAGGGGGAGAAAATCGGATGACGGGGAACCCGTATCAGGACGATCGCGGCAACAAAGACGCCACGATTGCCAACCCCAAAGGCGGAAGCGACATGTCGCCCGCCATGGGGACCGAAAAAGAAATGAACACAACGGACGCGTTTTTGGTCGGCGACAGCATGACCGGCGGCTATGGCAAAGACGGGCCGGACATTTTGCACGACTGCACAATTGCCGTGAACCCGGGTGAGATTGCGGTGATTGTCGGCCCAAACGGCGCAGGCAAATCAACCGGCATGAAAGCGGTTTTTGGCATGTTGAACCTGCGCCAAGGCTCTGTTCGGCTTGATGGCGAAGACATCACAAGCCTGTCGCCACAGGACCGTGTTGCCAAGGGCATGGGGTTTGTGCCGCAGACGAACAACATTTTTACGTCGATGACGGTGGAAGAAAACCTTGAGATGGGGGCCTTCATTCGCAAAGACGACTTTCTCGATACAATGGAACAGGTCTATGGCCTCTTCCCTATCTTGAAAGACAAACGCAACCAGCCCGCCGGCGAGTTGTCTGGTGGTCAGCGACAACAAGTGGCCGTCGGCCGCGCGTTGATGACCCAGCCAAAAGTTCTGATGTTGGATGAGCCGACTGCAGGTGTGTCACCCATCGTGATGGACGAGCTGTTTGACCGGATTATCGAGGTTAGCCGCACCGGCATCCCAATCCTGATGGTCGAGCAAAACGCCCGTCAGGCGTTGGAAATTGCTGACAAAGGCTATGTGCTTGTTCAAGGCCGCAATGCCTTTACCGGCACCGGCAAAGATCTTCTCGCGGATGAAGAAGTCCGCAAATCGTTCTTGGGGGGCTGAGGCACATGGACTTACTCAACGCCCTTGTGGCGCTTTCTAACTTTGTCATTATCCCCGCGATTGCCTATGGCAGCCAGCTCGCCCTTGGCGCGCTCGGGGTTACACTGATTTACGGGATCCTGCGGTTTAGCAACTTTGCCCATGGCGACACCATGGCTTTTGGCGCGATGCTGGCTGTGTTGATCACTTGGCTGTTGCAATCGATGGGCGTGAGCTTTGGCCCACTGCCAACCGCGCTGCTTGCCTTGCCCTTTGCGATTTTGGGCACAATGGCGCTGGTACTGCTCACGGATCGTGTGGTGTATCGGTTCTACCGTGAACAAAAAGCAAAACCGGTGATCCTTGTGATTGTATCGATGGGCGTGATGTTCATCATGAACGGTTTGGTACGTTTCATCATTGGGCCAAATGATCAGCGGTTCTCCGATGGCGAACGCTTCATCATCTCAGTGCGCGAGTTCAAAGCATTGACCGGCCTTAAAGAAGGTCTGGCAATCAAAACCACGCAAGGCATCACCGTTGTGGTGGCTGTGATCTGTGTGGCGTTGCTGTTTTGGTTTCTAAACCGCACCCGCACCGGTAAGTCGATGCGTGCCTATTCAGACAACGAAGATTTGGCACTGCTGTCCGGGATCAACCCGGAACGTGTGGTGATGTACACGTGGCTGATCGTGGCAGCGCTGGCGACGACCGCTGGCGTGCTTTACGGCCTGGATAAATCGTTCAAACCCTTTGTCTACTTCCAGCTTTTGTTGCCGATTTTTGCAGCCGCAATTGTTGGTGGCCTTGGTAGCCCGTTGGGTGCCATTGCCGGGGGATTTGTGATTGCGTTTAGCGAAGTCACCATCACCTACGCCTGGAAGAAAGTGCTGAAATACGCGATGCCAGAAAGCCTTGAGCCGTCCAGCCTCGTGCAGCTTCTCAGCACAGACTATAAATTTGCCGTCAGCTTTGTGATCCTGATTGTGGTCCTGCTGTTTAAGCCAACCGGCCTGTTCAAGGGGAACTCGGTATGAGCGAGACAACAAGAGCTACCGCACTTTTTGCGGCTGTCTTTGCAATGATTGCATTGACCGGGTTTATGCAGAGCTGGAACGTGGCACTGCTTATTCTCAACATGGGACTGATCTCCGCCATCATGTCACTCGGCGTGAACTTGCAATGGGGATTTGCTGGCCTGTTTAACGTTGGTGTTATGGGCTTTGTCGCGCTTGGCGGACTGGCTGTGGTGCTGACCTCGGCTGCGCCCGTGGAAGGCGCGTGGAGCGCGGGTGGCTGGCGAATTGTGATTGCCATGCTGGCGGGCGCAGGCACCATTGTCGGCACTGTGATGGTGCGCCAACGGATGGCCAAAGGCCGTGCGCGCACCATTGCGACAATTGCCATTCTCGCGATCGGATTCTTTGTCTACCGTGCGATTTTTGATCCGGCAGTGGGCGCAGTTGAAGCGATCAATCCGGCACTGCAGGGCAACCTTGGCGGCTTGAACCTTCCGGTTCTCGTGGCCTGGCCAATGGGTGGATTGCTGGCTGCGGGTGTGGCCTGGTTGATTGGCAAAACCGCGCTTGGTTTGCGGTCTGATTATCTTGCCATTGCGACACTTGGCATTGCAGAGATCATCGTCGCGGTGATGAAAAACGAAGACTGGCTGGCGCGCGGTGTGAAAAACATGGTGGGTCTGGACCGTCCGGTGCCGTATGAGATCGATTTGCAAAACACGTCGAGCTTTGTGAACCGCGCGGAGGGGCTTGGGCTTGATCCAGCAACCGCCTCGTCACTGTTTGTGAAGCTCAACTACTCGATCCTGTTCTCTGTGGTTCTGGTGATCATCTTTGTGATGGCGCAATTAGCATTGAAAAGCCCGTGGGGCCGGATGATGCGGGCGATCCGTGACAACGAAGTGGCTGCGGAAGCCATGGGCAAAGATGTGACCAACCGCCATTTGCAGATCTTTGTGCTTGGCTCCGCAGTTTGTGGCATTGCAGGTGCGATGATGACCACGTTGGATGGCCAGCTGACACCGGGCACCTACCAGCCATTGCGCTACACCTTCCTGATCTGGGTGATGGTGATTGTTGGCGGGTCCGGCAACAACCTTGGCGCGGTGCTTGGTGGGTTCCTGATCTGGTTCCTTTGGGTTCAGGTTGAGCCTATGGGACTGTGGTTGATGGAAATGATCACCGCAGGCATGCCAGAAGGAAGTGGATTGAAGAAACACCTTATCGACAGCGCGGCACATATGCGATTGTTGACCATGGGGGTGATCCTACTGTTGGTACTGAGGTTTAGTCCGCGCGGCTTGATCCCAGAGAAATAAGAAATTCGGGCGCCTTTTCAGGCGCCCGTTTTTATCAGTTTGGCGGGGTGTAGGCGGCGGCCCCTGCTTTGGCTTTCTCCATCACCGTGACAGCCTGTGCCGTGGTCATGAGCTTTGTTGTGGCGCCAGATGAAAACGCGCCGGACGCACCAATGATCATAGACACCGCTCCGACGGTTTCATCATCTGGCGCCTCGACAATGGCAACAATGTCTTCCTGCCCCATCATGAAATACATAGAGAGCAATTTACCGCCTGCAGCTTCGATCAATGCGCGCGCTGGGGCTTCACGATCGTGGGGATTGGCCATCATCGCTTTCATCGCGTCTGATGTGTAACGGGCCTGGAACATATAATGGGGCATGTGACTTACCTCTCTGAAGTCACTGTCTCCGACACTTTAGGCAATATCCCATCGCAATCCGGCAGTCTTTTTAAGCGCCGGACAACAAATAAAGCCTGCACAATAGCAGGCCGGTGAACGTCTGGATTGCTCTGGGGTTTTCAAGGCAATTCGTGGACAACAAGTGTCCACGATCCAGGACCCCTAACACAAAACGCGCGAAATCCGAAATACATCGGACGTGCCTCACCGCCCCTTGAACAATCCGCCAAGAACGCCGCGCACGATGCGCCGGCCTGTGGTACCAGACAGCTCTTTCATCACCATTTTCGTCATCGCCTCGCCAAAGGTGTCATCGGCACGCACACGTAACGTACGCGCAGAGGAGCGGCGCACCCGCGAGCCAGAGTAACGACGCGCAGACGTGAACTCGCGCTCCATTGTTGTCATCTCCTCTTCGCGTTCCTCGAGCTTTTCAGCTTCTTGTGCAGCTGCTTTGGCGCGGTTGGTGAGGATTTCATATGCGGAGCGCCGATCTACCGGTGTTTTGTATTTTCCGGCCAATGGCGATGCGGCCATCACCTCTTGGCGCGCAGCGGGTGACAATGGGCCAAGTTGGGAGGATGGCGGGCGGATCAGGGTGCGCTCGACAATGCCGGGCACACCTTTTTTCATCAGCATGGAAGTGACCGCTTCTCCCACTCCAACTTCGCGGATGGCTTCTTCGGTCACAAACCGTGGGTTGGGACGATAGGTCTCAGCTGCCAGCCGCAGCGCTTTCTTGTCGCGCGCCGTGAAGGCACGCAGGGCGTGCTGCACACGGTTGCCAAGTTGGCCAAGGATGTCCTCGGGGATGTCATCCGGGTTCTGGGTGACAAAATAAACACCCACCCCCTTGGAGCGGATCAGGCGGGCCACCTGCTCCACCTTGTCCACCAGCGCTTTGGGGGCGCCATCAAACAGAAGGTGGGCTTCGTCAAAGAAAAACACCAGCTTGGGTTTGTCGGGGTCGCCGACTTCGGGCAGACTTTCGAACAGCTCTGAAAGAAGCCACAGCAAGAAAGTTGCATAAAGGCGCGGCGCGCCCATAAGCTTGTCGGCTGCCAGAATGTTGATCTGGCCGCGGCCATCTGAAGCCGTGCGCATCAAGTCCTCAAGCTCCAGCGCGGGCTCGCCAAATAGCTTGGACGCCCCTTGGTTCTCCAGCACCAACAAGCGACGCTGGATGGCGCCAATGGAGTTCACCGAAATATTGCCATATCGCAGTGCCAATTCAGCGCGGTTTTCGCCAACCCAGACCAGCAGGGCCTGAAGGTCTTTGAGATCCAGCAACGGCATGCCCTGCTCGTCTGCCAGCCTAAAGGCAATATTGAGGATGCCTTCTTGGGCTTCGCTGAGTTCCATAAGTCGGGCCAACAAGAGTGGTCCCATCTCCGCGACGGTGGTGCGCACCGGGTGGCCTTGTTCACCAAACAGATCCCAAAAGGTGACCGGAAAAGCCTCATAGACAAAATTGTCAAATCCGATTTTCTCTGCACGTGATGTGAAGGCTTCATGCAATTTGAAATCCGCCGCCCCCGCGGCGGCCAACCCGGAGAGATCGCCTTTCACGTCTGACAGGAACACCGGCACCCCAGCAGCAGAGAAGCCCTCGGCGAGAATCTGCAACGTTACAGTCTTACCGGTGCCCGTTGCGCCGGCAATCAAGCCATGTCTGTTGGCATATTTCAGTGTCAGACCCTGCTTCTGCGCATAATCTGCACCACCGCCACCCAGAAAAATCTTACCGTCCATCAGTCGCTTACCCTTCAGATCCCTTATTTATAACGCTCTAAATCGCGCGTCACATATATTGTTAACCTTTATATGGCAGTTTCGTAACTGTTCTGGAACAGCCCAAACGGGTTTGGAACAGAACTCCTCCCTGTTGAGACTGGCCGCACTTCATGTGCGGCCTTTTTTTTGAACAAAATCAGCAGAGGAACTTCCCTTTTTCCGGTTGACCGAAGGTCCATTTCTTCGTAGCGTTTCGACAATAAAATAAGTCGGCCAGTCCGACGGGGAGTGAAAAATTTGGAAGAGGGCCTTTTTGAGGCCCTTTTCTTTTTGTGCACGCCCTTCAGTGCGTGCCAACACATTCACACCATCCCCAACTTAAGAAAACAAAATCAGCAAGTTTCTGCTCGAATGCACTGGCTTTTAAGAAAGCCAATCCTGACAAGTCAGCTGGGCCATGCTAAGCGAGCTTAACGACATCCAAAGGACTGAGACAGACATGCGGAACTTCACTTTCTTTGCGACAGCCATTTCTCTGACCCTGATGGCAGGACCAACTTTGGCGCAAGGTGTCCCCTCTCTCGCGGACGGCTCGTTGGCCATGGGGGAAGCGGTGAGTGAAGCGGCGCAGCCGCAATCCCCGGCACAGCTGGAAGAAAATGTATCGTCCGAAATCATCGGGGATTGGGATCTGCAATGTGCCACCACCGGACCAGAACCGCGCCCTTGTCGCCTGTATCAACTTATGCGCGACGACACTGGTAACCCTGTTTCAGAAGTGACGCTTTTCTCTTTGCCCATTGCAGAGGGTGAAGCCGTGGCCGGTGCCACTGTGATCGTCCCCTTGGAAACACTTTTGACCGCTCAGTTGACCATGTCGGTTGATGGAAAAACCACACGCCGCTACCCGTTTGCGTTTTGTAACCAACTGGGTTGTATCGCGCGCATTGGATTGAGCGCCGAGGACATCACCAACTTCAAGAACGGCAACAAAGCTGTTCTGAGCATTGTACCTGCCCTGTCACCCACCCAATCCGTGAATGTGAACATGTCCTTAACTGGGTTCACCAAGGCCTTTGATAAAGCCGCCAACAACGGCCAATAACACCATCACGGAACCCCTTGAAGAAAGCCGTCGTCCTCACAGTTGGCGGCTTTTTGGGTTTTCAGATACAAGGTGTTAGACGCGGCGCAGCGCCAATACGGCATTTAGGCCACCAAAAGCAAAGGCGTTGGACAGCACAACATCGACAGAGGCCTCGCGGGCTTCGTTGGGTACAACATCCAAGGCACATTCAGGATCTGGCTCTTCATAGCCAATGGTTGGTGCAATCACCCCGTCGCGTAACGCCATGATGCAGGCCAACAGCTCCACGGCCCCGGTGCCGCCGATCAAATGACCATGCATTGATTTGGTGGACGACATCATCAAATTATCAGCATGTGGACCAAACACATCTGCGACAGCGCTGCATTCGGTTTTGTCATTGGCTGCTGTGCCTGTGCCGTGGGCATTGATGTAGCCCACTTCCTCGCGATTGACCCCAGCGTCTTGAAGGGCACCTGCGATGGCTCGAGACGCACCCTGGCGAGAAGGCATTACGATGTCAGAGGCATCTGACGTCATGGCAAAGCCAATAACCTCAGCCAAAATCTCTGCACCCCGCGCTTTGGCGTGGTCCATCTCCTCAAAAACAAACACACCGGCGCCCTCGCCCTGCACCATGCCGTTGCGGGTGGAGGAAAACGGCCGACATGCGTCTTTTGACATGACGCGCAGACCTTCCCAGGCTTTTACGCCGCCAAAACACAACATGGACTCGGTCCCGCCAGTGATCATCACTGGGGCCATGCCAGAGCGCACCATCTGAAAGGCTTGTGCCATGGCGTGATTGGAACTTGCACAAGCAGACGCCACGGTGAAACTTGGGCCCTTAAGATTGAACTCCATGCTGATGTGGCTGGCGGCCGCGTTGTTCATCAGTTTGGGCACCACAAAAGGATGCACCCGATTTTTGCCGTCTTCGTAAACGGTGCGGTAGTTCTCATCCAAAGTTTGCATACCACCGCCGGAGTTGCCCATCACAACACCTGATTTGGCAGACAAAGCACCGGAAAACTCAAGGCCGGACTGAGCCAGCGCCTCACGCGCGGCAATCAGTGCAAACTGGGTGAAGCGATCATAGAGCGCCAATTGCTGGCGATTGAATATGGTGTCGGAGGCAAAGTCGCTGACCTGCGCGCCAATCTGCACAGCAAGCCGCTCAACGTCGCGCATTTCAAGAGGACCAATACCGCAGTGGCCTTCTTTCATAGCGCCAAGTGTTTCTGGCACATCGTGCCCCAAGGCGTTGATGGTGCCCGCGCCTGTGATAACGACCCGTTTCATTTTCGCTGCCCTACTGACTTGATGCGTTTTTGTTATTCGGTTGGCGCGCTGACCACCAGCTTTTCAATTCCGGCGATGATGCTGGCCACGGAAGAGATATCAAAATCGCTCTTCTCCGGCTCATTGGCGTTAAAGGGAATGGAAATGTCGAACTCTTCTTCGATGGCAAAGATACTCTCAACCAAGCCGAGGCTGTCAATTCCCAGGTCTTCCAGCGTATTTTCCAACGTCACATCAGAAGGCTCCAGCACCGCTTGTTCTGCGACGATAGCAATAACACGGTCTTTGACACTCATAGTCTCATCCTTTGATAAACAGCGCACTCGTTTAAGGGAGGCGGCTTACGTCTTTGAACCCAGTTTTGAAACGGTTTTTTGAAGATCGGCAAATTGCTTGGCCAAACGAGGCAAACGTCGCAAGGCTTTATACATCTCCAGATTTGTGTCCATCTTGACCGCGGGGGAGCCAAGCACAACCTGCCCTGCCGGCACCTTGTTCATCATCTTGGTGGCACCGCCTGCAATCACATTGTCGCCAATGGTGGTGTTGTCAGTGACGCCACACTGGCCGCCAAACACCACATTGTTGCCAATCACAGTTGAGCCCGCGATACCAACTTGTCCAGCAAACAGACAGTCATTCCCAACCACAACGTTATGGGCGATGTGCACTAGATTGTCGATTTTACAGCCATTGCCAATTCGCGTGTCGCGCACCGTGCCGTAGTCGATACAGCTGTTGGCACCAATTTCCACGTCATCACCAATAGTGACTGCACCAAGCGAGTGGATACGCGCCCACGCCTGCTCCCGCACGTCGCCCTGATCCCCCAAAGAGGCGCGGGCCTTTTCAACACCGCTGGCTTCTGGGGTCACGAAAGACATGCCATCCGCGCCGATACGCGCGCCCGGCTGGCACCAAAAACGATCCCCAATTGTAACCCGTGCACCAATAGAAACGTGATCGCGCAGAAATCCGTCATTGCCAATACTGCTGTCAGCGCCGATGTGACAAAACGGACCGACTACCGTGCCCGCCCCAATAAAAGCACGTGGGCCTATCACCGCGTAAGGCGCTATTGTGACACCTTCCGCCACAGTGGCTGTCTCATCAATCAACGCTGTTGGGTGAATGCCTTTGGGGAAATGCTGCCCTGGATCCATCATGCGCGACAGACCTGACATGGCATAGCGGCCCCGTTTGGCGGTGATCGCCGCCTCCAGCCCCATGGCTTGCCAATCTGCCCCATCCCAAAGCAGCGCCACGCGAGCCTGACCTTTGGCAAGGCCGTCTGCAAACTTGGGATTGGTCAGGAGCGCAAGGTCGTCAGGGCCAGCCGAGGCTGGCTCTGAGACACGTTCTACAATCAATTCGGTGTTGCCATGCGCCTCCGCGTCAATTGCCGCAGCAATTTCCTGAACAGTGAACGCCATGCGCGGTCCTCCGAAGTGATCTTGGAGGCGTTTTATCCCTGATGGGAGGCTAACACCACCCCTTCATTGGTCAGCGCATTCCAGATCTTGGCATCACGCCCATAGATATCCCGACGATACTGCACCGGGCCTTTGGCCTCGGTGTAAGCGGTGCGGTAAATGATGTGTACGGGAATTGGCTGATCCAAATCGACCCGCGTCTCGCGGCTGGTTTTTAACGTTTTATGGAAGAAAGCTTTAGGCGCGCTCTCTTGTGGCTCCAGCAAGGTGTAGGCAAAATCAAACGGCTGTTGCAGGCGGATACAGCCGTGGCTGTAGGCCCGCATTTCCCGTTTGAATAGTGCTTTTTGCGGCGTGTCATGCAGGTAGATGTTGTGCTTGTTCGGGAACATGAATTTCACCAGCCCCAGAGCATTGCGGTTGCCCGGTGCCTGCTTCATGTCAAAGGGGAAGTTGCGCGTTGTGAACTGGGAGAAATCCACCGTGCCACGATCCACAGTCTGGCCACGGCCGTTCACCAGACGCAAATAGCTCACGGCATTTGGGTTCCGCTTCAGCATTGGCAGGTATTCTTTGGTCGCGATCGAGCGTGGCACGTTCCAGGTTGGATTGATCACCATATGAGTCATCGTGTCCGAAAACTCTGGGCTGCGACGATCTGATTGGTTTTTGCCAATTACCGAACGGGTGCGGAAGGTCAGCTTGCCGTCGTCAATCACCTTGGCGGTGAAGTCAGTCAGATTGACCAAGATCTCACGTCCAACAATCTCGCGGGTCAGCCAGCGCTCACGTTCCATGGCCACCATGATCGACTTCAGGCGCTGCTCTGCGGAAACGTTGATCTCAGTGATGGTGCCTTTGCCCGCCACGCCATCGCTTTCCAACCCGTGCGCGACTTGAAACGCCTGCACAGCTTTCTCCAGATCGCGGTCATATCGGGCGGTCGCGGAACGCTGCATAAAGCCCATGCGCATCAAACGGTCGCGCAAGGCAACAACAGAATCTCCGGTGTTGCCAGGTTCCAGCTTGGCCACCGGCACGGTTTTGCCCCAGCCGCCATTGGCGGTCAGACGCTGCAGGCGCAGCTTTTCTTTCATCAAGCGGGTGTATTCTTGCGTCTGTGGCGCCAGAGACCGCAAAAACGCTTTGGGATCGTCGGTGGCTGCAAAACTCTGGATCAGTTCAGTCCGATCTCGGCGTACAATCTCACGCACAATGCCACTGTCGACACGGGAGGGCACCAGTATGCCGGAGTTGATGTCACGGGCATATCGCAGATAGGCTTTGGTAAGCGCCACTTCGACCATACCCAGATCCCGCACACTGCGGGCTCCGGCCATTTGAGCAACCAATTGGTCAGTGTTGTACCGTCCTGCGGGAAGAGCGTGATCCTCCACTCGACCAAGAGCCGAAATGAGCGCCTTGCGACGCGCTACAAAGGAATCACCGTCACCAGTCCACACCGGTTCATAGGCTGATTCCCGATAAAATGTGGCCACATCCGCGTCTCGTGCAGCTGCCTCCGCAACAGCTTGCTTAAAAGCTGGAAAAGCTTGCGCAACGCTTGAAAGCAAAAAAACCGCGAGAAGCGGCGCGAAAAAAGCACCGAAAAAACCGCGCGTTAGCATCCTGTGAACCATGTTACATTCCCAAAGTAAAAAGCCGTCCTGTAAGGTGGCTGACTATAGTCTCACCTGTCCAATCACAAGTTCGCAAACTGAATAAACCTTTATTCAACTGTTGCCGTGTTACCCAGATGATGTCGGGACCAGATGGAACGAACTTCTCCATCAATTAAGCAAAGTTTCGCCGAAATATGGCGTCAGGCTTGGTCAAGGCAGAAAAGAACTCTTGGTTGAATATTCCCTATGTGGCATAAAATCCGCACATCTGAGGGGATGAAGATGAACATACGCCCGCGTAACATCGCGGTGGCAGGTTAGCGACGGGACAGGCGCTGAAACATGAATGAACCAAATGACTGCTCTTTGAGCATGACACGGCGCGGCCTATTGGGCGCGTTTGCAGCAACCGCACTTGTGGCGGCACCAACTTACTCCAAGGCCGCAGGCTTCCTGCGCGGTGGAGGCGACATCCGACGTTTGAAGATGTACTCCGGTCGGACCGGTGAGCGCATCGACACCATCTATTGGGTCGAAGGCAAATACATCAAAGACGCGGTGAAAGAAATCAACGCATTTATGCGGGATTGGCGCACCAACGAGGTGATCAGCGTCGACACACGCACGGTCGACATCATGGCAGCGGCACACAACCTTATGGATGTGAATGAGCCCTACATGTTACTTTCCGGTTACCGCAGCCCAAAAACCAATGCGATGCTGCGCTCCCGCTCTCGCGGTGTGGCCAAGAACTCTCTGCATATGAAGGGTCAGGCCGCTGACCTGCGACTGGGGTCACGCTCGGTTCACCAGATGGCCAAGGCCGCCGCGGCGTGTCGTGCCGGAGGCGTGGGCCGCTACTCCGGATCCAACTTTGTGCATATGGATTGTGGTCCTGTGCGTCAGTGGGGCCGCTAAACATCCCTCGTGTTGGTGGGTGTCCCACCATCAACTCACCGAGCTTCAAAGGCGCCGATTTCGGCGCCTTTTTGGTTTGCGGCAATGTCAAACTACCTAAGCCTTTTGAGTTGGTTTGCCTGATAGACCTCCCCCCACAATCAGATCAAACTTGACCCGTACAGAGCTGAGTTCTTTATAAAAATTCAAAAGAAGCCGCCAAGGTCCATTAATTTTTTCAAGCGCTGATATGGATGCAACCACCGTCCCGATGTCTGAGCGTCCTTCCATCATCAAAAAGCCACCAATCATCAAAATTCCTACAAGGCCAATGCCGCTGAGAATGTTCATCAAAAACTTCATCGAGAGCTTCAGCCGGAAAATACCGCGCCGGGTTTCATAGATATTGTCAAAATCATCGAGAACTTGCTGTTGGGCCTCTTTCATTTCAGCCAAGTTTTCTTCTGACAACGTGCCAGCTGCATGTCGCAGCACAATTGTGCGTTCCTTTACCCGTTTGTTCACCCGCTCTTGCAATAGCAGTACAATCAAAGCCTGCGGGACAACTACAGCCACCAGAAAGCCGCCAAGGTAGGGCTGGGTCGCTGCCACAAACGACACCACGGACACCAACGTGCCAAGTTGTACCACCGGGTTGGCCAAGGCCTGACCTACAAAGCGCCCGACTTCCTCCGATTCAGCAGAGATGATTGTCGCAATTGTGCCGGTGGACTGCTTTTGGATCGCCAGGTCCTGCGTGGTGTCGTGACGCGCCTCATAGACAGCTGCGCGAATGCGCCGGATTGTGGCTTCCCCCAGCAGGCTACTGCGATAATTCAGAATAAATTTGAAAATGTTGGTGACCACGATCACCGCCAAATATCCACCGCACATCCAGACTAATGTCCGGACCTCAAGGCCAGGCCCAAGGCTGTTGATGATGTCTTTCTGAAACTGCAATGGCACTGCCGCCAGTGCCGCGACAATTAACGAAAGCACCACCAAGAGGATTTGCGACCGACCAGTGGCGCGTAAAATTCGAGCGTAGAAGCGGATCATTCTCTCATCCCTTTGAGGGACCTGCGGACAGGCAAAATCAAAGCAAACTCAATCACCTGACCGAAAAAATGTCTAGCCTTCGTAGCGCCATCCACCACGCCGCTCCGCCAACTCACGTTCCCCTGGCAGAAGTGTACCCAATTTAACTTGCCCTGCCGTGATAGCAGTTGCCGCCTGATCAGGTTCAGACGCAACCGAAGTTGCGGGTTCCGCAGCCTGCTCAGGCGCCGGCTGGATGTCTTGCGGCGCGTGAGCCTCTTGCACTGGGGACGTTGGCGCGGAGGCTGGCGTTGTTGTCGTTTCCGCCGGTTTTGTTCCCATTTGAGTAACCACATAAAACGCCACAGCCGCGAGCGCGGCGGACAAAAAAACGTTCCAGCCCAGACCCAAGATGGTGATGAGCAAAACCGCAAAAGCGGCCAGCAAGGCGACTGTTGAACTCTTCTTTTTTTCAGTCTGTGCCATGTGTGTTCCTCCCCGAACTGACAAAACTATAGATCTCCCCTGCCCCACCACCTAGGAAAACATGGGTTTTGCCAATTGGCCTTTGGTCGCAAAACAACCTGTGCGCAGGAGCGTGAAGCAGAGCCTGCCGCAATTTTATGCATCCGGATGTCAATTTTCAGAGTCTCTCAACTTCTTCTCGCTAGTCGATATAGACCAACCAGTGGGAGCTGAAAATTGGATCAACTAGTAAAAGCCGCCTCCGCAGAAGACCTCTTTGCGTTGATAGACGCGGCACCCAACGACGTTCAGGCCGGCCCAATTGCGGGGCTGATGAAGAACGGTGATATCTCGGACCTAATGTTATCTGTGGCTGCCGGCGACCTGGACGCCGTGCGCGAAAACGCGAAAGTTGGCAGCGGCGTAAATTTCCAAGGCGCCTTTGGCACCAGCCCCTTGCTGTTTGCAGCAACTCTCAAGGAGCCAACCATTTTCCGGCTTCTTATCGAGAATGGTGCACGCATCGATTTGTGTCTCAACGGGGACGCATCCGCCGTCACCTGGGCGGCACGCTATGCATCGGTTGAAACCATGGCCTACGTCATCACTGCGGCCTTACAACGGGAAGACCGCTCCCACGCTATTTTCTTTCAAGCGTTGGAGGGCGCGGTCCAGGCCCATGATCCGGAAGCAAAACTTGATCGTCTGGTGGGGTTTGGCTTCAACTTTATCCTGCAAAACCCACAGAAATGGGGGGCAATGCATGTGGCGGCGCGTTTGGGCACCGTAGATGTCATCAAAAAAATGACGGGATTTGGTTTGGATGTTTCTGAAGCCGGGGACAGTGGCCGCACGCCGCTTCATGTTGCGGTAGAGGCGTCCAACTACGAGACTTTGAAAGCCCTAATCGCGCTGGATGCGAACCTCAACGCGCCTGACAATCGCGGTGAAACACCTGTTTTTTATGCTTCCAGTGATGATGGCGGGCGCATGTTTGACACGTTGGTCGATCTGGGTGCGGATGCCACGGCACGACGCAAAGACGGCGGGACCATTCTGCATAAGGCCGCTAGTTCTGGCGACGTGCGCTTATTTGAACGTTTGATTGCCAAAGGCATTGGCCTTGAAGATCAGGACTCCAAAGGCAACACGGCGCTGCACGCCGCTTCAGCTGCAAGTCAGTTGGTGGCAATGCGCAAGTTGCACACTCTTGGGGCGGATATGGAAGCGTTGAACGGGCGTGGCGAGACGCCAATTTTCCTGACTATCAACGCCGACAATCCAGCCTCATTCCGGGCACTGGAAACACTTGGTGCGGACCTGACAAAGCATCGCAAATACGGCGCCAGCCTCTTGCATGACGCTGCCCGTTGGGGCCGAATGGAAGTTCTCGAGACTTTGCTGGAACGTGACGTGAATGCGGACAGCAAAAACGAGTTTGACGAAACTCCTCTGCACTTCGCAGCCAAATTTGGCCACGTTGAAGTGATCAAAAAACTGCATGAATTTGGCGCCGATTTGGAAGCTGAAAACAAGCAGGGTGAAACACCAATCAACAGCTCGATGGAAGCGTTGGGGCGTGTTTCCTTCGCCACACTGTCGCAACTTGGCGCAAACACCAAAACACTGAACCGCTTTGGCGAAGGCCTGATCCATTCCTCTGCCCGCTGTTCCGACTTTGGGATTTTTGAAAAAGTGATTGAGGAAGGTGTTGACGTGAACGCCACCTCCGAGATTGGCGAAGGCGCGTTCCACTATGCAGCCCGATCCCCCTTGGCGCATAAAAAGTTTGAAGTTCTGACCTTATTGGGCGCAGAAATTGAAGCCGAAGACGACCGAGGCCGCACTGCGATGCACTCAGCTGCCGAGGCCAAAAACATGCCTGGGATCACGGCACTGTATGATATGGGCCTCAACCCTGTTGCGCAGGACAAACAAGGCGTGACACCACTGCACCTAGCCGCAGGCTCCAGTCGTTCTGAAGGCACCAAAGCGATCAAGTCCTTAGTGGGCATGGGTGCTGATCCAAACGCAATAGACAGCAGCGGACGCACGCCTCTACATGCGGCCGCCGAGTCTGGTCATGCCAGCAACATTCGCGCGTTAATCAAGCTTGGCGCAAAAATTGACGTGGTTGACCCCAACAAAAACACACCGCTGCACCTCGCGATCATCGCAGAGAAAAAAGACACCGCTGATGAGCTTTGCAAACAGGGCGCCAATATGGACGCCCGCAACGCAGATGAGCGCAACCCGCTGCATCTGGCTGGCCAAGCGCAGAGCCGCCGGATGGCCTTGATCCAACTCCTGATCAACCGCGGCACGGACATCAACTGGCGGACGGGAAAAGGCGAAACCGTGGCCCATATGATTGCCGAAGACAACGACCTGAAACCGATAGTGCTCATCCGCCATATGGAAGAGCTGGCGGATTTGGGTGTCGATTTTTACTTCCGCAACCGCAAGGGCCTTGGTGCGTTGCAGATTGCACAGGAACACATCGAAAGCTTTGGCGAAGAATGGGAGCTCAAAAAGATCGCCGAGATCCGCAAAAAGCGCGGGCGTGCCAGTAAGAAGTAACTGATCCAAGTGTAGAGAAGGCGGCCTTGTAGGCCGCCTTTTTTCGTTTCGTTTTATCCTGGAAGCAAGAACAGCGTGATGGCCGGGAAAGCCACCAGCAGAACGACTCTAAAGATGTCAGAGGCCACAAACCAAACCACCGCCCTATAGGTCTCTACCATCGGCGTAGAGCGGTCCATTGCATTGATAATGAACAGGTTCATGCCCACCGGCGGCGTGATCAAGCCAACCTCCACAACAATCAACACCAGAATACCAAACCAGATCGCCACATGTTCGGCACTCATGCCAAAGTCCAACCCAAGGATCACCGGGAAGAAAATTGGGACGGTCAACAGGATCATGCTCAGGCTGTCCATCAAACAACCAAAGACCAAGTAAAAGGCCAGGATCAGACACAGCACCATCCATGGGCCGTAACCTAGACTGATGACCCAATTGGACAGTTCCTGCGGCACCTGGCTCAACGCAAGAAATCCGTTGTAGATGCCGGCCCCCAGAACGATAAAAAAGATCATTGCGGTGCTGGTGGCGGTGGAGATGATGCAGTCCTTAAGAATGGACCACGTCAAATTGCCTTTGACCAAAGCAATCAGGCCGGTGCCCGCGGCGCCAACGGCAGCACCTTCGGTCGGCGTGAACCAGCCAAAATAGATACCGCCAACAACTGCGCCAAACACCAAGAGCACCGGCCAGACGTCCAACAGCGCCCGGTAACGCTCTGACATGGGAACCGGAGGACGTGTGCCAGCAGAGTCCGGGTAAAGGCGCACATAGATCGAGATCGTCAGCATGTAGCCAAGTGCCGCAAGAATGCCGGGTATGAAGGCCGCCAAAAACAGCTTGGCAATATTTTGCTCCGTCAGGATGGCGTAGATCACAAGGATCACAGACGGCGGGATCAGGATGCCCAAGGTGCCGCCCGCCGCCAGCGTGGCCGTGGAGAACCCGCCAGAGTAGCCGTAGCGGCGCATTTCCGGCAGGGCCACACGGCTCATTGTGGCGGCCGTGGCCAGCGACGATCCACAGATCGCGCCAAAGCCTGCGCAGGCCCCCACGGATGCCATGGCCACACCGCCTTTTTTATGACCAAGCCAGCTTTCTGCAGCCTTAAACAAGGCCTTGGACATGCCGGATTGGGTGGCAAACTGCCCCATCAACAGAAACATCGGAATGATGGTCAAAGAATAGCTGGAGAAGGTTGTGTAGGTTTCCGACTTCAGTTTTGCCAAAAACATATTGGGGTTGCCAGTCACCAGATAGAGACCACCCAACCCGCAAAGCATCATCGCAAGCCCAATTGGCGCGCGCAGGAAGATCATCACCAGCAGCACTGGAAAAGAGAGGTAGCCTAGTTCCAAATTGGTCATTTTGCGGTCTCCCCAACGGCAGTCATAGAGCCGCGTCCTGTCAGCGCGGAGAAAACGCGCATCACTGCGCAGTACACGGCCACAAGAGACGCGACCAAGGCCGCCGCAAAACTGGCAGCGTAGGCCCACCACACTGGAAATTGCAGCAGGAAGGTGGTTTCGCCATAGGCGTATTTGCTTTGCAAACCGGCAAACAGACGCCAGGTGATCAGCAAAATCACAGCCGCAAGAACACACTCCCAAAACGCAATCAGGAACCGATTGACGCGGGTTGGCAAAAGGTTGGTGAACACGTCTACGGTGGCGTGCGCACCATAAAGCTGACAGATCGGGAGGAAGGCAAAAATTGCAAAGGCCACCCCCGCTTCGAGCAGCTCAAAGTCACCATTGATCGAGCCCACACCAGATGCCTGCAACCATGTGGCCAAACCCTGTGCGGCACTTTCCATAAACGGCGCGTACGCCACCGAGCTGATTGTTCGCCCCAAAATGCTGACACATGTCAGAATAATGAGCGCGGTGAGCACCAAACCGCCCAGAATCGCCGTGCTCTGCGCAATGGCTCTGATTGCCCTGTGCATATTGCCTCTCCCCATACCCTTTGAGGCGTCAATTTAACGCGCCTTCCCAGTTGGTCCATAGTGCTAGGGGGCATGGGGGGTGTTTGCCAGCAAATTTGCGGGTCTGATGCAAAAAATGTGACACGACAGTAGAATACCGACAGTGCCGGTAACACATGTTTCTGTCTGTTCTTAGCGGTATTGTGGTGCCCAAGGAGAGACTCGAACTCTCACGCCCGTGAAGGCGGGGGATTTTGAATCCCCTGCGTCTACCATTCCGCCACTTGGGCCACGACCTTGATTTAGCCAAGGTTCTGAGGAAGGTCCAGACACAAAACGAAATGTTTTTGTCTCAGCGGAAATTTTCTTTCAGGGAAGTGTTCACAATTTATTTGCTTGCACTTCAGAGGCAAACGCCTAGGCAAGATAGGACTAATTCTAAGGCCAAAGAGACTTTCTATGTTACAACGCCTCTATGACTGGACCATGCGTTTGGCGGATCATCCACGTGCATTGTGGGCATTGGCAATTGTCAGTTTCGCCGAAAGTTCGTTTTTCCCGATCCCGCCGGACGTGTTGATGATTCCGATGATTCTTGCGCGCCCAAGCCGCGCTTGGTTGATCGCTCTGGTGGCGCTGGTGTCGTCAGTGATTGGCGGGCTGTTTGGTTACACCATTGGCTATTTCGCGTTTGAGCAAATTGGAGAACCGATCCTGCAATCGCTTGGCAAAGCTGACGCGGTGGCGGAGTTCTCAACGCGCTTCAACGATTTTGGATTTTGGGCTGTCTTGGGCGCTGGTGTGACACCCTTCCCCTACAAAGTGATCACCATCATGTCCGGCTTTACGCACATGCCGTTAGCGACGTTTATGGCAACCTCTGTATTGGCCCGCGGTATCCGTTTCTTCCTTGTAGCTGCCTTGCTTCGCAAATTTGGCGAACCTGTGCGCGACTTCATTGAACAGCGCTTAGGCCTCGTCTCAGCTTTGTTCCTCATTCTGCTATTTGGCGGATTTTTTGCGGTGAAATACCTATGAAACTCACACAACGACTCGCGTTTGCCCTGCTGACAGGGTTTTCTGCTTCTATGATCCTTGGCGCATGGGGCTTTGAATTCATTGGCGAAATGCCGCCGTGTAAGCTCTGTTATTACCAGCGCTATCCGCATTGGTTCGCGTCCGGCGCAGGCATACTGGCCATTTTTGCCGGCACGGCTCTGTTTGCCTATTTGGCCGCTGCAGGCGCTGCTGCCTCCGGGTTTGTGGGCCTCTACCACACCGGCGTAGAACGGAAGTGGTGGGATGGTCCATCCACTTGCACCAGCTCTGACGTGTCCAATATGAGTGCGGATGATCTTTTTAGTCAGATCATGTCAGCGCCACTGGTGCGGTGTGATGAAATCCCTTGGGAGTTGTTTGGACTGTCGATGGCAAACTACAATGCGTTATTGTCCCTCGGTGCAGCATCGCTCTGGATTTACGCGATCAAAACCTTGAAATAAGACAACTGACAGCGCGCAAATCTCTACCCGGACTTGCGCGTTGACAGCAAAAGGTTGGTTTCGCTGATGGCGATCCCGTCCAAGCGGCGGATTTGGGTCAGCACCTCATCCAAATGATCAAGCGTATCTGTGCCAAGTTCCAAGATCAGGTCCCAACGCCCATTGGTGCTGTGGATCGCCCGCACAGCCGTCAGCCCAGTCAGCTGACGCACAATTCGGTCGGTGCCACGCCCCTCGATGCCAAGCATCATCAATCCACGCACAGGGTCGCTCTTGGCGTCCTCCTGAAGCACCACAGTAAAACCAACAATGTCCCCACGTTGGCGCAAACGCTCGATGCGCCCGCGCACTGTTGTTCGAGACACACCCAGATCAATCGCAAGATCCGACAATGAGGCGCGTGCGTCGTGACGCAGGGCTGAGATCAGCCTTCGATCAATATCGTCCATTTTGCACAGCTCCTAGCGCCACTTTGGAATATCACTGCCCGTTATGTTCAAATTGAGGGGTGTAAATCAACCCATTTCGGAAGGATTTTGCCTAAATCGCCGAACATGGGACACAACATGACACAGAAAAACTGCCTGTTGGTGGGCGCTCCGGTAGACAGCGGCAAGCGACGTCGCGGATGTTTGATGGGGCCGGATGCCTACCGGACCGCCCGACTGGGTGAAACTTTGATGGACTTAGGGCACACCGTTCAGGACCTTGGAAACTTGCGCCCTGCCCCGTTTGAGCCAGATGCAAAAGACAATGATTTGCACGCGCTCAATGAAACAGTGGCCTGGACCGAAGCGCTCACCGGGGCTGCAGAAGCAGCCATGGCAACTGGATTCCCGATTTTCCTAGGTGGAGATCACAGCTTGTCTGCAGGAACAGTGGCTGGTGTTGCCAATCACGCCGCCACCTTAGGACGGCCGCAGTTTGTCCTTTGGCTGGACGCACACACGGATTTCCACACTCCGCAGAGCACGGGCAGCGGCAACCTGCACGGCACACCAGTTGCGTATTTCGCGGGTCGTAGCGGGTTTGACGCTTTTCCAGCCGTGGAAAATCCGGTGCCTGAAGAGAACATCTGCATGATTGGTCTGCGCTCTGTAGATGACGCGGAGCGGGAAACTTTGCAGGCCACCAAAATTCGGCGTCACGATATGCGCGAGATAGATGAAAACGGCATCGCTCGTCCATTGGCGGCCTTCCTAGAGCATGTTGCCACTCAAAACGGCATGTTGCACGTTTCGTTGGATGTCGACTTTCTGGACCCCTCTGTCGCGCCCGCAGTGGGCACAACGGTTCCAGGCGGAGCAACTGTGCGTGAAGCCCATCTGGTGATGGAAATGCTGCACGACAGCGGGCTGATGACCTCGCTTGACCTTGTTGAACTCAACCCATTTCTTGACGAACGCGGACGCACAGCACAGCTGATGGTTGATCTTGCGGCGTCCGCCCTGGGCCGTCGCGTATTTGATCGACCGACGCGAAGCTTCTCGTAATTTGAGGATGAAGAAAATGACACAACCCTCTGAAAAAGCACTAGTTCCCTTTGTTTCGGTCGACAATATGATGCGACTTGTGCATCACATTGGTGTCGAACAAATGCTCAGGGATTTGACCACCTATGTGGAAGAAGACTTCCGCCGCTGGGAGCTGTTTGACAAAACGCCACGTGTGGCCAGCCACTCCGACGTCGGGGTGATCGAATTGATGCCAACATCCGATGGCGAGGCCTACGGCTTCAAATATGTAAACGGTCACCCAAAGAACACGGCAGAGGGTCTCCAAACTGTAACCGCTTTTGGACTGTTGGCAGATGTTTACACCGGCTATCCGGTATTGCTCACCGAGATGACAATCTTGACTGCTCTGCGTACGGCGGCAACGTCTGCGATGGTGGCCAAATACCTGGCCCCAAAAGGCGCGGACACGATGGCTATGATCGGCAACGGCGCACAATCTGAGTTCCAAACCTTGGCGATGAAAGCCATCCTGGGGCTGAAATCAGTTCGGCTGTTTGATAAAGACCCTGCGGCGACTGCAAAATGCGCAGCCAACCTCGCCAACACCGGCATCGACGTGGTGATTTGCAAAACGCCTGAGGAGGCAATTGAAGGCGCGCAAATCCTAACCACCTGCACGGCAGACAAGCAAAATGCCACCATCTTGAGCGATAACATGGTGGGTGCTGGTGTGCACATCAACGCGATTGGCGGCGACTGCCCAGGCAAGACCGAGCTGGCAAAAGGGATACTTGAACGCTCTGACGTGTTTGTTGAGTTCCCGGAACAGACGCGCATCGAAGGCGAAATCCAACAGATGGACCCCGACTTTGCCGTCACGGAAATGTGGCAAGTGATCACCGGCCAAAAACAAGGGCGGCGGGACGCACGCCAAATCACGCTGTTTGACAGCGTTGGCTTTGCCATCGAGGACTTCTCTGCCTTGCGCTACATCCGCGACAAAGTGGCGGAAACCCCATTCCATGAAGATCTGGACATGCTGGCAGATCCGGATGATCCCCGTGATCTGTTCGGCATGTTGCAGCGCGCAAAAGCCTAAAACATTATCGCGCTCGTTGGTCTATGGCGCAGCGAGCGCGCGTGTCACTTGCTCACGCCGCACCATGAAGGTGTGGATCGAGAACACCGCGGCGTCTGTTTTTGGCAAGCGCAAAATGCACTGTTTTTCTGACCTCAGATAAGCGCCGGAGGTTGCCGTAACTTTGTCCCTCGGGGCACTCTCCGAGCGCGGCGTGAACAACGTTGGCTCGTTGTACCACAGCGCGTTTTTGCGCCACATAGGCCGCCCGGCCCGTACACCATCAAACAAGCGCTGCACCCGCATGGCAATGTTGGCATCGTATTCCGCCACAGGCACGTGGATTCCAACCAACGGTCGCTTGAATTTTTCGGACAAAGTCCAACTGGCGGGGAAACACAGCACCGCTCCA
This sequence comes from uncultured Shimia sp., assembly GCF_913054185.1. Classification (GTDB taxonomy): domain Bacteria; phylum Pseudomonadota; class Alphaproteobacteria; order Rhodobacterales; family Rhodobacteraceae; genus Shimia. The sequence continues at coordinate 83,986 of NZ_CAJXIV010000002.1, forward strand.
GTCAAAACATGTTCATCGCCGACCTTCTGTAACAGGCAGACATCTTCCTGAATGATTTGCCCCAAAGTGTGCAGCGGCTGCGCCCAATCCACCACAACATCACGCCCATCCGGGCAATGCACCCTCTGCTCCGCAATCTGAAAACCGGTTCGAACTGCCAGTTGATCCATGGCCAGTTGCAGCACCTCTTGGGCAGCAGGCAAAGCCGCCGGAGAAAGTGCTGAAACAAGATCAGGACTCTCTGATAACAACTTGCAACGCAATGACATTTGCGCGGCATAAGCGTCATCGATGATCAACCAGTCCTCGATATTTAGCGGCGCAACCCCCGGCAATGATCGCTCTTTGAGCGCATCATAAGGAATAGAAGTCTGTAAAATTTCACTCATTTCCAAGTGCTAGCGCAGCGACGTAAATTCCGCACCAAAATTTTGTCGTGCCGTGGCGTTGTCCGTAATGGGATCCGCTCGCATGTGGTCACCTTGCCGTGAGCCTAGGTTGCAAGTGCTTTGCCTCGATTGCAATCACCCTCACATTGGATTGGCTAACAAAAGGAGCGCCCCATGCCAACCGAACGCATTACATTTACCGGACACGCCGGAGACACTTTGGCCGCGCGGTTGGATTTGCCAGAAGGACCACATCTGGCAACGGCCATTTTTGCGCATTGCTTCACCTGTTCCAAAGACATTCCCGCAGCACGGCGGATAGCGGCGCGGCTGGCAAGCATGGGCATTGCAGTGTTGAGGTTTGATTTCACCGGACTCGGCCATTCTGAAGGCGAATTTGCCAACACGCACTTTTCTAGCAACGTCGCCGACTTGATCGCTGCGGCAGACTATTTGGCGGACCGCGGAATGGCACCGGCGTTGATGATCGGCCACAGCTTGGGTGGCGCAGCTGTGCTCCGGGCCGCCACTCAAATTGCGTCCTCCAAGGCGGTGGTGACATTGGGTGCACCGTCTGATCCGGCGCATGTGGCGCATCAGTTTGACGAACACCGGGACAAAATCACCGAGAAAGGCCAGGCAACGGTATCGCTTGGCGGCCGACCATTTGAGATCAAGCAAGCCTTCTTGGATGACATTTCAAATCAAAATCTCCGCGCCTGCATTGCCAATCTGAACCAAGCGCTATTGGTGTTGCACGCGCCACGCGACAACACCGTAAGCATCGACAACGCCGCACAGATTTTTGAAGCGGCAAAACACCCCAAAAGCTTCGTGACATTGGATGACGCGGATCACTTGATCACCAGCCCCAAAGACGCAGAATACGCTGCAGAGGTGATCGCCTCGTGGGTTGGACGCTACATGAACCTTACGCCACCTGCCCCGCCTCCCGGCGCACCAGAGGGCATAGTGCGCGTGTCTGAAGCCAATTCTGAAGGTTTTTTGCAGGACGTCAACGCCGGGCCGCTGCATCACGCCTTGGCAGACGAACCCCTGGCCTATGGCGGTAGCAATCGCGGCATGACACCCTATGGGTTTCTCTCAGCGGGTTTGGGCGCCTGTACTTCTATGACCATCCGCATGTACGCGCGGCGCAAAAACTGGCCTCTGGATCATGTTTGGGTCGATGTATGTCACGACAAAATCCACGCGGCTGATGCCGAAGCGCCTGCAGGCCAAAAGGTGGATCAGTTTCGTCGTGTGATCCACCTGGAAGGCGCGCTTTCACAAGAACAGCGCGCCCGATTGTTGGAGATTGCCGACCGCTGCCCGGTGCATCGGACATTGGAGCAATCCAGCGAAGTGGTCACGCAACTGGCATGACATCACCCTTTAGCGTCGTGGTGACGGACGCGGCGCAGGCCGAGGTGTGGGCCGTGGGCGTGGTGTTGGTCGCGTGACCGGCGGTCGGGGCGCAATTGGGTGCACCGGACGTTCCGGCGGACGTTCAATGGGGTGTTCCGGGCGCGGCGGCCGCTCCGGATGCGGTGGATATGGCCGATAGTAATAATCGTTCCACATCATAGAGTCGTAATAAGCTCCGGAAGATCCGCTACCGGTGTTTTCACAAGCGCTCAACAGCATTGCCCCGGCCGCCAAAGCGGTCAGCAGTTTCAAAGGTCTCTGAAAAGACGTCATAGCCCGGCCTCCTTAGCGCGCTTTGATGGATTGAAGAATGGCGTTCACATCGGTCAGCGCGCTTTGGTCAAAGCCCTGAGACATGATGGTTAGTGCCACCACAACCCGCCCATTCTTGATATCGATCAGGGTCACGTTGAAAGATACAGGCTTGCCATCTCGACGTCCGGTACCCGTAATCACTGTGGCAGGATAATTGCCGACACGGCGATCCTCAGCACTCAAAATTTCGGTGGTTTTTGCCAGTTGTCCGCTCAATCCACGCGCGTACTCCTTAGCATCCTCCAAAGTTCGGAATTTTGGCGGAGAAATCAGCCCTACCCAGACACCGTGATCACTTTCGGGTTCCAATCCGAACACGCGTTCCACCGCGCGAATATCGTCATCGTTTGGCGGAGCCAAATCCCTTGGTCCACCCACGCGCAGGTTCCAAAAATCAGGTACATCAACCTGAAACACAATGCGGGATTGATCACTATAGACAACCTGCGTGTCCGCCTGCGCCAACATGGGCGCAGCACAAATCGCGGCACTGAGAAGTAGGCTGCCAAGCCTCAATGTCTTTTGCATAAATGCCTCCAGTAAAAAATTCCGTCCATAGGACCACACAATCTAAACGATTGTATAGGGAATTCTGAGGGAAATCGCCGCATTGCAGCGTGAAATCCTTGCTGTTTTTGACCGCACCGTCTACACGGACCGCGACCCCATTAGCTAACAATGCAAGGCTGAGATTATGATCCCGCGCTATGCCCGCCCCGATATGGTCGCCGTTTGGTCGCCTGAAACCAAATTCAAAATCTGGTACGAGATCGAGGCGCATGCCTGTGACGCACAAGCCAAGCTGGGTGTGATCCCGCAGGAAAACGCGGATGCTGTCTGGAAAGCCAAAGACGTTGAGTTTGATGTGGCACGCATCGACGAAATTGAAGCTGTGACCAAACACGACGTGATCGCGTTTTTGACCCACTTGGCTGAACATGTTGGCTCCGAAGAAGCGCGTTTTGTGCACCAAGGCATGACCTCTTCTGACGTGCTGGACACCTGCTTTAACGTGCAACTGGTGCGCGCCTCTGACATCCTTCTGGTAGGCATGGACCGCCTGTTGGCCGCATTGAAAACACGGGCGCTTGAGCACAAAGACACCCTACGTGTTGGCCGTTCGCATGGCATCCACGCAGAACCCACCACCATGGGTCTGACCTTTGCGCGCTTCTACGCGGAGATGGACCGCAACAAGACACGCCTACAGCAAGCGCGTGAAGAGATCGCAACGGGTGCCATCTCCGGCGCGGTCGGCACCTTTGCCAACATCGATCCAGCTGTGGAAGAGCATGTGTGTGAGCAGCTCGGCCTGACACCGGAGCCAATCTCCACTCAAGTGATCCCACGTGACCGCCACGCAATGTTCTTTGCTGTGTTGGGTGTGATTGCTTCCTCGATTGAAAACGTTGCCATCGAAATCCGCCACATGCAGCGCACCGAAGTGTTGGAAGGCGCGGAATTCTTCTCCATGGGCCAAAAAGGCTCTTCGGCAATGCCGCACAAGAAGAACCCTGTGCTGACCGAAAACCTGACTGGTCTCGCGCGTCTGGTGCGCATGACAGTAATCCCAGCGATGGAAAACGTCGCCCTGTGGCACGAGCGCGATATTTCACACTCCTCAGTAGAGCGTGGCATTGGCCCGGACGCCACTGTGACGCTCGACTTCGCTCTTCACCGCCTGGCAGGTGTGGTCGAGAAAATGCTGATCTTCCCTGAGAACATGCTCGACAACATGAACAAGTTTCCTGGCCTGGTGATGTCGCAGCGCGTGCTGCTGTCCCTAACCCAAGCTGGCGTGTCCCGAGAAGACGCCTATTCCATGGTACAGCGTAATGCGCTGAAAGTCTGGGAAGAGCGCGTCGATTTCCAAGAACAACTTCTGGCGGACGCAGATGTGGTCGCTGCATTGGGTGTTGATGGCATTAATGAGAAGTTCAACATGGATTACCATACCAAACATGTAGACACAATTTTTGCGCGTGTTTTCAAAGACTAAAGTTCCGCGTTGAATGTAGAAAAAGGCGTGCCGCTACGGCGCGCCTTTTTTGTTTCTCTCCGCTGACGGCTCCGTGATTTTAGCATCCTGCCCGTCCGTGTTACCGTGTATCCAAAGTAAGTTTTTTGAGTGGAGTTCCTTATGACTTTGACGCGCGGGTTAATTTCGATTGCATTGGCAACCACATTGGCCACCCCCCTTTGGGCGGCAGGCGGCGGTTCCTCAGAGCCGAAACCCAGAACTGTGACATGCACCAAGGGCAATGTGTTCAGCGAAAGCAAAGGCAAATGTGTGCCGCAACAAGACAGCTCGTTGACGGATGAGGACCGCATCGAGGAATTGCGCGCTTTGGCCTATGCCGGTCGGAATGCAGAAGCGCAGATTCTATTGAGTGCGCTCGAAGACCCAACCTCGGATCGAGCCCTGACTTATTGGGGGTTTACCCACCGCAAGCTTGGCAACGTGGATGCTGGAATGGTGTTTTATGCCAAAGCATTGGAACAAAACCAAAATAACCTTTTGGCGCGCTCCTATCTTGGGCAGGCGCATGTGGAATTGGGGCGCTTTGATTTGGCTCGGCTTCAGCTGACAGAAATCCGAAACAGGGGTGGAGAAGGCAGCTGGTCCGAAGCGTCCCTGGCAGAGGCCATTCGGTCGGGAACTACTTTCAATTATTAACCATCATATTCAGGGTTTCTTTAGGCTTGGGTGAAAGATTGGCGCTCAAGACATATGGAGACTTTGATGGACAATGCGATTCCTTTGGCGCCTTTAGGCGGCATCGATGACATGCCTGCATTGGGCGGCATGCGCAAAACCAATCTCTCCCGCCCGCAGAAAGCGGCAATCATTGTGCGCTTTCTGCTCAACGAAGGGGCGGAGCTCGCGCTGGCGGAACTGTCTGATAACCATCAGGCGGACCTCACTTATATGATGGGTGACATGGGCTACATTGACCGAGAGACCCTCGGCGATGTGCTTATGGAGTTTGCACAAGAGCTTGAGTCGATTGGACTTTCGTTCCCGAATGGCATTTCTGGGGCACTCAGCGTGCTGCAAGGGCAGATCAGCCCAATGACCGAAGCTCGCCTGCGCAAAGAGGCTGGCGTGCGTATGATTGGCAACCCATGGGCGCGGATCAAAGAGCTCTCAACCCAAGAATTGATCGAGATGGTTGATGGCGAGAGCATCGAAGTCTCCGCAGTCCTCATCTCCAAACTGCCAGTTGAAAAAGCCGCCGAAGTTTTGGCCAAGCTGCCGGGCGACAAGGCCCGCCGCATCACATTCGCCATGTCCATGACTGAGAGCATCACACCAGAAGCGGTCGACCGCATCGGCCTAACCCTGGCGTGTCAGATTGAAGACCGTCCGCCAAAGGCATTCAAGTCCGGGCCGGAAGATCGTCTCGGCGCTATTCTGAACAGCGCATCCACATCAACCCGCGACGACGTTTTGGGTTCCTTGGATGAAAAGGATGCCGCGTTTGCAGATGCCGTGCGTCGTCGGATTTTCACCTACGCGCATATCGCGACGCGCGTGAAACCGCTGGATGTTCCGAAGCTGACCAAAGACATCGACGAAGCTGCATTGATCACTGCGATGGCTTTTGCTACGGAAGGCGACTTTGGCATGTCATCGGAGTTTATCTTATCCAACATGTCTGGTCGCATGGCGGATCAGCTGCGCGAAGGCATCACGGAACGCGGAAAGGTGAAGACCAAAGATGCGGAAGCGGCCATGTCCGAAGTCACAAAGGCCGTTCGAGATCTGGTCGAGCTTGGCGAAATCGAACTTATTTCAGAAGATGACGACGAAGACGAGTAAACCTAGCCTTCTCAGTTACTTGATGCGTGCGGCGGTCTCGATAGGGCCGCCGTTTTCACCTTGGATCAACACCACTATCGGTGCATCCCCTTTCACCCGCACATTGGCCGAAAGCGCAGAACGGCCATTCCAGTCTTTCACTGTCTTCCACTCCGAGACGATATTGGCATAAGTGAGCACACGACCCGCGTTCTCGCCGCGCTTGATCGAGACTTTTTCGGCCGGCTTGTAACGAATAATGTGGACTTGCATGGGCTTGGGTTGCGTCGCCGATGCTTTGATCCGCAGCTGATTGCCGTCTCGCATGATGGACAGATCTACTGCTGCAGTCCCATTTTTATGAGTTTTGATGAGGCCCTCAACCTTGCCAGGATGGGCGCCAACCACGTGGTCTTTGCCGTTTACGATCATCTGCGGCGTGTAAACTGATCGATGCCCGGCGGCGCGTGCATAGCTGTGCTGCCGCTGCGTAAAAGCCGGATCCGCGTGGATATCTTTCCAGCCAATGTAATCCCAGTAATCAACGTGAAAAGCCAATGCGATCACGTCATCACGCCCGGCCAGTTCCCTGTGGAAGTAATCATCCGCTGGAGGACAGCTGGAACAGCCTTGAGAGGTGTAAAGTTCCACCACCACAGGTGCAGTGTCTGCAGCAAGCGGTGACGCTAAGCTCAGCCACAGCGCAGCAATTGCGCCCGTCGCACGGATGCCAATCTGTCCGATCATACTCTGGTCCATTCCATTGAGTGTGTCCCCGGAACTGTTCTATGCGGATAGGATGTGACATGCCAATCAAGGTTTCGCGAGAAGCAGTGAGCGTCACTTCGCGATCACAGCCCGAACCGGCATGCAGCAATTGCACTTGGATCGCGTTGCCCCTATGGACGGATCAACACTCACAAAAAGGTCTGCCCTTCATGTCTGACACCAAACGTATCGTGCTCTCCAGCGACCACGCCGCCATTGACCTGCGCCAAGCGGTTGCCACCCATGTGACTGCCAAAGGCTATGAGGTGGTCGACATCGGTCCAACCACCACCGAAAGCACCCACTACCCGTTGCACGGCAAGGCCGCTGCGGAACGTGTGGCCTCTGGTGATTGCGATCTGGGCATCATCCTCTGCGGCACAGGCCAAGGCATCATGATGGCCGCCAACAAAGTACCTGGCGTTCGCTGTGGCGTGTGTTCCGACACGTTTTCTGCTGCGATGATCCGCGCGCACAACAATGCCAATATGCTGTCGATTGGCGCCCGTGTTGTGGGTGAAGGTGTCGCGCTGGAGATTGTGGACGCTTATCTCGATGCAGAGTTCGAAGGTGGCCGTCATGGCACCCGAGTGGACATGATCGAAGGCTGAGCTTCTTCCATACAAAATGAAAAGGGCTCGGCGTATCCCAACACCGAGCCCTTTTTTGTTTCTGAGTTTTTGGTCGCGTTAGTTGAGTGCGTCAAGCGCAGGGCGAATGCGGCCCTCGACCTCGCGTTCGGTCACCGGCCCCGCAATGCGCAAAAGGATGTTGCCTTCGCCATCCACCAAATAGGTTTCCGGCACGCCATATACGCCCCAGTTCAGCGCCATGCGGCCCGTGGTGTCGGCTCCGCCGGCGGTATACGGATCACCCAATTCACTGAGAAAACTCAAAGCATTACCCGGAGAATCTTTATAGTTCACGCCAAGAATGGTCAGTCCTTCGGCTTGTAGATCCATCAGGTTTGGATGCTCCACGCGACACGGGCCACACCAACTTGCCCAGAAATTCACCAAGGTTGGCTTGCCTGTGCGCAGGGCTGTGGCATCCCACATGTCCTTGTCACCCAACATGGTGATCTGGACGTCCGGGGCCTGTTCGCCGACAAGTGCGCTAGGTAGCTCATTTGGGTTTTCCCGTTGCATGCCCAGCATGAACATCGCCGCCAACCCTGCAAACAGCAGTGGTGGCAGGAACATCAGCGGCGAAATTTTCTTTTTTGCTGGTGTATCGCTCATTTGCGGCGGCCTTCAACATCATCCAAGTCTGCGCGGGCTTTACGTGCTGCGCGCAGGCTCCACCAGATCAGTCCGCCAATCAACAGCAGAGACACGGCGTAAGACGACAGCACCGTGTCAGCGTATTTTCCCAGATCAGGCATCATGCCAAACGCTCCCGTGCCAGCAGCGCGCGAGTGCGTCGCTTGTGAATTTCCGTGCGGGTGCGCAACAACACCAGCGCGACAAAGAACAAAACAAAACCAATGATGCACATCATCAACGGATAGAAGAACACGTTGGAGACCTTCTCCTCCGTGTCGGCACCGGTCACAGCCCCTGCCCGCATGATCGAGGCGCCTTGGTGCAGACCTTGGTTCCAGAAGTTTACCGCGTAGCGGCTGAGCATCGCAAAGACAGAGCCAACAATACAGAGCACGGCGGTCAAATCGGCGGCGGTATCCGGGTTATCAATCGCTTCCCAAAGCGCGATGTAGCCAAGGTAAAACAGAAACAGGATCAGGAACGACGTCAACCGCGGGTCCCAGGCCCACCAGGTGCCCCACATAGGCTGTCCCCAGACCGCGCCGGTCCATAGCGCAATCAAAGTCATGACAACGCCCACTGGCGCGGCAGCTTTGGCGGCCAAGGCACTCACGTGATGGCGGCGCACAAGCCAGATCAGCGAGGTCACCAACATCATGAACCAGATGTTGATCGCCATCAGGGCTGACGGAACGTGAAGGTAGATGATTTTTACAGTTGCGCCTTGGCGGTAGTCATCCGGTGTAAAGAAAAACCCCCAGACCAACCCCACAATCGTTGCAATTGCGGCTAAAACGGCTACCGGCATCAGAAACCGTGACACGGTTTGGCTGAATTTCACCGGATTGGCATATTCCCAGATCGATCCCATGAGGGTGTCCTATCTTGTCGTCGTTCGTTGTGCACTTCACTTCCATGAGAGCACCACAAGTGCCTTGATATGGATTAAGTCAGCCGCACGCTAGCGCAGATTCATTCGCAACACCAAAGCACTGGCAAAAGGCAAAAGTGCAATCACGCCAAAGGTGATCCCAGCTAACATCAGCAGCGGCGTGGACACATCCTGACCTTCGGCACCACGGCGGGCGAGCTCAGCGCCAAAGATCAGCGTTGGCACGTAAAGCGGTAGAATCAAAAGAGAAAGCAGCAAACCACCACGTTTGATCCCCACCGTGAGAGCCGCACCAAAAGTGCCAATCACGCTGAGCGCCGGGGTGCCAAGTGCCAGCGAAGCTACCAACCAAACAAAGCCCTGTGGCGGCAGGTTCAGCAGCACACCAAACACAGGGGCTGCGACAACCAGCGGCACGCCGGTGGTGATCCAATGTGCCAGTGCTTTCACGGACACCACGCCTTCGAGGGGGAGCGGAGATGTCGCCACCAAATCCAATGTGCCGTCCTCCCAGTCCAGCGCCAGGATCCGATCAAGGGACAACAGGCAGGCCAACAGCGCTCCAAGCCACAAAACACCGGGTGCGATCTTGGTCAGAAGGCCGCTTTCCGGCCCCACCGAGAACGGTACAAGTATCACAACAATAAGGAAAAATGCGAT
>NZ_CAJXIV010000003.1 GCF_913054185.1 uncultured Shimia sp.
ACAATCCCCTGCCGCACAGCCACACCGCTGGCGTTCACAGGCGGGTTGTTGATGCAGATCAGCGCCACATCTTCCACAAATTCCACGGTGACTTTGTTCTCGCCCATCGTGAGCCTCCCTCGCATACACTTGTTGTCCTTAGTCTACGGCGGCTTCGGCCATGCGAACATCTGTTTCGCAGCCTTCCTGCAAAAAACGACGCGACGACACTTGCGCAAAATTTCCCGCTGAAAACTCGCCAAGCCGCGCTAGGCTACCTAACGCCCTGTGCGGCGACACAAAGACCAAAGGACCTGGCACCATGCCACACCCAAACGCCCGCATTCCGGATTTCTGGCCCACCGGCAAAGACTGGACCTTTGCGCGGCCTGATCAACCAATTGACGTGAGCATGGATGAGGCCGTGGCCAAATGGGGCGACCACATCGCCGTGACATACAACGGCGCTGACTACACCCATCGTGACATCGCCATCCGCGTGACCGCACTGGCAGGATATCTACAACACGTCGGCCTTTCGAAAGGTGACCGGGTGTTGCTCTACACCCAAAACTGCCCGCAATACATCATCAGCTTCTTTGCCATCTTGCGCGCAGGCGGCGCGGTGGTGCCTGTTAATCCGATGAACAAACAAGCGGAAATCGACTATCTCGTCGAAGACACCGGCGCCAAAATCGCCATCTGCGCACTGGAGCTGTCCGAGCACATTTTGCCAGCCCTCAAGCGCGGCAACCTCACGACCCTGATCGGTACCCGCATGACTGACATGGGCCAAGCGGGTTTCGACCTAATCCCTCCCAACTTGGCACAAGCCATGTCCGAACAAGATGCCGAAACTCTTGGCATCACAGGCTTCCAAGCCGCACTGGACGCGGGCCATGTGCCCGCGCCCCGCAACACCACCAGCGATGACCTCGCCGTCATTCCTTACAGCTCCGGCACAACCGGCCAGCCCAAAGGCTGCATGCACACGCACCGCACCTTTTTGGCCTCCCTCTATGCCAGCGCGCTTTGGAACCCGCCGCATGAAGACACCGTGCACCTCGCCGCGCTGCCATTTTTCCACGTCACCGGCATGGTCGGTGGTATGTGCGCGCCAATTCTGACCGGTGGGCGCAATGTGATCCTGCCGCGCTGGTCGTCAAAATTGGCGGCAGGACTGATCAAACGCTACAAAATCTCCCGCTGGCGCTCGATTGCCACCATGGCCATCGATCTGGTGAACGACCCTGACTTTGACAGCTACGACCTCTCCACGCTGGAGATGATTGGCGGCGGCGGCGCGGCCATGCCCGACGCCATTGCCAAACGGCTCAAGGACATGACAGGGCTGGATTACATCGAGGGCTACGGCCTGTCGGAAACAATGGCCGCCACCCACATCAACCCCATTGAGGCCCCCAAACGCCAATGCCTCGGTCAACCAATTTATGAGGTCGACAGCCGGGTTCTGGAAATTGGCGGCGACACGGAGCTGCCCCATGGTGAAGTGGGTGAGATAGTCATGCACGCCCCGCAAAACTTCACCGGCTACTGGCAACGGCCCGAAGCCACGTCGGAGGCTTTTGTCGAGATCGAGGGTGTGCCGTTTTTCCGCTCCGGCGACATCGGGTATCGCGACACCGATGGCTACTTCTTCATGGTCGACCGTGTGAAACGCATGGTCAATGCCGCAGGCTTCAAAGTCTGGCCAGCAGAGATCGAAATGCTGATGTTGCACCACCCAGATATTGCCGAATGCTGTGTGGTCGGCGCCAAAGATCCCCGGCGCGGCGAATGTGTGAAAGCCTTTGTGGTGCCTCAACCCGAGGCCCGCGACACACTCACCGAAGACGCCATCATCCAATGGTGCAAAACCCAAATGAGCGCCTACAAATGCCCCACAATCGTGGAATTCATCGACGCTTTGCCCAAATCCGGCGTTGGCAAGGTCTTGTGGAAAGAGCTCTCATGACGCATAGAAAATTCCACCATGCGGAAATAGACACAGCCCAATGAGAAAACGCACATCTGTCGCCAGCGACGCTACCCCTCCCGAAACGGACCGCCAATTTGTCACCGCCTTGTCGCGTGGACTTGAAGTGTTGCGTTGTTTCCGCCCAAGGGACCGCGCAGGCCTGTCCAACCGCGACATCGCAGACCGCACCGGCTTGCCCAACTCGACAATTTCGCGCCTGACCTACACGCTCTTGCAAACCGGCTACCTACTCTATGATGAGCAAACCGGCCGCTACCGCATTGGTGTGCCCGCGCTCAGCCTTGGTTTTGCCTGTCTGGGCTCCATGCCAATCCGCGATGCCGCCAAAGAACCCATGCAGCGGCTTGCTGATTACGCGGGAGACGGCGTGCAGGTCGCTCTTGGCGCGCGTGATGATCACACAGTGACCTACCTCGCCTGTGCCCGCGCTGAAAAAGGTATGATGTCGCTGCAACTTGGCGTTGGCTCCCGCATCTCTCTGGCCCGCTCTGCCATGGGCCGCGCCTATATCGCTGGCTGCAAGCCAGACGAACGTGCTGACATTTTGGAAGCGCTGGCTAACCACCACGGCCCGGAGCGCTGGCCTGCCATTTTGGATGGCATCAACGCTGCCGCGACGCAAATCGCCGAAAAAGGCTTCTACGTGAACTATGGCGACTGGCACGAAGGCGTACACTCCCTTGCCGTTCCCTTCCCAATGGCAAGTGACGCCGCGCCCGATATGACGCTGAACCTTGGCGGCCCCGCCTCCTCGCTGACCAAAGACCGTATGGAAAACGACCTAGGCCCACGCCTGTTGGAAATTGCGCAGTCGCTGCGTCTACACGCAACCCAAATCTAAAACCGCTTGACGCCTCCCTCATCCGACCCCACCGTGGCCGTCGCACTTTTGGGGAGGCATCATCATGGTCACGATCACCGACAAAGACATCGACACCTACCAACAGGACGGCGTTGTCCTGATCCGCGGCCTGTTTGCAGACCACGTCGAGACCCTGCGCAAAGGGGTTGAACGCAACATGTCGAAGCCAGGCCCTTACGCCTCCAACAACGAAAAAGCAGGCCAAACCGGCCGCTTCTTTGACGATTACTGCAACTGGCAGCGCATCCCGGAATTTCAGCAGGTCGTTGAAACCTCCGACGCCGCGGAAGTTGCCGCCGCTCTCATGCAATCCCAAACCGTGCAGATGTTCCACGATCATGTGCTGGTGAAAGAGCCCGGCACATCCATGGCCACGCCATGGCACACCGACGGGCCATACTATTTTGTCGAAGGTCAGCAAACGGTCAGCTTCTGGTCCCCGCTTGATCCGGTGAAAGACGCCACCCTGCGCATGGTCGCCGGCAGCCACAAATGGGAAAAACCAGTCCTGCCCACCCGCTGGGTCTCCGAGGAAAGCTTTTTCCCCAATGAAGACACTTACATGCCCATCCCCGATCCGGATGCTGAAGGCATGCGCGTTCTGGAATGGGAGATGGAACCGGGCGACGCCGTGGCCTTCAACTACCACATCCTGCACGGCGCCCGTGGCAACACCGCCATCACCCGCCGCCGCGCGTTCTCCCTGCGGCTGCTTGGCGACGATGCCCGCTATGTCGAACGCCCCGGCCCGACCTCGCCGCCCTTCCCTGGCCACGACATGATCGAAGGTCAGAAACTGCGTGAAGACTGGTTCCCAATGCTATGGCCCCGTGGCTCAAAACAATCCTAGGCAAAGACGCGCAAAGCTCTATTCTCGTCAAAGGTTTGTCAGGGTTTTTCTGAAACCCTGACACCAGACAGAATTAGGAACGCATTACGATGAAGCTTTTTGCCGCCGGCCTTTTGGCCTTCACCGCTAACACCTCAGCTCCGGCGCAAGCGCCAACCAACAGCGCGCCGCCGCCAGCCCCAACGCCAATTGACAGCGGCTATTGGGAATACGGCTCCTGGCGTGTGTTTGCGGAAACCATCGACACCGGCGAAGATCTCCGCCGCACCTGCACTGCTCTGACCGGCGGGGACGGTGAACCGTCCCTCAGCATCGAAATCAGCAACGGGGATGGCGGTCCGCCCGGCGTTTTCCCGGGCGTCGAAGTCAGAGAGAGCGCCATCCGCGGCTATCCAACCGTGATGCAAGACGGCCAAGCCGTCTATATCCGCTTTGACGACGAAGACAGCATGGACGCCGTGGTCGGCGCCTACTTTGACGAAGAGGGTTTTGCCAAAGCCTTTTTCCGCTTTGACCATCCCGACAGCCAATGGGTGCTGCGCGCCATGCGCAAAAACCACCAACTGGACGCGGTTGTCGGCGGGCACGTGTTTTCCAGCTTCTTCTTGGACGGTTTTACCGCAGCCTATGTGAAAGCCATGGATGAATGTGGCTTCTCCGGCGCAGGCGTGGTGGACTAACCCCAAACAAAAAAGCGGCCCCGCCAGTTCAGGCGAGGCCGTTTCAAAATCTCATAAGATCACCTTAGCCGTTGGCGAGTTGGTCTTTCACCATCGGGCCCACTTTGCCAAAATCCATTTGGCCAGTGTATTTTGCCTTGAGCGCCCCCATGACCTTGCCCATGTCGCGGATCGATTCCGCGCCAACTTCGGCCACCGCAGCTTTCACGGCCGCCACAACCTCATCGTCGCTCAACTGCTTGGGCAGAAACTCTTCGATGATGGTGATTTCGCTCAATTCCCGCTCTGCGAGGTCCAGCCGACCACCTTCTTCATAGGTGCGTGCACTCTCTTGGCGCTGCTTCACCATCTTGGCCAGAATCGACAGGATATCCGCATCGGACACACCGCCGCCCTCTTCGCCTTCCACGCGGGCCGCAATGTCGCGGTCCTTGATTGCGGCCATGATCAGGCGCAAAGTGGAGAGCCGGTCCGCCGCGCGGTCACGCATCGCTTGTTTCAGCGCGCTGTTGATGTCTTCTCTAAGTGCCATTCTTCTTGCCAATTGCTGTCAAACATAAGCATGAGACCTTATATAAACGCCCAGCGACTCGCAACCATCGCATTTTTTGAAGAAGCCCTTTAAAATAAGGGGTCACTGAGAATGCACATCTGCTTGACGCCCGTCGCCCGCCGACATATGGATCGGCCAATTTGCCAGCCGGAGACTCGCCCATGACCGCCTCGACCCCCGATCACCCGACCGCCTGCCTCGCTCTTGCTGATGGCACCCTGTTTTACGGACGTGGCTTTGGCGCCACCGGCGAAACAGTGGCGGAGCTCTGCTTTAACACAGCCATGACGGGCTATCAGGAGATCATGACCGACCCATCTTATGCCGGTCAGGTGGTGACCTTCACCTTCCCGCACATCGGCAACACCGGCGTGACACCGGAAGACGATGAAACCGCAGATCCGGTGGCCGCAGGCATGGTGGTGAAGTGGGATCCAACCACCCCGTCGAGCTGGCGCTCTGTGAACACCCTGTCTGACTGGCTGGCCTCCCGTGGCCGCATCGCCATTGGCGGTGTCGACACCCGTCGCCTGACCCGCGCGATCCGCCAGCAAGGCGCACCGCACGTCGCCCTGGCCCACAACCCGGATGGCAACTTTGACACCGAGGCTCTGGTCGCAAAGGCCCGCGCTTTCTCCGGCCTCGAAGGCCTTGATCTG
Source organism: uncultured Shimia sp. (assembly GCF_913054185.1). Taxonomy (GTDB): domain Bacteria; phylum Pseudomonadota; class Alphaproteobacteria; order Rhodobacterales; family Rhodobacteraceae; genus Shimia. The sequence goes on from NZ_CAJXIV010000003.1 coordinate 5,583, forward strand.
GCCAAAGAAGTCACCTGCGCGCAAAGCTACCACTGGAACGAAATGCGCTGGGCCTGGCCGGATGGTTACCCAAAGCTGACCGAACCAAAACACAAAGTTGTGGCGGTGGACTTTGGCGCAAAACGCAACATCTTGCGCTGCTTGGCCTCTGTTGGCTGTGACGTGACCGTCCTGCCAGCCACCGCAACCGCCGAAGAAGTGCTCGCGCACAATCCGGATGGCGTGTTCCTCTCCAACGGCCCTGGCGACCCCGCGGCCACCGGTGAATATGCTGTGCCGATGATCCAAGACGTGCTGAAAGCCGACATTCCGGTGTTTGGCATCTGTCTTGGTCACCAAATGCTGGCGCTGGCGCTGGGTGGCAAGACCATCAAAATGAACCACGGCCACCACGGTGCCAACCACCCGGTGAAAGACCATGACACCGGCAAGGTGGAAATCACCTCGATGAACCACGGCTTTGCAGTGGACGGCCAATCCCTGCCCGAGGGTGTGGTGGAATCCCACGTGTCTCTGTTTGACGGCTCAAACTGCGGCATCCGCATGGCTGACCGTCCGGTGTTCTCCGTGCAGCACCACCCAGAAGCCTCCCCAGGTCCACAGGACAGCTTCTACCTGTTTGAAAATTTCGCCGCCGCCATGGCCGCGCGCGCCTGACCCACAGGTCTGGAAATCCAGACGTATGGCGAAAATCCCGCCATACGTTAACTTTGCATTAACCATACACGCGCACCGTAAACCCTCGGTTTAGCTGGCAGGTGGGCGGTATGAGCACCACAAGACTGCGCGAACTACCCAAACGAACTCCCTCCCAAGACACGGCGCGCTTGCCATTGGCCCGCGCCTTGATCGAGTACGGGTTGGTGACCCCTTGGCAATTGTTCTTTGCCTTGCGCTGTCAATCCTCATGGAATGCCACCCTCACGGAAATCCTCGCGGCTCAAGGCTGGGTGACGGAGTCCGATCTCAACACTTTCAAAGCGCACAGCAACGACCTCAGACAGGTGGATTTGGCGCGGACCCCGCCCTCCAAAGACACCGCCGCACTGCTGACACCAGAGTTTTGCCTCAAGCACTGCGTGCTGCCATGGGCCAAGCTTGGCACAACCGTAATTTTTGTAACAGGTCGCGCGGACCATCTGGATGATCTGCGCGCCGCAATGCCCAATAACCTGAAAGACGCCCTGTTTGCCCTCGCAGACGAGCGCCAACTTCAGGACCACATCACCCTCCACCACCGCCGCTTTCTGACCAACGCCGCAGAAACCTCGGTGGCGGACAAAGACAGTTGCCGCGGCTTCACCAAAGGAGCCGCATTGCAAAAATGCCTCCTGGTCAGCTTGGCGATCTTGCTACTCTTCACCGTCAGCCCAATTCCGAATTTGGGCCTGCACCTGCTGACATGGTGGACCGTTGTCACCCTCATTGCAGCCACAAGCCTCCGGATCGCTGCGCTTTTCATCCACCTTTGGCCCACCAGCCGCGCCCCTCCGGTGCCGCCTCTGCGCTGGAGCCCCGCGGCCCCCTTCACGCTGCCGGCGCACCTCACCCGCAACGGCCGACGCGCGCGTCTGCCGCGCATCTCTATGATGGTGCCACTGTTTCACGAAACCGAAATTGCCTCCGTCTTGATCCGACGTCTAACCCGCTTGTCCTACCCCCGTGCCTTGCTTGATGTGGTCCTCGTGCTGGAAGAAAAAGACCAGCTTACCCGAGCCACCATCGCCCGCACGCGCTTGCCGCGATGGATGCGTGTGGTTGAAGTACCCGCGGGATCGGGCCTGACCACCAAACCCCGCGCCCTCAATTACGCCCTGCCGTTTTGCCGGGGTGAGATCATTGGCATCTGGGACGCAGAAGACGCCCCCGCGCCCGATCAGCTTGAACACGTCGCTTATCATTTTGCCCACGCCGCGCCAGATGTGGCCTGCCTGCAAGGCGTCCTAGATTACTACAATCCCTACACCAACTGGCTCTCGCGCTGCTTTGCCATCGAATATGCCGCGTGGTTTCGACTGGTATTGCCCACCCTCACCCGTCTTGGCTTCCCGGTGCCGCTTGGTGGCACCACGTTGTTCCTACGCCGAGATGTGATCGAAGAGGTTGGCGGTTGGGACAGTCACAATGTGACCGAAGATGCTGATTTGGGCATGCGCTTGGCCCGGCGTGGCTACCGGACCGAGCTGATCAACACCATCACACAAGAAGAGGCCAACTGCCGCCCTATCGCATGGGTCCGGCAACGCTCTCGCTGGCTCAAAGGGTATATGGCCACCTACCTTGTGCACATGCGCAGCCCCCGCAAATTGCTGCATGAGCTTGGCCCTCGGCAGTTTCTTGGCTTTCAAATGCTGTTTCTCTGCACCATCAGCCAGTTTCTCTTGGCCCCGTTCCTTTGGCTTCTTTGGGGGGCGGCTTTTGGCCTGCCTCACCCGATGATCAACATACTCGGCCCCAACGCCATGCTGGTTCTGGCCACAACCCTTTTGCTGTCCGGCACCACCAACGGCGCCCTCTGGATCGCCGCCGCTCACATCAGCAACCGCCCCCGCCTCTATCCGTGGGTGTTATCGATGTGGCTATATTTTCCACTGGCCACACTTGCGGCCTACAAAGGAGTGGTCGAAATGCTTGTCGCCCCGTTTTATTGGGACAAAACCAGCCACGGCAAAACCGTCGAGGCCATCGACCACGACCTCTCAGCACCATCCAAACCCAAACAGGCAGACAGCTAGATTATTCTGAATTTTCCTGTTTCAACCGCGTCACAAACGCCGTCGAAATATGCGCCCGCAACGCCGCATCCGCCGCATCGCCATCCCGCGCAGTGATCGCATCGACAATTGCCTGATGCTCCACCAACGTGTCTTCGCCACGCCCTTCCACAGCAATCGACGTGGTTGCCATCAAGGCCATGGAGCGGTGCACCAAATCCAGCTGCTGCACCAAATAGCGGTTGTGGCTCGCCAAATGGATCTGCTTGTGAAAACGCCGGTTGGAGCGCGCCAAAGCTGAGGAGTCATCCACCCGAGCTTTGTCCGCCTCGACCATGTCCTGCAACACCCGCACCTCTTCGTTGGTTGCATGATGTGCCGCCAGTCGCGCCGCCAGCCCTTCCAGCTCACCGCGGACCACATAAAGCTCCGCCATCTGGTTGTGATCCAGTGAGTTCACAATCAAACTGCGCCCGTCTCGCGCCAGCAAAGACTGGGTTTCCAACCGCTGCAACGCCTCTCGGATGGGGGTGCGCGACATGCCAAACCGCTCAGCCAAATCGCTTTCCACCAACCGGTCACCGGGTTTGTACACCCCCACATCAATCGCTTCGAGAATCAGCGTATAGGCGTCTTTGTTCGGGCGGGTCGTCTGCGACATCTGGCGCGGTCCTTTTGTGTCTTGCAGGTCAGACTACGCGCTGAGCAAATTGATGCAACCCCAACGGCACATTGGAGAATCTGTTTCCCCGTTGCGCCAGACCACTGCCCCGCGTATCACACCCTCATGCCAAAGCAGTCTTTCTCACATGTCACCACCTGGGTGTTTGATCTCGACAACACCCTGTACCCTCCCGAGGCCCGTCTGTTTGATCAGATCGAGGTGCGGATGACCAACTATGTGATGGAGGCCCTTGGCGTTGATCGCCCCAAAGCCAACCAGCTGCGGCAAGACTACTGGGCGCGCTACGGCACCACGCTCACCGGCTTGATGCGCGAACATGATGTCGATCCCGCACCCTACCTGATTGATGTGCACGATATCTCACTCGACCACATGCAGGCCGACCACCTGCTGGCACAATACATCAAAGAGCTGCCGGGCCGCCGCATTGTCTACACCAATGGCACCGCGCCTTATGCCGAACGCGTGCTGGCCTCTCGCGGCTTGGACAACTTGTTTGACGCGATCTACGGCGTCGAGCACGCCAATTTCCTGCCCAAACCGGAACGCGCCGCCTTTGAAACCATTTTCGCGAAAGACGGTGTGAACACCCAAACCGCCGCCATGTTCGAAGACGATCCGCGCAACCTGCAAGCCCCCCACGACATGGGCATGCGCACTGTGCACGTCGCGCCAGATCCTCTGGACCACGATCACATCCACTTCCACACCGACGATCTCACCGCCTTTCTGTCAAAACTACGCTAAAAGTCGGGTCGGGCATGTGGTCGCAGTGCGACAAGGTGCCAGTTTAAACATGCAGCCCAGATGAATATCTAACGCATGCGGCAGGAGAGCCTTTCTGACAGGTCTGAAAGATCGGGGGAGCGCGGCAGTGTCGTGCCCCACAGTGCTATCTTTTAGCGTTATCCTCCCTGTTCCCCGCCCCTCCCCGGCGCGGGCCCTGTAAAGGACTGCCATTATGAGCCTCGCCTCTGCCTCTGACATTTCCGCGCCAAAAACCAAAACCAAACTGGACCCGGCCACCTGGGTTTGGGCCGGCATCGCCCTGCTTGTCGCACTCTGGGGCACCTCCATTGCCATGTTTGGCGTACCTGGTCTTTATATCCCGGCTGTGGCCATGGTGCCGGTTGTGTATCTCGCCCTGATCCTGATTTCACGCGGGTGACATTTCATCCCCTTGGAACTGGTTTGAGCCAGGCGTAAGGTGCCGCGCAGGAGGCCTTTGCCATGACTGAGACAACCCAAGTGGACATCCTGATTTCCGGTGGCGGCATCGCCGGTCTGACTGCCGCCGCCGCTTTTGGCGCTGCTGGATTTTCCGTGCAGTGCGTCGACCCGGCCCCGCCCGTGACCGAGCGGGACGCCGCTGGCGCCGACATGCGCACCACCGCCTTCCTGCAACCGGCCCGCACCCTGCTCGAAGAGGCCGGCCTGTGGCAACGCCTCGACACCCACGCCGCCCCACTGCAAATCATGCGCATTGTCGATGCCGGTGGCGAAGTGGCCGAACCCCGCATTGTCAAAGATTTCGACGCCTCCGACATCTCCGAACAACCGTTTGGATGGAACCTGCCAAACTGGCTGCTGCGCCGCGAAATGATCGCCCGTTTGGAAGAGTTGCCCAATGTCGATCTGCGCATGGGCTGTGGTACCACCACGCTGTTCACCCGCACACATGAAGCCCGCGTTGGCCTGTCCGATGGCAGTCAAACCCGCGCGCGTCTGGTGATTGCCGCTGATGGCCGCAACTCACCTATGAGGGAGGCCGCTGGCATCGGCACCAAAACCACGCGTTACGGGCAAAAAGCCCTGGCGCTGGCGGTGTCCCATCCCATCCCGCACGCCAATGTCTCCACCGAAATCCACCGCTCCGGCGGCCCATTCACATTGGTTCCGCTGCCGGACCACAATGGCATGCCCTCTTCTGCGCTGGTCTGGATGGAACGTGGCCCGCGGGCCCAAGAACTCTTCGCCATGGAGAAGGCCGAATTTGAGGCGGAAATGACAGAGCGCAGCTGCGCTCTCTTTGGCCCGCTCACTCTGGCGTCCAACCGCACCATCTGGCCAATCATCTCGCAATCCGCCGACCGGCTTTACAGCCAACACCTCGCACTGGTGGCCGAAGCCGCCCATGTGGTGCCACCCATAGGTGCACAGGGTCTCAACATGAGCTTGGGCGACATGCGGGTCCTGCTGGAACTGGCCAAGGCCGACCCATCTGATCTGGGCAGCGACCGCATGCTGGAACGCTACCACCGCAAACGCTTCACCGAGGTCAAACTGCGCGTGAAAGGCATCGACCTGCTCAACCGCGCCTCCATGGCCGAAGCCCAACCGCTGCGCAACGCCCGCGCCCTTGGCCTCAATGCGCTCTATTCTCTTGGGCCGGTTCGCAAGACCCTCATGCAAATGGGGCTGGGCGTGCGCTAACCGATGCGCGCCCTCCGCACGTTTATCAGCAATCATTGGCAGCTTCTGACCCTGACGCTGCTGATCACGCTCTTGTGGAACACAGATGTGCTTTTGCCGCTGCGCATCCTCACGGTGTTCCTACATGAGCTCTCTCATGCAGTCGCCGCAATAGTCACCGGTGGCGAAGTCCTCGGCCTGTCCGTAAGCCCTAACGAAGGCGGTTTGGTCACCGCGCGCGGCGGGAACCCGTTCTGGATCACCTCCGCCGGATACCTCGGCTCGCTCCTGATCGGCGCTGCGCTTTTCATCCTTGCACTGCGCACCCACTGGGACCGGACCATCATCGCTATGTTCGGCTTAATCACCCTGTTGGTGGCGGCTTTCTATGTGCGCGATCTCTTTGCCCTTGGCTTCACTCTTGCCACCGGCGCCGCCATGCTATTGGCCAGCCTCTATCTCAGCCTCGAAATCAACGATATGATCCTGCGCACCATCGGGATCAGCAGCATGATCTACGCGCCCCTCGACATCTTTGACGACACCATCCGTCGGGCCCACCTGCGCTCTGACGCGCGTATTCTGGCCGAACACGTTGGCGGCTCGACACTGTTCTGGGGCGGGCTCTGGCTGGTGATCAGTATGGGAGTGATCGTCCTAACCCTCCGCTACGGACTGCCTCAAAACAGCAACATCAACCGGCGTCGCAGATAGGGGCACTCCCCCCAAGCCGTCAATTTTGCAAAACAAACACCAAAATCAAACGGAGGCAGCGCCAAAAACGCCACCTCCGCAAAACAGTCGTAATACAGACGCTATACCGACGTGCTAAATCACCGTATCAAGCACATTTCGTAAACGATTTATTGTCGCGTCTACGTCGTACAACTTGTCCAATCCAAACAGCCCAAGCCGGAAGGTCATGAAGCCTTCAGGCTCATCACAGGCCAGCGGCACACCCGCGGCAATTTGCATGCCCACCGCGGCAAACTTGCTGCCGTTCTGAACGCCTGGATCACTGGTGTAGCTCACCACCACACCCGGCGCGCCAAAGCCATCCGCCGCAACCGATTGAATGCCTTTGTCTTTCAGCAGGTTACGCACGCCATCACCCAACGCCCACTGCGCCATCCGCAGCTTGTCAAAGCCGTACTCTTTGGTCTCCAGCATCGTATCGCGGAACGCCCGCAGCGCATCTGTTGGCATAGTCGCATGGTAGGCATGGCCGCCATTTTCATAAGCCACCATGATGTCACGCCACTTTTTCAGATCGAGCGCAAAGCTGTCAGATTGGGTATTTTCCAACCGTGCCAAAGCTTTATCCGACATCATCACCAATCCAGCGGACGGTGAGGCACTCCAGCCTTTTTGCGGCGCGGAGCACAACACATCCACACCCAGCGCCTTCATGTCGATCCAGACACAACCAGACGCGATGCAGTCCAGAACCATCAAGGCCCCAACCTCATGCGCGGCTTCTGCCATGGCCTTGATATAGTCGTCCGGCAAGATCACACCGGCGCTGGTTTCCACATGCGGCGCAAAGACAACCTGTGGTTTTTGCTTATGAATTTCAGCAACCACATCCGCAATCGGCGCCGGTGCAAACGGCGCTGTGGTCCCGTTTCCGGTTTGCCGAGCCTTCATCACCGTGCTCTCGGCTGCAAAGCCACCAGCTTCAAAAATCTGGCTCCAACGGTAAGAGAACCACCCGTTGCGCACCACCAGCGTTTTCTGCCCCGCCGCGAACTGCCGCGCCACAGCTTCCATGCCGAAAGTCCCGCCACCCGGCACTAAAGCCACCGCGTCTGCGTTATAAACCTCCTTCAAGAGGCCCGAAATATCACGCATAACCTGCTGAAAAGTCTTGGACATATGGTTCAACGACCGATCCGTGAAAACCACGGAAAACTCGCTCAACCCACCGGGATCGATGTCATGTGCCATCGGGAAACTCCTTATCATGTTACCTATGGTGTAGACCAAAATGGCGCGCCAACCAATCACTCAAAGCCTTCAAGACCCTTCGTCATGTCCATCAAGCGCTTACAAGGGTCCCGGCCGTCTCTCTTCGCTCAACAACACATTGGCTTCAACGTTGCCAACACCGGGCAACGTCATCACCCGACGCCGTAAAACCCGTTCAAAATCAGATATATCGCGGGCAGTGACGCGCAATCGGTAATCATACAGTCCCAGCACATGCTCCACCGTTTGCACCTCTGGAATGGCCGAAACAGCCCGCTCAAAATCGTCCAAGCTCACCCGCCCTTTGGTGGCCAGCTTCACCCCCAGAAACACCGTTACGCCAAACCCCAGCTTTTCATAATCCAGATCCAGCTTCCGCCCTGCAATCGCCCCACTGTCCTGCAACCGCTTGATCCGCCGCCACGTCGCCGGCTGCGACAACCCAAATCGCCGCCCCAACGCGCCTGCATTCTGGGTCGCATCTTCTGCTAACGCTTTGAGAAGGCTTCGGTCTATCTCATCCAGTTCAATCATATCGGCAGACTTTCATCCGACTTTATCCGCGCCACATGCATCAAGGATTCAATATCTGCGATATGCGGCAGGGTCAGAATGCGACTGCGGTACACTTCCTGATAATGCCCCATGTCTTTTGCAATCACCGATAAACGCACATCGACACGACCCAAAAAGGTTTGAATTTCCGTGACTTCCGGAATGTCTCGTGCAGCTTCGATAAATTCATCAAACGCCCGCGCCTGTGTCTTGTCCAACGTCACCCGCAACGACACCTCCACCGCATATCCCAAAGCTTGCCAGTCAATCACGGCCCTCTGCCCGCGCAGGACACCAGTTTCTTTAAGCTTCTCAACCCGTCGTGTTAGACGAGAAGTCGTCAACGACAGACGGTCCGCCAAGTCGGGAACAGATTGAGTGGGGTCCGTCTGCATATAGCGCAGAATACGGCGATCAAGATCGTCAAGCATGAATCTTCCAGAAATCTAGGCGTTGAAGAATGAATAGACACAAATTTTGTGAAACATCCAGCCAAACGTGGTCGCCCACACTCCATTTATCCGTATTCTACCTCCAGAAACCAGTTAAGGGAGCGCCCATCATGCGCGTTTATTACGATCGCGATTGCGACATCAACCTGATCAAAGACAAAAAAGTAGCCATCCTGGGCTACGGTTCGCAAGGCCACGCGCACGCGCTGAACCTGCGTGACTCAGGTGCCAAGAATCTCGTCGTTGCACTGCGCGAAGGTTCTGCATCGGCCAAGAAAGCTGAAGGCGAAGGCCTGAAAGTTATGGGCATCGCCGAAGCGGCTGCCTGGTGTGACGTTATCATGTTCACAATGCCCGATGAACTGCAGGCTGAAACCTACAAGAAATACGTCCACGACAACATCAAGCCGGGCTCCGCAATTGCGTTCGCCCACGGCCTGAACGTTCACTTTGGCCTGATTGAGCCCAAAGAAGGCGTTGACGTAATCATGATGGCGCCAAAAGGCCCAGGTCACACCGTACGCGGCGAATACACCAAAGGCGGCGGCGTGCCTTGCCTGGTTGCTGTGGACAACGATGCGACCGGCAAAGCGCTGGAAATCGGCCTGTCCTACTGTTCCGCAATTGGTGGCGGTCGCTCTGGCATTATTGAGACCAACTTCCGTGAAGAGTGTGAAACCGACCTGTTCGGCGAGCAAGCTGTTCTGTGTGGTGGCCTGGTAGAACTGATCCGCTGTGGTTTTGAAACTCTGGTTGAAGCTGGTTACGCACCAGAAATGGCCTACTTCGAATGTCTGCATGAAGTGAAGCTGATCGTTGACCTGATCTATGAAGGCGGCATCGCCAACATGGACTACTCGATCTCGAACACTGCTGAGTACGGTCAGTACGTCACCGGCCCACGAATTCTGAACTACGACGAAACCAAAGCCCGCATGAAAGACGTTCTGTCTGACATCCAGTCTGGCAAATTCGTTCGTGACTTCATGCTGGAAAACGCTGTTGGTCAGCCAACCATCAAAGCATCGCGTCGTGCCAACGACGAGCACCAGATCGAAGAAACCGGCGCCAAGCTGCGTGGCATGATGCCATGGATCTCAGCTGGCAAGATGGTCGACAAAGAAAAGAACTAAGCCCCGCTTAGACTTAGGAAAAGGGGAGCGATTGCTCCCCTTTTTTGTTTTTTTAACTTAAGGCCGCGACCGGCGTTATCCACGCGCCCATGAACAAGGCAAGCAATTGAGCCTGCCAGCCGCATGCATCTATTTGACCTTTCCCCGATGGAAATGCATGGTCCAGCTTCAGGTGGAAGGAACCCCCATGACCGACGGCACTCACCCCCAAATGCGTTTATTCACACCTGAATGGTTGCGCGCTTTGCTTCGCGGCGAGCGGACAACCGGTGAAACCTTTTGGGTTGGCAATTACGGTACCGCCTTATTTCATCAACCGCTTATGGCGCTCTTGTTGGTATTGCCGATTAATGCCGTCATTCCCGGTGCACTCACATCTTTGCTTGTTGTATACCAATTTACTCTCACGATTGCTGTCTGGCGCTCCACCCCCGGAGTACCCACTCCCATTGGTTGGAAAATTGCGGGCGTTCTTTTGACCCTAGGACATACCGCACTTTTTGCGGTACTCACGCGCGCCCTCTTCACGAGCGGCACATGACGTCTACGCCAGAGATTACACTCAAGAGCTGGATTATGGTCGCGCTGCTTGGCCTAATTTGGGGCGGCACTTTCATGGTGCAAAAACTCGCGCTTAGCCACATGCCGCCTTTCTGGGTTGCGGCAGGGCGCATTGGATTCGCTGCCATCATCACCGTCGTGATCTGGCAACTGCGTGGTGGCCGCATCTTCATCACCGATACACAAGATTGGCCCCGGCTCGCCTTTGTTTCGGTGTTCAGCGCCGCCGTTCCCTTCATGTTTTTGGCCTGGGCGCAGCAATACGTGACCTCTGCCTTCACCGGTGTATCAATGGCGGCCGTGGCATTGATCGTCTTGCCACTTGCGCATTTCTTCGTCCCTGGGGAGCGTATGTCATTCCGGCGTACGTTCGGGTTTATGATCGGTTTTGCAGGTGTCTTGGTTCTGATTGGCCCAACGGCCTTTGCCACGACCGGCAGCCCGTTGGAAACGTTTGGACAAATCGCCTGCCTGGCAGCCGCGAGTTGTTACGGCGTCTCCTCCATCATCCTCCGTAAATTGCCTCCGCTCGATCCAGTTGGTCTCTCAGCAGCAACGTTGATTTTTGGCAGCTTGGTCGTGATCCCCATCGCCTTTGTGCAACACGGACCACCACCAATGCCGCCTATGGAAGGCCTGGCTTTGGTCGCACTTCTGGGCCTGGTGCCCACCGCCGGGGCCAGTCTGTTACGCATCGTGGTGATCCGCACTGCTGGGCCTGTGTTCATGAGCCTGACCAACTATCAAGTGCCGCTCTGGTCCGTCGTATTTGGTGTGACCTTGATGGGCGAGCCGCTGCCCGGATCGATGATCTGGGCAACGCTTCTAATTTTGTCAGGTGTTGCGTTGAGCCAACTCGGTGCTTTGCGACGACTGTTTGGATCAAAAAACGTGTAATGGATCAGGCCACGGCTGCCTGAACTGCATCGACAACACTGTCAACGGTGCACTCCAATAGCTGCGCATCCTCACACTCAGCCATGACTCGCACAAGTGGCTCTGTGCCGGATTTGCGGATCAGCAGACGACCTTGACCGACCAAAGCGGCTTCGGCATCCGCAATGGCAGCCTTAACAGACGCGGCATCCAGCGGTGTCTGTCCAGCACCATAGCGTACGTTCTTCAACATCTGCGGCACGGTTTCAAACACCTGCGCCAATTCCGATGCCTTTTTCCCGCTTTCCACCATTGCCGCGAGGAATTGTAGGCCGGCCATCAGACCGTCGCCAGTGGTGGCGTAGTCCGTCATCACGATGTGCCCGGATTGCTCGCCACCCAAATTATAACCACCTTTGCGCATTGCTTCGACCACGTATCGGTCGCCCACAGCCGTGCGCTCCAGGCGCAGGCCTTTGCAGTCCAAAAACCGCTCAAGCCCAAGGTTGGACATCACAGTTGCCACCAGTGCGCCACCTTTGAGACGCCCCTGTTCAGCCCATTGGCTGGCCAGAAGCCCCATGATTTGATCACCATCGGCGACTTTGCCTTTTTCATCGATGATCATCACCCGGTCCGCATCGCCATCAAGACAGATCCCAACGTCCGCGCCATGCGCCACAACGGCTTCCTGTGCGGTACGCGGGCTGGTGGACCCACAATTCTCGTTTATGTTGTAACCGTTTGGCGTGACACCAACGGTGATCACTTCCGCCCCTAGCTCCCACAGTGCTTCCGGCGCGGCGCGATAAGCCGCGCCGTTGGCGCAGTCGATCACCACTTTCACGCCGCGCAGCGGCAAGTCGCGTGGCAGTGAGCTTTTCACCCGCTCAATGTAGCGAAAACGCCCGTCGTCTATTCGTTGTGCGCGGCCAATGTTGGGAGCCTGAGCTGGCTCCACACCAGCTTCAATCAACTTCTCAAGCTCAAGCTCGACTTCATCAGACAGCTTAAACCCGTCAGGTCCAAAAAATTTGATGCCATTGTCATCCGCTGGGTTGTGACTCGCGGAAATCATAACACCCAAATCGGCCCGCATGGATGTCGTGAGCAACCCCACAGCCGGCGTTGGCACAGGGCCAAGCAAAAACACGTTCATCCCGGTGGAGGTTAAACCCGCGGTCAGAGCGTTCTCAAACATATAGCCAGACAATCGCGTGTCTTTGCCAATCACCACCCGGTGCTGATTGGTGCCATCGTTGCGGAAATATCGCCCGACCGCCGCGCCAATGCGCAATGCCATCTCTGCTGTCATCGGATAGATGTTGGCGGTTCCGCGAACCCCATCGGTCCCGAAAAACTTACGCGTCATTGTAGTCTCCTGTCGTCACTGCCTGCCACAGTTTCAAAGCCTGACGGGTCTCCGCCACGTCATGTACACGCACAATTTGCGCCCCTTGCGCGACTGCTTCAAGCGCAACCGCCACAGATCCCGGCATACGATCTTGCGCAAGCGAAGCCTTGCCGATTGTACCGATGAATTTCTTTCGTGATACCCCGATAAGGACTGGGCAGCCCAAGCCGTGAAACAAGCTCACACGTGCCAATAACGCAAGGTTATGCGCAAGAGTTTTTCCAAATCCAACACCCGGATCAATAACAATTTTTTCCCGTGCAATCCCCAAGTTGGCAAGCCGCTCAACTTGTGTTTCAAGAAAGTCATAAACGTCGAGCAACACATCGTCGTATGTCGGATTTTCCTGCATTGTTGCCGGATCACCTTGTGCATGCATGACACAAACAGGCCGGCCCGCATCAACGGCCACTTGCGCTAAATCAGGATCATAGGTGAAGCCGGACACATCATTGATCAGAGATGCCCCTGCCGCAACGGCGGCGCTTGCTACCTCCGCTTTTCGGGTGTCGATGCTGATTGGGACGCAAAAATTATCGGCAATCGCATGAATGACTGGGCTCGTGCGCGCGATTTCATCACTTACGGGGACCAACGTCGCGCCAGGCCTTGTGCTTTCGCCCCCCACGTCAATCAAATCGGCGCCCGCCTCAACCATGCTGCGAGCCTGCTCAAGCGACGCATCAGCCTCTTCAAACCGCCCACCATCCGAGAAGCTATCAGGCGTAACATTCAGTATCCCCATGAGATGAGGCACCGACATGTCTAGGTCACAAATCGAGGAACGCGGCGTACAAAGGCGTGCCAACACATCTGACGGCACTGCTCTTGCTGGCAACACCTGGGCGTGTTGACCACGCATGAGTGTCTCTACTTCGGTAAACCAGCACCATCCGCCCGCAAGTGTCTTGGCATCCGCTGGGCGGGCAAGATCTGTCTGAACAATCGGGCGATAATAGGTTTTCATATCCGCTGCTTGCAAAAACCAAGGTCAAAAAACAAGTGTCAAAGCACTTTCTGAGTGCAGCTAATTTGGTGTGCAGCGGTCTCAGCCGCAAACTCATCATCCGAAATTTCACCAATTACCCAAAAATCAGCTGCTTGCATCTCGGCCGCGAACCAAGCGGCAAGCCTTAAGGCATCACTTGGCGGAGCGCTTGGCCCATCCACCGCATCCAGCACGATTTTGGAGGGAGCCCACACACATATTTGGCCATTTTTCATGGCCCAATCAAGTTCTGTCCGTGTAGCGACAACCACACACCGTTTGTCGCGGGTCGCCAACATCCAAGCATTTTGCTCAATGGACAACAGATCTATCCGCCGCTGTGTCAGATCCAAACCGGTCTGCAGTATCGCTGCTTCGGGCGCACCCACACACAAAATCAACGGGTGTTCAGCAGCTTTCAATTGGCCAATCCAACCATTCAGGTTTTCGGAGCTCCGTGCTTCATTGGTCAAAAACACAACTCGAGGCGTTGGTGGCCTTTCCTCAGTCAATGTCTCGACCGGTGCCAAATGCGCTTTTCGTGAGCGCACAATTTCTACACCAAGAGCACCCGGGCCTCGGTCCAGCTTTTCAATTCGCACAAAAACCCGCTGTGCTTGGGGCTCCAAAAGCACGCGATCAGCCACTCGTGCGGCAAGTGTTTCCAATAAGTTTAAACGTTCCGCCGCCAACTCGTAAGCAATGGCATCTGTGACTTTGTCATAGGATAGGATGCGATCCACGTCATCGTCAGCAACAGCGGCACTTGTCGGCAGCACTTCGACAACAACGTTGAAACACACACGTTGTGTTGCGCCCCGCTCCGCCTGAAAGGCGCCAATCTCGACCTCAACGATGTGGTCCCGCAACGAAATCCGATCCAAGGGGTCCGCCCCAGATGTCGCCTCCGCACGTTCCGAGGGATGGGCAAATGCCAGGCGAATTTCGTTGCTCATGTGTTTGGTCCACGCAGTTTAGCTACATCCAACGAGGGATGCGCAGCAATTAGCAGGACAAATCGGCTCGGACCATAGGGGAAAACGGCACAATACACCGTTGAACCGCCTAGCTTCTCGTAAAACGTTAGTTTTTAGAAAGACGGGTCGGCATACGGTAGAAATGGTGTACGCCAATTGTTGTGGTTCGCGGGAAGGTGCGCGCCCAACGGGGATTGACAGCCTTGGTGTGGTAATGGGTTGCCCCATCCGTCAACTGCTTTGGGGCGCCGTCGAGCAACAAATGTGCAACCTTGCCCACACGCTCATAAGCATCCCGCTCGTGGACCTTGTTGGTGATGCCATCGCAGTTGTAGGTAAACTGACACTGATATTTGCGACCGCTGGCGGTGCCTTGGTTGATCACGCCACAAACACTGGCTGGAAAAGACGTGTGCGTTGAGCGATTCATAATGACTTCTGCCACCGCGAACTGCCCTTTTACGCTTTCACCACGTGCTTCAAAATAAAGCGCCTCCGACAGGCATTGCCATTCCGCGCTGCGGTGTTCGTCACCCACCTTTGGCAGGCTATCAATAAACGCGCGGCTGTAGCTAATCTCGGTAGGCTTAGCTTTCTTTGAGCTAAAGATATCGCGCAACGACTTGCCATCAAACAGCACCAGCTGGCGCGGCTTTGTTTTGTTTTTGACATTAGAAGGCGTAGCTTCGGCGGCACCCATTCCGGCCGTCAAAGCAAATGCAATAACACAAACAATCAATCGACGCATCGGAACCTCTTAGCGGGCAAGTCGCCCCTGGCAGCTGTTAACGAGCCGTCTCTTAAAGGAAAAAATGCAAATGGTCCAATTACGCACGATGCCGCACCAAGGGCACGGCACAGATTCATCGTAAACTTCGCAGTTTTTCTCTTATTTTATTGCAGCTTATCTGAAATTGCCAACTGTGCTGCTGCCAGTCGGGCAACAGGTACACGAAACGGCGAACAGGACACATAGTCCAACCCAATCTCTCGACAGAAGGCAATCGATTCGGGGCTCCCGCCATGTTCCCCGCAAACCGACAAGGTTAGGTTCGGTTGCGCGCGGCGGCCTCGCTCAGCTCCCAATCGCAGCAATTCGCCAACGCCTTCCTGATCCAGCGTGTGAAAAGGATCCTCCGGGAAAACGCCCTGCTGCACGTAGGGGCTCATAAATCGCCCGGCATCATCGCGCGACAGCCCATAAGTCATCTGTGTCAAATCGTTGGTACCAAAACTGAAAAACTCACAATGCGGGGCAATGTCCTCGGCCCGCAACGCCGCCCGCGGGGTTTCCACCATGACGCCAAGGCGATACTCAAACTCCCGCCCCCGTTCTGTCTTCACAGCGGCCGCAATTGCATCAATCCGCGTCTTGACCAATTCGACCTCACGTTTGGCCGACACCAATGGGATCATAATTTCTGGAACAACCGGGTCATTGTCGCCGCAGGAATCGAGCGTGGCTTCAAAAATAGCTCGCGCCTGCATGTCGAGAATCTCCGGAACAGTTATCGCAAGACGAACGCCGCGCATGCCAAGCATCGGGTTGTATTCCATCAGCGCTTCAACGCGCCGAGTGACATCCGATAACGGCAAATTCAACGCCTCAGCCAAGTCACGCAGGCCGGATCGATCTGTCGGGAGAAATTCGTGCAAAGGCGGATCAAATAGACGAATGCACAGCGGACGCCCCGCCATGAGTTTGAACAATTCAACAAACATGTCGCGCTGCATCGGCAACAAAGCTTGTAACGCCACACTGCGATCTTCGGGCCCATTGGCAAAAATGACTTCGCGCATCGCAATCAGCTGATCGGCCTCAAAGAACATATGCTCGGTGCGGCACAGGCCGATGCCTTCTGCCTGAAAGGCGAGAGCCGTTCTTGCGTCTGCGGGCGTGTCCGCATTGGCACGCACCCCAATGTCACGGCTTTCGTCCGCCCAATCCATCAAGGTTTGGAAGGAATCGTCCAACTCCGCCTCGAGCATCCGAGGTTCTCCACCCAAAATTTGCCCGTTCGTACCGTCCACGGTGATCACATCACCTTCTTTGAAGATACGTCCATCAGCCGCCACGATCCGCTTCTTGCGGGTTTGGAACCTCATAGAGGTCGCGCCAACGACACACGGCAAACCAAGCCCACGACCAATCACCGCCGCATGGCTTGTCATGCCTCCGCGCTCGGTTAGAGCCGCACTTGCGGCATGCATTCCGCGAATGTCCTCAGGGTTGGTTTCCCGACGCACCAACACACATGCCTCGCCGCGCGCCGCGCTCGCTTGCGCCTCGGCGGCAGTGAATACAATTTTGCCGGTCGCAGCCCCAGGGCTCGCGCCGATCCCAGTGCCAACCACGTCGCGCTCCGCGTCGGGGTCAACTTGCCGATGCAGCAGCTCATTGAGCGCACGGGGTTCAATCCGCATCACCGCTTCTTCACGGGGGATGATATTATCTTCGGCCAATGACACCGCTATCCGCACCGCAGCCCGAGCGCTCCGTTGCACGCGTACGCCATCCAAAATGCAGATTTCGCCATTTTCCAAGGTAAATTCACACTGCATCTCTTCGCGCAACTTGCGTCGCATCAACGCCGCATGTTCGGTCAACTGCGCAAACGCCGTCGGCGCTTTTTCTTCCAACGAAGGCCCACGGTCGTCTTTTTGCAAAAACAGAGCAGCAGCCCCTGTCTGCAAAGCATCGCGCCCCTGCGACTGGCTCAGGTAACGTCCGGTGAACTGTGGAAGCCCTGTGTCGCTATTTACCAACTGCAAAACACCACTGCCGCTTTCGCCACGACCAACACCTAGCGCCATTGCCTGAATGACCAGGCCCAACCCAGCATCCGCCGGGGCACCTTTGGCCTGGCGCAACAGCCGTGCAGTAGTGCCTTCCCAGGCTCGCGCCATAGATCGCAATACGCCAGCCAACTGGGTGTCCAAATCCTGTGGAAAGGCCTCTTCGGCTTCATCTTCATAAGCCGCCAAAAAATCGGCGACCGCGTCCGGCGCGCCACTGTTCAGATCATCAAAGATATCCGGATCAAGCCTTGCCACATGGGTCGAGTAAGACTGAATGAACTTCAAATAGAGCTTCGTTGCAGCTTCTGCTCCGATGCTGTCGCTCAATTCTGAGAGGCGCTTGTCGTTCATCCCAATATTGAGAATGGCTCCTGGGCCACCCCAGTCGGGATCTTCCGAGCTTGGGCGCACGCAGAGCAGTTGGCGCTTCGAAAACGCCGCGAGCACATTAGTCATATCCGGAACATCGCCCGCAGCGAGCCCATGCACCGCATCAAAGGACAGCGCAACAGTCTTTGGCACCGGCAAATCCAATCGCACAAGTCGCTGCAAGCACTTGGCCCGTCCACCATGTGTGGCGGCGCTCAGGGGCGCATCAGGGGTGATCAGGGTGATATGCGGATCGCTTTGCTGCACTGCGGCACCTTTTTGTTGTGCAACGCAGCATAGTCGGCCGTCGCGGCGAAACAAGCCTTTGCTGTTCCGCCGCGACAATTTTGAGGTTGTTAGCCTTCGACGCGGGTGAGATCTGCGGCTTGCAAACAAATCACGCGGATGCGCGACAGCAGGTTCAGGCGATTGCGGCGCACAATGTCATTGTCGCTGTTCACTTGCACGGCTTCAAAGAACGCATCAATTGGCGCACGTAGCGTGGCCATAGTTCCCATCGCCGAGGCGAAGTCTTCTGCTTTAAGGGCCGACGCAATTGCCTCTTCCGCAGTATTCAGCGCCGCAAACAATGCCTTTTCGCTGTCGTCCTCGGCAAATTTCACATCCGCGCCATAGGAGTACTCCACGCCATCTTTTTCTTCGGCTTGGCTCAAAATATTGTTGGCCCGCTTGAAACCTTGCAGCAGGTTCTCACCATCTTCGGTGCCAACAAAGTCCTGCAATGCTTTGGCTCGTGCGACCAGCAGCGCAAGATCATCGTTGCCCGGCATGGCAATACATGCGTCGATCACATCGTGTCGAATGCCTTGATCTTTAAGGTAAACTTTCAAACGATCATGGAAGAACGACAGCAGATCCGCAGATGTATCCGGCAGGGTCTCCCGCAGTGCTTCAATGTGCTTTGGTAGATCACCGTCAATGGCTGCTTTTACAGTGTGCACAACGGCACCCAGCACACCATGCTCCGCGATCTCCTGCTCCAAATCTTTGGCCAGAACCGCCGCCAGTTTGTCGTCTTGTGTTTCATGCGCCTTGTGACGCAACAGCTGACGATCAAAATGCGCATCCAGCGAAAGGCGCAAGTTGTTTTCCAGCACCAATCGGATCACACCCAACGCGGCGCGACGCAGCGCAAACGGATCCTTGGAGCCGGTTGGCTTTTCATCAATCGCCCAGAAACCGGTCAGCGTATCAAGCTTGTCCGCTATGGCAACCGCCACTGACACCGGCGCAGTTGGCACATCATCGGATGGTCCAAGCGGCGAATAATGCTCTTCCGCTGCTGCTGCCACTGCTGCGGAATGACCTGCAGCTTCTCCGTAGTAACGCCCCATCAGGCCTTGCAGTTCCGGAAACTCGTAGACCATCTCGGAGCTGAGATCCGCCTTGGCCCAACGTGCAGCTTTATCCGCTTCGCCAAAGGAGGCTCCGGTCACAGGTGCCACTTCGCTGGCCAGGGCCGCGATGCGCGCGATGCGATCACCTTGGCTGCCCAGCTTGTTGTGAAAGGTCACGTTGTTCAAGCTGTCGAGCCATGCCTCCGCCCCGGAAGAGGCCACGCGAATGTCGTTCTCCCAGAAGAACTTTGCGTCCGACAGGCGCGCAAACAGCACCTTCTGGTTTCCGGCCAGAATGGTCTCGCCGTTGTCTTTGGTTTCGCGGTTGGCCACGGTCACAAACTTCTCAATGCGACCGGTTTTGGGGTTCCTCACCGAGAAAAATTTCTGATGCTCTTTCATCGAGGTCTGCAGAACCTCAGGTGGCAGGCCAAGGAAATCCTCAGCAATGTCGCCCATCAGCACAACCGGCCATTCAACCAGCCCAGCCACTTCCGCAAGCAATCCCTGATCTTCGACAAGCTCCAAACTTTGCGCAAACGCCATGTTGGTCGCGTCATTCCAGATGGTCTCAGCGCGTTCTTCGGCATTCAGGATCACATGATCTCGTTTGAGTTTGACCTCATAGTCCTCAAACCCATGTACGGTGAAACGACCGCTGCCCATAAACCGGTGACCTTCTGTGGTATCACCCGCTTTGATGCCATCAATATCAAGTGGCACAATCGCGTGCCCATCTTCCGCGCTCAGAACACACAGGATGGAGTGCAATGGACGGACCCAACGCAGGCTCCCTGTGCCCCAGCGCATCGACTTAGGCCATGGAAAGTTGCGAATGGCGTCTTCCAATACTTCCGAGACGATGTCCGCCGCCGGGCGACCGGACTTGGTGATGCTCGCAAAGTAAACCGCCCCTTTTGGCGTGTCGCGCTCTTCCAAATCATCGCGGGATACACCAGCGCCCCGCAAGAAACCTTCGATGGCTTTATCAGGCGCGCCAACCTTTGGCCCCTTACGCTCCTCCTTCACCGTTGGGCTCTCCGCCAACAGGCCTTCGATCGCCAACGTCAAACGGCGCGGCGTGGAAAGGGCTCGCGCATGGGCATAGGTCAGACCGGCGTCAACCAAACCATCCGTGACCTTTTTCTTGAGATCAGCAGCAGCCCGCGCCTGCATACGCGCGGGAATTTCTTCGGAGAAAAGTTCGATCAACAGATCAGGCATGACGGGTCCTTAGAAGTTCACGATGGATTGGATAACAATCGCGTTCGCGATATCGACAAAAAAGGCTGAAACCAAGGGCAAAACGACAAAAGCAATCGGCGCAGGACCGTATCGTTTGGTCACAGCTGTCATATTGGCAATGGCCGTGGGGGTCGCGCCAAGTGAAAACCCGGCAAATCCCGAAGCGAGAACAGCCGCGTCGTAGTTACGTCCCAAAATTGGGAATAAGACAAAAATGACGAGAACCACAGTGATGAGCGTTTGTGCTCCCACCGTGGCCATAATCGCCAAACCGGCGCCACTCAATGTGGAAAAATCCAGCGTCATCAAGGAAATCGCCAAAAACACACCCAATGCAAATTCGGAGAGCACTGCCAGTGTTGGCGTGCGCGCCACTGGAGGCGCTTTAGGGGCAAGTAACATGCGCGCATTACCGAGGATAATACCGACAATTAAACACGGCACGAACAGCGGAAGCATCAGGCCAATTTCCTCAAGCACCTCATGTAAGACGTAGCCTAGGATGATCGCGACATGAAGCGACAACATCACCCGCATCAGAGTCACATGGCTGATCTCGGTTGCATTACTTTCTTCCTCAAAAGACACCCCCACCACATCGCCTTCCCCTTCATGGGTCGACTTCAACCTGTGTCGGCCAACCAGCAACTTGGCGATTGGTCCGCCCACCAAAGACGCTGCAATCAATCCAAGAGTTGCCATTGCAACGCCAAGCTCCGCAGAACTGTTCAAACCCGTCGCGGAAGCAACATTTGGCGCCCATGCGATGGCTGTCCCATGCCCACCAATCAAGGCTGCTGAGCCAAACAAAACCCCCGATTGCGCAGGCAACCCAAACATGGTGGCCCCTGCAATGCCCACTACGTTTTGCACAATGATCGTACCCAGTGTCAGCACCAACAGCAGCACAAGGATTTTTCCGCCAGACAACAAGTCGGACAATCGCGCGTTCAAGCCAATGCCTGCAAAGAACACAACAAGAAAGTAGTCGCGCGCAGCCGTCTCGAAGCTCAACCCCACGCCGGACACGGCGGTAAAGATCGCGAAAATCGCGGCCGCGATCAGCCCCCCTGTGACTGGCTCAGGAATATTGAACTCCCGCAAGAAAGCAACTTTTCGCGTCAGGCGCGCACCCAACAAAAACACCGCGAACCCTAAGGTTGCCGTGATCATTTCCGGGACAACAAACACCTGATCCATAAAGCTCACTCCGTTGGTCGAGGAGGACAATGCGCGGGCAAACGCTTGCCGTCAAAAGCAATCTCGCCGCAGGAGTTGATTTCATTCCAAGCAAACCCGCGCCCATCCGGCAGGATCGCAACAATGCGGTCAATCCCATACAACACGTCTTTTTCACCCAAAAACGCCAGTGCCTTGCCGTTTTCCAGCGACTTCCCGATCTCCTTGGCATCGAAGCACTCAAACCACTTCGGTGCATTGCGCGGCTCAGCTTTCTCCAGCATCTCGTAGGTTTCGGTCAGCAGGGCTTCGCTCATCGAGGTGGTGAAACACGCACGATAGCGAATAGGAGAGCTCTCGCTGTCGATGGCTTCAAAGTCCTCATACAGAATGGGCTCGGCTTGACCATTTACCAAAAGGGTCAATTGCACGTCATCCTGCATATCCGATGCGGGCACGGCATCGTAATACCCATAGACTTGCAACCAATACATGGCGACGCCACCAACCAAAGCTGTCAGCACAATAAGCCCTCCAAATAGTTTTCCTGTCATGCTCTTACCTTCCCCCAACGGGTATTGTTTCTATTGCGTGGTGGGTAAGACCACGGCACTGTTGGCGCTGATCTAAGCGATTTTGCACGACCTTCAAAGGGGTATACATGTCCGAAAGCTTTGCCATCGCCATGTTTGGTGCCCTATTTGCCGTTATGAACCCCTTCATCAACTTGCCGGTGTTCCTTGGCCTGACGGAAGACCTGCACCAATCCGAGCAACGCAGCGCAGCCACCAAAATCCTCACCTACACCGCTGTGTCCTGTGTGATCATCGCAATTTCTGGCACCGCAATCCTTACTTTTTTTGGCGTCTCGGTTGATGCGTTCCGCGTAGCGGGTGGCATGGTTCTGGTGCAAATTGGCTTTGTCATGCTCAACGGACGGCGCAGCACGGCCCACCACGGCACCGAACGCGAGCGCGAAGTCATGCAAAAAGCTGACGCGGACAGCATAGCTTTTTACCCGATGACTTTTCCCATGCTGGTTGGACCGGGAACGATCACCACGCTGATCCTTTATGCGCAACAAGTGAAACAACCCTCTGACTGGGCGATTTATTCAGGCTGTGTCCTGTTGGTGCTACTGATGATCGCCGTTGTGTTTTACTTTGCCGGCAACATTGGTCGCTACTTGAGCAACACAGCCCGCACCATCATGACGCGCCTGATGGGAATGGTGCTGATTGCAATCGCCGTCGGTATGGTGGCCGACGGCGCTAAAGTCTTGCTACCAGGTTTGGCCTAATTGGCTCACGCCGCGTAGCCACCGGCCTCTGTCTGCACAAACGCATCGGCGCATTGCTTTGAAAGCGCGCGCACGCGGCCAATATAGGCCTGTCGTTCGGTCACGGAAATCACGCCGCGCGCGTCCAACAGATTAAAAAGGTGGGACGCCTTAATGCACTGATCATAAGCAGGGTGAACCATGATGATGCGCTTGCCAGTTTTCGGATCGACGTGCTCCTGCGCGAGAACTTTCTCACACTCTGCCTCAGCCTCTTCGAACTGCTTCAGCAGTACGTCCGTGTTGGCCACATCGAAGTTCCAGCGGCTGTATTCCTGCTCAGTTTGCTTGAACACATCGCCATAGGTCAGGGCAACCTCAGATTGTGGATTGTTGTACGGCATGTCCATCACGTGATCGACGCCCAGCACATACATTGCCAGACGCTCCAGACCATAGGTCAACTCGCCCGACACCGGGTGACAGTCGTGGCCGCCAACCTGCTGGAAATAAGTAAACTGACTGACTTCCATGCCGTCACACCAAACCTCCCAGCCAAGGCCCCACGCGCCAAGCGTCGGGCTTTCCCAGTCGTCCTCAACAAAACGAATGTCGTGCGTTTCCATATCGACACCAATTGCTTCAAGCGAGCCGAGATACAGCTCTTGAAGGTTGGGTGGGCTTGGTTTGATCAGCACCTGATACTGGTAGTAGTGCTGCAACCGGTTTGGATTTTCGCCGTAGCGGCCATCAGTGGGACGACGCGACGGTTGTACATAGGCCGCCGCCCAGGACTTGCTGCCCAGCGACCGCAAAGTTGTCGCCGGATGAAAGGTACCAGCGCCCACTTCCATGTCGTAAGGCTGCAACACTGCGCAGCCCTTTTCGGCCCAGTAATTCTGGAGCCGCAAAATGATCTCTTGGAAGCTACGTGGTTTGCTGTCGTTATGTGCCATGGTGAAAGCCCTTTCCAAACGCGGGTCTTGCTTATGCGCAAGCTTGCACGGGGTCAACATGGCGACAAAGCCAGAGTTCACCAAATTATGAGTGCAAGCTGCGCCGAACCTGATAGAAGAGCCTCTAATTAACAATTGTCACGCGTTTCAGGGACTACCACCAACATGCTGCGCACTATTCTGTCGCTTTTTGTGGCACTGCTTTTCAGTGTCACCTCCGCCATTGCTCAATCCTCAGATGACATCGTTTGGGTACAGCTCGAAGCCCAACCCAGCTTGACGCAAGCCAGCGAAAACATCCGCTCCTATGCCCAACGTATGGATGATGTAAACGGCTTTACCCTTGGTGGCGGCTGGTATGCCGTCGCACTTGGCCCCTACCTTCGCGCAGATGCGGAAAACGTTTTGCGCGTTTATCGCGCCGAGGGTGTAATTCCTGTGGATGCCTATTTGGCCACTGCGCGTGAGTACCGCAGCCAGTTCTGGCCTGTAGGTGCCAACCAGTTGAACAACCCGCAAGCTGCGCTTTCTGGCCAGCAATCGGTGCAAAATGTGACACAAGACACGCAAGTTGTGATTGTGGAAACACCAGCTGAGCCGGAACCGGAAGTGGCCCCAGTGGTTCCTCAGCAGCCGGATGAAACTGTCCGCGAAGCCCGCGCCAGTGAAGCCGCTCTGTCCCGTGACGAAAAGAAATTCCTGCAAGAGTGGCTGAAGTGGGCAGGCTACTACAATTCCGCCATCGATGGCTCATATGGGCGTGGCACCCGCGCCTCCATGTCCAACTGGCAGGCCGACAACGGTTTTGACGTAACTGGCGTGATGACCACACTGCAGCGCGACACCCTGCGCCAACAATACTTTGCTGTGCTCAAGGGCATGAACCTGCAATTGGTCAGCGATCTGGATGCAGGCATTGAGATGATTGTGCCAATGGGCGCGGTGCAAAAAACCACCTCCGAGTATCCCTTCGTGCAATATGAAGCGGCAGGCAACATTCCTGCTCAGGTCCTACTGATCAGCCAGGAAGGCGATCAAAACACGCTGTTTGGACTTTACGACATTATGCAGACGCTGGAGATTGTCCCGCTGGACGGTCCACGCGAACGCAAGAAGTCTAGTTTCGTGCTTACCGGTCAAAACGCCAACACCGTCAGCCACACAGAGGTTTCTCTGAAAGATGGCCACATCAAAGGCTTCACTTTGGTTTGGCCCGCAGGTGACGAAGAGCGCCGCACCCGCATTCTTGGCGAGATGAAAGCCAGCTTCACCCGCATTGGCGGTGTGCTGGATCCAGCCGCCGGAGATGACACGGCACAGAACATCGACCTGATCTCCGGCCTGCAGGTGCGCAAGCCCAAGCAGTCCCGCTCCGGCTTCTTCATTGATCGCAAGGGCCACGTTGTGACCACAGCCGAGGCCGTGCAGAACTGCACCAAAGTAACCATTGAAGAAGACTATGACGCGCAGGTTGCTGTCATCGACGAGGCGCTTGGTATTGCAATCCTGAGCCCAACTTCTTCGCTGGCCCCAATCGACGTGGCCACGCTGCGTGAAGGTGCGCCGCGCATCCAATCAGAAGTGGCTGTTGCAGGCTATTCCTACGAAGGCGCGCTTGGCGCCCCAACCCTGACGTTTGGCCAACTCGCCGACGTAAAAGGCCTGCGTGGAGAACAAGAGCTCACCCGCCTAGCGCTCAACGTGCAGCCAGGTGACTGGGGTGGCCCTGTGTTTGACGCGGGCGGTTCCGTATTCGGCATGCTGTTGCCACGCGACGCACAGTCTGCGCAGCAACTGCCAGAAGAAGTGAACTTTGCCGTGAACAGCGACGCCATCCGCACGCTACTGGCGCAGGAAGGTATTCAGGCCGATCTGTCGTCCAATGGCGCGTCCATGGCGCCCGAAGATCTGACCAAACAGGCCAGTGACATGACTGTGCTGGTGAGCTGCTGGTAGCCGCCACCTCAATGAAAACAACAAAGGGCGGCTCTTTACAGAGTCGCCCTTTTCAATTGTGACCGATGATATTCCTAGGATGCTGACAGCGCAGCGGTCATCCGGATTAACGTCGGGCGATCCGCGCCGAACGCCTGTGTCACCGCAGTTTGTAATTCCTCTGAAGTCTTTGGTTCCGTCGCCAAGCAACCATAACTCTCCGCAAGCTTACAGAAATCCGGGTTCACGGCGACCACGGCATTGGGCGCGATCTGGCTTGCAACCATGCTATCTTCGATCTCTTTGAGCTTGTGATTGTCCCACAGCAGAATCGGGATTGGCAGTTTCATCTCCACTGCAGCGCCCAACTCCTGCACCGAGTATTGAAAGCCATAGTCGCCAGCGATGCACACCGTTGGCTTCCCCAACCGTGCCATTGCGCCACCAATCGAGGCGGGCAGCGCATAGCCCAGCGTGCCAAACCCACTGGGATGGTGCCAGTGCCCGGGGCGGGACATCTCCCACACCTCTTTGGCGACATAGGCAAATTGCGTCATGTCCGAATAGATCATCGCATCATCCGGCATCACCTCTGCGAGTACGTCGCAAATGCCCACAATACCTGGACGCTCCGCATCGGTCTCCGCACGGAAGCGTAATTTGGCAGCTGCGATGTCCCTTGCGCTCCACCTTGGCTCCGCGATTTCCGCCGGCAATGCTGCCAGTATGGTCTCCACAAATGCACGCCCTTCGCAGTGGAAGGTGATATCCGCACGATGACGATCTGCCAAAACTTCAGCATCAATATCGACCCGAACCATCATACCTTTGTGGCCCAACTCATCACGCCACAAGTCACATTCAGAGAGTTCTGACCCAATCACTATGACCAAATCCGATTCGCCAATAATGCGTTTGCTTTCGGCACGTCCCAAATACGTGCCAAAACTCAGCGACTCTTCCGCACTTAACAGCCCGCATCCGGCATAGGTCATGAAGGCAGCCGCACCACTGCGCCGTACCAGATCACGCACGAGAATTTCAATTGGTGTCAGATCGGCTGGCGCCCCGTTTTGAACAAGTCCGCCGCCAAAAACAAACAACGGCCTTTCGGCGTCCGCCAAAGCCTGCTCAAAGCCACCCAATGACACAGGCACCTGCTGCCCTCCGCTGCTGGCGTGGTCCCCCGGTGCCTTTTTTGGCGCGTCATTTGCCAGGCTTCCCAACAAGGCAATCGGCACCTGAATGTACTTCGATCTCTGCCGCTTTGTGCTGAACTCCACAAAAGCCCTATCGATCAGACCATAGGCTGCACTTTCGCTACGCGCTTCTTCTGCCCAATCACACACGGTTGCTGCTGCTGCACGTTGATCGCGCATCTGATGCAACTGACCACGATGGCCAACATGGTCATCCAGACAACTCGCCAGCGTCAGCACCGAGACACTATCGGAATAGGCCTGCCCTAGCGGGGTCATGATATTACACACCCCCGGTCCTGTGATGACATAAGCCACCCCCGGCTTGCCGCTGGCCCGCGCATAGCCGTCCGCCATGAAACCCGCACCTTGCTCGTGACGCGCCAAAACATGGGTGATCCCAGCCTCTTCAATGCCGCGATACAACTCCACATTGTGCACACCCGGAATACCAAAAATGACATCCACGCCGCGTGCTTTGAGCATGTGAGAAATCTGCGCGCCCAAAGGACGCATCTCCTGATCAATTGCCGCCATCAGGCCCTCCAGAATTGAACCGTAAAGAGTACATAGACCGCCAAAAGCTCTAGCCGGCCGATCAGCATACCCGCCGCCAACAGCCATTTGGCCGCATCATTTAGCGTCGCAAAATTTCCCGCAGGGCCGATGATGTCACCCAGCCCTGGACCGATGTTGGCAAGCGCGGCAGCCGCTCCGGACAGCGATGTTGTGAAATCCAGCCCGGTCATGCCCAAAATCACTGCGAGTCCACCCAGTGTCACCGTGAAGAACACAAAGAAGCTCATAACGGAATTCAACACGTCATCGTTAATTTTGCGCCCTTGGAAACTTGGTGTAAAAACGCCGCTTGGGTGCTGAATTTTGAGGATTTGCGTTTTGATCGTGGCAAACAGAAGCTGATAGCGGAACACTTTAATCGAACAGGCCGTCGACCCTGCGCAACCACCAATCAGTCCAGCAAAAAACAGTACCGAAACGGGAAAGCCACCCCACAGCATGTAGTCGGCGCTGGCGTAGCCTGTGCCCGTCACAATTGAGGTGGTGTTAAACAGCACCTTGCGAAAGCCGGCCTCACTGCCAAGCCCATTGCTCAGCACCTGCCAGCTGGTCAGCATAATCACAATTACGGCAACGGTCATAAAAAACACTCGGATCTGCGTGTCTTGCAGAAGAGGTTTGGCACTGCCCGCGGTCATTTGAACAAACCGCACAAACGGCAGCGCCGCGAGCAGCATAAAGATCACCGCAACATATTCTGTCCCAATGGAGAAGGCGCCAAACGAAGAATCGTAGTTGGCAAACCCACCTGTCGCGATGGTGGTCATCGCATGCACCACTGCATCAAACGGGGTCATGCCTGTAATGACATAGGCCAAAGCACATGCCACGGTGAGTGTTATGTAGATCACCGAAATTCGGCTACTGATTTCCGTGGCACGCGGAAGAATTTTCCCGAAGGTATCAAACCCCTCACTACGAAATATCTGCATGCCGCCAACCCGCAATTCCGGCAAAAACACCATGGCGACAACAATGATACCAATGCCACCAAGCCATTGAAGCAGACCGCGCCACAACAACATCCCACGCGGCAGTTCATCCAATCCAGAAAACACTGTGGAGCCAGTGGTGGTCAGCCCGCTCATCGCTTCAAAAAAAGCATCCACCACCCGCGCTTCCGTCGCACCCAGCATAAATGGCAAGGCGCCAAACATAGGAAGCGCAAGCCAGACGCCAGTGGTCAGCAAAAAGGTCTGCTGCAAGGACAAGCCGTCGCCCCGTCCATTGTGACAGGACAGGGCCACCATGCCGCCGGACAGGCAAGTGACGGTAGCACTAACAAAAAAGGCTTCCCAATGGGCCGTGCCATCCAACAGATCAACGCACATGGGCACAAACATGGCCACGCCCAACATCGCCACCAAAAGGCCGATCACATATCCAACGGGTCGTAAGTCCAGCATGGGCGCAGGGTTGGCGGTTGCGCCAGCCGCTGTCAAGCGCGTTTGACGGACATGGTGTCAACGCGCATTACCTAACCCTCTGTTCTTGTGTGTAAACAATACAACGCTTACAGGCTACGGTGCCGCGTTACCCAACGTGAAACAGCGTTGTGAACAGTTTTGGATCGATACTTTGTGAGGCAAACAACGGGCCATCGGTTAGAACCGACACAGCGTCATGACTATGCAGGCTCTCCTGATGGCTCGCAATGACGCGGAAATCCCCGATCCGCG
This sequence comes from uncultured Shimia sp., assembly GCF_913054185.1. Taxonomy (GTDB): domain Bacteria; phylum Pseudomonadota; class Alphaproteobacteria; order Rhodobacterales; family Rhodobacteraceae; genus Shimia. The sequence continues at coordinate 34,895 of NZ_CAJXIV010000003.1, forward strand.
GATCCGCCTTCAACTTTTCACAAAATAGCCGGGCCGCATCTTCCACAAAAATTGGATTGGCTGCATTCAACTCCGCAAAAGCCTGCTCATCTTCCCGCTTAACCATGACTTGTGTCTCAGTGGGCACGGCTTCCCGCGCCAGGTCAATCAGGTCTTCAAACCAGACACGGGGACGGTCAACTATCTCTACCGAAATCCGCGCCACGGAGCGTTGCGAATGAGGTGTCGCCAACTGGCGACGAGATATGCGTGCATGCTCGCTCAGTTCCAACGAACACGGACAAGTTGACGAATACACGTAATCCAAGTGCATAATTTTGTGTGTCGCGCCACCTTGCTGTACCTTTTCCAACGCTATGTCGTAGTATTGATATCCTTCGAGCCCAGAGCGCAGGGATTTGATCTTCATCGGGTAAGAAAACCGCATTTGAAGTCGGGCATCAAAGCTTTCCAAATCCGTAATATAATCCGCCAACGCGGCTTCCATCACACTAAAACTAAACGTCTTCTCCGCGTGTTTGTAAAACGACCGCATAATTCTGGACATGTTGATGCCCTTTTTGTCGGCCTCTAAACTCACTGTTCCTGTCACGCTGGTTTCCAGCGCGATGTCGCCATTGTCCCGGGTATGAAATCGGATCGGCAGGCGGAAGTTCGAAATCCCGACGTGCTGGATTTGCTGCTTCTCGCCTTTGATCAGACTCTCAGGGCCGTTTTGCAAATCCGGCAAAGTCGCCCGATACTCTGGCGTCGCCTCAAAATCCCCGGGGTACTGGCGCGACAACTCTGGGTAATTCGCAAGCGGCTGATCTGGAAGCAAACGCGCAACCGCCGGATCCAACTCGGCAATCTCAGTCACCGACGCCTGCTGTGCCCATGCACGCAACCGCTCCAACGCCTCTTCAGCGTCTTCCCGCGTCAATTGTGTTTGGGTCTTGGAAGTCTGAACATTCATGGCCAAGCGCCTTTTCCCTGCTGTCGCCTGATTAACTTAGTGTGCCCGTCGATAAAATGCCAATTTCGTTAACCCATAACCAAAAAACGACACCCTAGATCAAACTCGTCGCGAGAGACGCAAAAGGCGCCCGACCAAGTTGCCGGGCGCCTCATTGTACACTTGCTGCCAAACCCAGGCTTTAGGCGTGTGAAGCCTCAACCGCCCGCTGAATATCTGCGATCAGATCGTCGGTGTCTTCCAACCCAACTGAGAACCGAACCAATCCCGGTGTGATGCCCAGGTCCACTTTCACTTCATCAGGCAGACGCTGGTGTGTTGTGGTTGCCGGATGCGTCGCAATCGACTTCGCATCGCCAAGGTTGTTGGAAATCACGGCAATTTTCAGCGCATTCAAAAACTTAAACGCGGCTTCGCGCCCGCCCTTGATATCCAGAGACAACACAGTACCACCTTTGCCGCCAAGCTGCTTGGTCACTAAAGCGGCCTGTGCGTGACTTTCCAAGCCCGGATAGATCGTACGCTCCAACGCTGGATGGCCTTCCAAAGCCGCGGCAATTGCCAAAGCGCTCTCGGCTTGTGCCCGCACCCGCAAGTCGATCGTCTCAAGGCCTTTCAGCATCACCCAGGCATTGAACGGGCTCATGCTGCCGCCGGTGTGCTTCATGTAGGGCTCAAGCGTGCCACGGATGAAGTCTTTGGTGCCAAGCACAACCCCGCCCAGCGCGCGACCTTGACCGTCAATGTGTTTGGTGGCCGAGTAGATCACAACGTCGGCACCTTGCGAAATCGCTTCGCTAAACACTGGCGTGGAAAACACATTGTCCACCACCACAGTTGCGCCAACCTCATGGGCAATTTGCGCCACGGCAGTGATATTGATCACCTCCAACGTCGGATTGGACATGCTTTCAAAGAACACCGCTTTGGTGTCCGGACGCATCGCTGCCTTCCAGGCCGCGAGCTCCGTGCCATCCACAAAAGTCACTTCCACACCGTACCGACCCAGAACATCCTGCAATACGTAAATACAGGAACCAAACAACGCCTTAGCGGACACAACGTGATCGCCAGCTTTCAGCATCGAGGTCAATGCGCCGCTCACCGCCGCCATACCGCTGGCTGTGGCAAAGGCATCCTCTGCGCCTTCCAGCGCCGCAATCCGCTCTTCAAACATCGCAACAGTGGGGTTGCCGTAACGCGCGTAGATAAACTCATCTTCGCCAGTCTCAATAAAGCGAGCCTCAGCCTGTTCCGCACTTTCGTAGACAAAACCCTGGGTAAGGAAAATGGCCTCACTCACCTCATTATATTGACTGCGCCGCGTCCCACCATGCACCAGCTTTGTGCGTTTGTTCCAATCGCTCATATTATCTCTCCCGGGTCACTCTCACTGACCCAAATAAAAAGCCCCGTTCCGGCCAAGCGGAAGGGGCTCCTTCGTCCTGACCTCTTTAGCGGCATTTTTAACGTGGCCCGCAATCCGGTAACAAATCGCCACACAGGCGAAGTACGCCGCAACGCCCGATACGTCAAGACACACAGGCCCATTCGATACTGCGTTACGCCGGCTTTACCCAATCTGCACATTTTTGCGCGACACTGCCTGAAGGTGAAGGGGGGAGCAGCAATGGCGCTCATTCGGATCAACGCAGAACACCGCAGACCGGTACTACACGGTACCGATGCCCCGCTATTACCTGTGCTCAACCGTGCACTGGACACCAGTGGCCCCGTGACCATCATGTTGCATGGGTACAAATTCCGCCCTTATGACCCTGGCCGATGCCCACATGCGCATATCTTTGCGCCGCTAGATGCTTCCAGTTCCAAAGTTGTGAGTTGGCCCAAACGTCTCGGATACCTTTCTCCAAAACCCGACAGTGGTGTTGGGGTTGCCTTTGGTTGGAATGCGCGCGGCTCCCTGAAACAAGCGCTGCGCTCTGCAATCCGCGCGTCTCATGCGCTGGCGATTCTGGTCCAACAGCTCCGCAGGCAGGAACCGAACCGCCCCGTGAATTTGGTGGCCCACTCAATGGGCGCCTACGTTGCGCTTCAAGCCCTGCATCGCCTCTCAAAGGGCGACATAGGTCGGATCATTCTATTGAACGGCGCAGTCTTTCGCCCATCCGCCGCCGCAGCCCTGCGCACGGACGCCGGGCATGGCGCAGAGCTCTTCAATGTAGTCAGTGGCGAAAACGCGTTTTACGATATCCTGTTTGAGCAACTTCTGGGCCGAAGCCGTGCACACGATCGCTCAATCGGCCGTGGCTTTGACGCGCCAAACGCGCTGACCATTCGGCTGGACGACCAGCCCGGCCTGAAACGGCTCGCAGCCCTTGGGCACGTCATTGATCCACCCGCACATTGGCTTTGCCACTGGTCCCCATACCTACGCCCCGGCGCCATGGCGTTTTACGCGAATTTATTGCGCAATCCCACGTCGTTACCACTGCATACACTTCAGGCACAGCTGACCCCGCGCACCTATTTGGGCGCAGTGCGTCCCAACCTTAACAGTCCCACTTGCAGCACAGCTTGAAACCGGCATCATAACGGTCACTTTCTGAGGACCGGACATGTCGCACCCCATTGACCTTTACTATTGGCCCACCCCCAACGGCTGGAAGATTTCCATTGCCTTGGAGGAAATGGCCCTGCCGTACAACACCCATCTCATCAACATCGGCAAAGGTGATCAGTTTACGGAGGGCTTTTTAAAAATCGCCCCCAACAACCGGATGCCTGCAATTGTCGACCCGAACGGACCAGACGGAAACCCGATCACGGTTTTTGAAAGTGGCGCCATCCTGCTCTACCTCGCGCGTAAGACCGGACAATTTGTGGGCACGTCAGAGCAGGATCGAGTCGCCGTTGAGGAATGGCTGATGTGGCAGATGGGTGGACTTGGCCCCATGGCTGGCCAAACCCATCACTTCCTGAAATACGCGCCAGAAAACATTGCCTACGCCAAGGCGCGCTATCGCGATGAAGCTGCCCGTCTCTATGGTGTGCTGGATCTCCGCCTGGCCAAAAATGAATATCTCGCTGGTGATTTCTTCTCCATTGCAGACATGGCGGCGTGGGGCTGGGCCTCTTTGTGGGAAGGCCAAGAGCAAACTCTGGAGGACAAACCTCAAATGGCCCGTTGGCTCAAAACGCTGTGGGAGCGCCCAGCTCTACGGCGTGGCCGCGCATTACACGCAGATCTGCGCGCCGACCGGTCCGACACATGGGTGCAACAAGACCTCTTTGGCGCAAACACCTAAAGGCACAGCTTTCTCATTCTAAAAGTACCTCGGGGGAGGCGCCGCTTGCGGCACCGGGGGCAGAGCCCCTAGCCTTCTTCCGCCTCTTCTTCCAAAGCATAGTCCTGAAAGATTTTGCCTTGGGTCATAAAGAAGACAAACACCGCCGCGGTCAGACCAAAGGTCTTAAAATACACCCAGGTGTCCGTGCTCTGGGTGCGCCAGATAATTTCGTTGAGCACCGCAAGCCCGATGAAAAACGCCGTCAACCGTTTGGTGAGCAACAACCAGCCCTCTTCTTTCAAAGGCATCATCTCTTCCATCACGATCTTCAAATAGCTTTGTCCACGCAACAGTCCCACACCCAACGCACCGCCAAACAACAGGTAGATCATCGTCGGCTTCATCTTGAAGAACCGCTCATCGTTGAGCCACACCGACAAACCACCAAACAAGACCACCAGCACCAAAGTGGCCACCTGCATCTTTGAGAGCTTCCCAGTCAGCTTCCACAAAATCCCCGTGGTCAGGATCAAAAGTGGGATAAAGCCGGCGGTGGCAACAATAAATCCGTCATAGGCTGTGCCGCCGATCTCTATGGTTTGGTCCCGCAGCCGCAAATAGGCGACAAAGAACACCACAATCGGTCCCAGCTCCAAGCCCATTTTGAGCATCGGATGGATCTTTTTAACAGAAGTATTCTCAGCCATGTCGCGTTCCTATTACCTGCCCACTTCCACTATCACAGCCCCCAGCGCAATCAATGCCATCAAGGCAATCCTGCGCGGCCCAACGGTCTCTTTTAGCACCAACCAGCCAATCAGTGCTGCAAACACCGGTGACGTTTCCCGCAACACAGCCGCCTCGCCAACATTGTCCAACCGCGTTGCCAGCATCACTGAGCCAAAACTCGCAAAGGCCACAAGACCACCAATAAACCCACGTGCCATCAGAGGCCCAAGCGTAGGCGGTGTGACCATGGAGCGATATTTCAATGTTGCAAGCACAGGGAAAACCAGCCCATCAATCAAGAAGAACCACGCCAGGAACGTGAATGGATCTGCGGTCGCGCGGATGCCGTAGGCATCATACGTGGTGTAAAGCGCGACAAAAAAGCCGGTGAACACGGCAATAACCATTGCCGCAACCAGAGTTTCGCGCCCGTCAGTCATGAACACCATATTGTAAACCGCCAGCCCCAAAATGCCAGCCATCAGCACAGCCACCCCAAACCACTGCACGCCACTAAAGGTCTCGCCAAAAATCAGATAGGCGCCGATGACCGTAAAAAACGGCCCCACTCCGCGCACCACCGGGTAGACAACGGTGAAAGCACCTTTGGTGTAGGCCCAACTTTGCAGCAGCTTGTACCCGGTGTGGATCACAAACGCGCCCGCAAAAATCAGCCACATATGTGGCTCCGGCCAAGGCACGACAAACAGCGCAAACGGCGCAGCCATTGCTGCATAGCTGAAATCAATCGCGCCGCGAGTTAGCCAGGGATCATGCCGCCCTTTCTGAAGCGCGCCAAACACCGCATGCAGAAAAGCTGCGAGCAAGGCCAATGTTAAGGCCAGTTGCTGACCAGACGCCGTGCCCTCCAAGGAGACCAGCCAGGCGCTCACGTCATGCCCTCACAGGAACGGCGCAAACTCACCCTTGCTCCAAGCCAATCAAGGCCGCTGCAAACTCTTCCGGGTCAAACGGTTGCAGATCATCAATCTGCTCACCCACTCCAATCGCATGGATCGGCAGGCCAAATTTGTCCGCAAGGCTTACAAGAATTCCGCCTTTTGCAGTGCCGTCAAGTTTGGTCATCACCAAGCCAGACACATCCGCCAACTTTTGAAACGTTTCAACTTGGCTAATCGCGTTTTGGCCAGTGGTGGCGTCCAGCACCAACAACGTATTGTGCGGCGCATCCGGGTTTTTCTTGCGAATCACCCGCACAATTTTGGACAACTCTTCCATCAAATCCTGCCGGTTCTGCAACCGCCCGGCCGTATCGATCATCAGCAGGTCTGCACCCTCAGCTTCCGCCTTCGTCATCGCATCATAGGCCAAGCTCGCCGGGTCAGAACCCTCTGGCGCTGTCAGTACTGGCACACCAGCCCGCTCGCCCCAAACTTGAAGCTGCTCTACCGCCGCCGCACGAAAGGTATCCCCAGCCGCAATCACCACGGATTTTCCTGCCGACCGGAACTGGCTCGCCAGCTTGCCAATGGTGGTGGTTTTTCCTGAGCCGTTCACGCCCACAACCAGCACAACCTGCGGCTTGGAGGGATAAAGTGGCATTGGACGCGCCACGGACTCCATGATCCGTGCCACTTCCGTAGCCAAAATGTCTTTAATCTCTTGCGTAGACACGCGCCGCCCCAATCGACCCTCCGCAATATTGGCGGTCACGCGCAGCGCGGTATCCACGCCCATATCTGATGCAATCAGCAACTCTTCGAGCTGCTCCAGCATGTCGTCATCCAGAACCCGCTTAACCACAGGCCTGCTTTGGCTTTGCCCAGTCAAACGCCCCAGTAGACTTGGCTGTTGAGGTGCCGGCTCTTCCACAACAGGCGCCGTAACCGCTTCAACTGGCGCGGGCGCAGACTGCTCTGCAGGGGGTTCTACAGCCTCAGCGGCTTCAGACTCTTCACCACCATCTTCGACAATCGCCTCAAGCCCCTCGTCCAGTTTGGACGACGATTTGAACAGCTTGTCTTTGAGCTTTGAGAAAAACGCCATAGTGGTCTCCGGAACTGCTTGCTTCCAGTTAGTCTGATTTGGGGGGATTTAAAAGAGCGGGGTCGCCCACCCCACACCTGCCACAATCAAAAACTGCCCACCGGCATAAAGCACCCATAGGGCAATCGACACCATGCGTTGCAGGGCCGCATCCGGCTTCATGCGAAACAACTGAATCGCCAGCAATGAATCAGAGGCCATAAAGGCGATGGCACCAGCCATCGCCAAAGGGCGATCCGCCAGCCCAAAGGCCGTCGCACCCATGGCACAGATAATCACAACATAGGCTCTGACCGGCCAGCGCAGATTACCGGTAAAGGGGCTCAGCCAACGCTCCGTCGACAAAGCGAAAACCACCAAGACCACCAACAGTACAGGTATCGCCAGCGGCCCGGTGCCAATGTCCCAAAAGTAGAAAACATACGCCACATGCGCCGCCGCAAAGGAAATCAAACCAACCAGAAAAGCTTTCTCACCATCTCGCGACAGCGCCAGATCCCCGAGCGCAGACAACAGCAGTGCGACCACCACCGCCCAGGACCCAAAGCTCACCGCCACAGCCGCCGCAAAGGCCGGCATTGGGATGGTCTTTATCACCGTCTTCCAAATGCTTGGTGGGCGGTGACAGAAGGCCACCGCATAAATTACTGCCGCCAATAGCCCCACCACAAGCAGTCCCAAGCGGATGCTCTGACGCAGGGCAATTTCTTCAACAATACTCATGGCGGCCTCATGTGTTTTGCCAACACCCTATTGTGGCAAGCCTCTGTTTGTCTTGCGCAAAATGGGAAGGTGACGCGCAGAGAGCCTATAAGCCGGATTCTGTTCCCCGACCGAAGCCAGTTCAATGACCATTCATCTAGGGTGCCTGTTACCAGACACCTCAAGCTGCCAACCCGGACCTGCTCGGAGCAAAGCGCTCCTGTGCTTGCGCACACGCGGTCCCTATTTGGCATTGCTCCCGGTGGGGCTTGCCGTGCCGCCGCTGTTGCCAGCCGCGCGGTGGGCTCTTACCCCACCGTTTCACCCTTACTCTCGCAAGCGAGAGCGGTCTGTTTTCTGTGGCGCTTTCCCTCGGGTTTCCCCGGCCGGGCGTTACCCGGCACCGTTGCTTTGTGGAGTCCGGACTTTCCTCGCGGGCTTACGCCCCCACGGCCATCCAGCTCTCTGCGCGTCCCCGCAATAGGGCTTCGGTGCAATGGCGTCAATCTCTGCGTGCAACCAGCCCCAACCGCGCTGCAATGCGCGCATCCTCAGCATCACACGGCCCCTCCGCCCACGGTCGAAATCGCGCTCGGAATGCGGCAAAACAATTCGGATTCTCAAGATCATAGCCAACATTCTTGGCACAGCTCTCCCAATCCGCATCGGCATTCCCTTGATCCGGCCAAATGGCCAGTTCCTGGCGGGCCAACCGTTGCCAATCAAACTTTGGACCGGGATCAATTTTGCGGCCCGGAGACATGTCAGAATGACCAATCACACCGTCCGGGCCAATGCCCCAGCGCTTCTTGATGCCTCTGAGCAGCACCTCCAGCGCGTCCATTTGCTTGGCCGAAAACGGATGATCACCTTTGTTGGAGAGCTCAATACCAATACTGCGAGAGTTTACATCGCTTTGGCCCTGCCAGCTCCCGACGCCCGCGTGCCAGGCACGCATCTCTTCCGCCACCAGTTGCGTGACGTGCCCGTCCGGCGCAATCACATAGTGCGCCGACACTTCCGCCTCTGGATTGCACAGCCAGTCAATCGCCGCCTGGGCGCTATCCATGGCCGTGTAGTGGATCACAATCAGCTCTGGCCGTTGGCCATCTCGCCGCTCGCCAAAGTTTGGCGAGGGCTGATGCAAAATGTCCGTTTTTGAGGGCATAGATTAGTTGCCGGCCGCCACACGGAACGGGCTGGGATCCCATTTGCAGGCATAGCCGTCACCATCCGGATCAACGCCAAGGCGGTCTTTCTTTGGACCACCTTTTTCCAGAAACGCCCGCTGCGCAGCCTCGTCGCTGGAAAATTTGGCGCATGCCTTGTCATACCGAGACGCACCGCCAATTTTCAGACGGCTGTACATCTTGGTCCCGCGCGGGTGTTTCGTCTCCAGCGCATAGGCCACGATATTTGGCCCAACATCTCCCGTGCGCACCGGCACCGCAGTTGGCTGAATCACCGTATAATTGGCTTTGTTTTGCGCGCGCCGTGCTGCATCCGCCTCAATAGAGCGACGGCCATCTACAGCAGCAAAGTCATTTTCGTCCGAAATTCCCGGGTTGGAAAACACCTGCGGCGCAGGATTGCTTGGACTTGCGTCCAGCGGCTGCACGCCAGAATTTGCTGATGCCGCGGCCAGTGCAGCTGTGGTTTCGCTGGCAATGCTGGCTGCATCATTGTTTGTAGGTGCCACGGTGCTGGCAGATGGCACGGTACTGGCCGTTGCTGCAGCGGTCTGCGGCTTGGCCGTAGTAGTAGTGATAAGCGGCGTGGCAGCGGCTGTTTGCGCAGGGGCAGCAGGTCGGATCGTCGCCACTTGTGGCGCATCCGGAATGGTTTCCTGCGACACCGCATTGGCCGGAGGCAACGCGGTATTTCGATGCTCCCCCGTCACCTCGTCATAAAATACGCCTGCGGCGCTGTCCGGTACAGGCGGCTGGCACGCGCTAAGCGCTACCAGCGCACAAATGGCCCCAATGCTACGTTTCATGATCTGCCTTAACTGCTCTTAGTTTTGCAGCAGCTTTACCACCATTTGCCTGGTTTGGCCACAAAACCTGCAGCCTGTTCCAATGCGTAGGCGGTGTTCAGCAAATCGCCCTCTTCCCAAGGACGGCCAATCAGCTGCAGCCCAAGTGGCAGACCCTGCGTATCCACACCCGTTGGTACCGAAATACCCGGGAGGCCAGCAAGGTTTACAGTCACGGTGAAGACATCGTTCAAGTACATTTGGATCGGGTCAGCATCGGTCATTTCACCTAGACCAAAAGCCGCCGACGGTGTCGCAGGCGTCAGGATCGCATCAATGCCTTGGGCAAAGACGTTCTCGAAGTCTTGCTTGATCAGCGTCCGCACACGACGGGCACGGTTGTAGTAGGCATCGTAGAAACCAGCGGACAGCACATAAGTGCCCACCATCACGCGGCGCTGCACCTCGTGGCCAAAGCCCTCAGCACGGGTTTTTTCATACATCTCGGTGATGCCGTCGCCCGCCGCCAGAGTGGCGCGGTGGCCGTAGCGCACGCCGTCATAGCGCGCGAGGTTCGAAGAAGCTTCTGCTGGCGCAATCACGTAGTACGCTGGCAGGGCGTATTTGGTATGCGGCAGGGAGATATCAACAATCTCCGCCCCCGCCGCTTTCAGCATCTCGGTGCCGTCTGCCCAGAGTTTTTCGATCTCCGCCGGCATGCCGTCCATACGGTATTCTTTTGGGATACCGATCTTCTTACCGCGAATGTCGCCGGTTAGCATGGCTTCAAAGTTTGGCACCACAAGATCAACACTGGTGCTGTCTTTCTCATCGTGACCACACATCGCTTCGAGCATGATTGCCGCGTCACGCACGTCTTTGGTCATTGGCCCTGCCTGATCGAGCGAGGAAGCAAAGGCCACCACACCCCAACGAGAACACCGGCCATAGGTCGGCTTGATACCGGTGATACCCGTGAACGCCGCTGGCTGGCGGATAGAACCACCAGTGTCCGTGCCAGTTGCCGCAAGGCACAGATCCGCGGCCACTGCCGAGGCAGATCCACCAGACGACCCACCTGGTGTCAGTGCCGCATCGTCATTGCCGCGCCGCCATGGGTTGATTGCATTGCCGTAAACCGAAGTCTCGTTTGACGAGCCCATCGCAAACTCGTCCATGTTGAGTTTGCCAAGCATCACAGCGCCGGAATCTTCCAACTTCTGCGAGATGGTGCTCTCATACTCTGGTTTGAAGCCTTCCAAAATCGCACTTGCGGCTTGGCTTGGCACACCTTTGGTGCAGAACAGGTCTTTGATGCCAATTGGCAGACCACACATATCTGGTGCATCACCCTGAGCAATCCGCACGTCCGCCGCTTTGGCACGCTCCAGCGCAATCTCCGGCGTCTTGTGCACAAAGGCGTTCAACGCATCCGCGTCATCAATCGCTTTCAGAAAGGTTTCGGTCAGCTCAACGGAAGTCACATCACCAGCGCGCAGCTTATCACGGGCTTCGGCCAGAGTGAGTTTGGTCAGATCGGTCATATCGGGCGCCTCTCTTTATGGGGCAAATTCTATTGTCAGGGGATCAACGGCACGGGACCGGATCACTCCACCACTTTGGGAACGGCAAAAAAGCCTTCACGCGCATCCGGCGCATTGCTCAGGATTTTCTCCTGTTGGTCGCCATCAGTCACCACATCCTCACGACGTTTCAAACGCATCGGGGTAACAGACACCATTGGCTCCACACCCTCCACGTCAACTTCATTGAGTTGCTCAATGAAACCCAGCACGGCATTGAATTCCTGTGCCAGCGCAGGCAGGGCATCTTCTTCAACCTTGATACGGGCCAGTTTGGCCACTTTGGCGGCGGTGCTTTCGTCAATCGACATGGGGCAAGACTCTCTCGTTGCGGACGTGCCCTCAGCCTTTAGCGTGCACGGGATTATGGTGCAAGCGCTTGGCCGGATTTGCGCTGCGGCAAACCCTTTCCAAATGCCGTGCCGCTGTTACTCTGACCTCAATTCAACAGGAGATTTTGACATGAAACTGATTTGGCTTGGACATGGCTCATTTCGCATCGAAACCGGCGATCTGGTGTTGCTGATCGACCCCTGGCTCACCGGCAACCCGGTCCTGCCCGAAAACCAACACGAGGCCGCAGTCGCAGGCGGAACGCATCTGATCCTGACCCACGCGCATTTTGACCATGTCGCCGATATGTTGCCATTGGCGCGCAAACTGTCCTGCCCGATCGTTGGACAGTACGATTTGATGTCTTACTGGAATGAACACGAGCATCTAGAGACTGTTGGTTTCAATAAGGGCGGCACAGTCAATCTCAGCGATGATGTGACCCTGACTATGGTGCCAGCCTCACACAGTTCAACATTTGGCTCTGACGAAGGCCCAAAGGCGGCAGGCTCAGAAGTTGGCTATATTCTGCGCGCCGAAGGCCGCACGATCTACCTTTCCGGTGACACAGATATCATGGCCGACATGGATTGGATGGGAGACTACTACAAACCCGACGTGGGCATTCTTTCAGCTGGCGGCCATTTCACTATGGACATGGCGGGCGCAGCCTATGCCGCCAAACGCTATTTCAATTTCAACACCGTAGTCCCCTGCCACTACAAGACCTTCCCGATTTTGGCGCAATCCGCGGACGTGCTGTCCGCCGGCCTGCCGGGAGTGGACGTGATCGAGCCAGAAGTGATGCAAGCTATTGAGCTGTAGCTGGCGTCACCTACGCTCCGCAAAAAACGTCTTGAGCAACGCCTCACATTCCTCCGCCGCAAGGCCATCATAGATCTCTGGTACGTGGTGGCTTTGCGGATGTGCAAACACGCGCGGCCCTTGCGCCACGCCGCCGGACTTCGGATCAGACGCCCCATAGTACACCCGCGCAATCCGCGCCTGACTGATTGCGCTGGCACACATCGGGCACGGCTCAAGCGTCACGTACAAATCACAGCCAACAAGCCGCTCACTGCCGACCTTGGCACAAGCCTCTCGCATCGCAAGGATTTCCGCGTGCCCAGTTGGATCGCAGTCTTCCCGTGTCCGGTTGCCTGCTGTTGCCAGCACAGCCCCATCCGGCCCGACAATCACGGCCCCCACCGGCACCTCTCCCCGCGTCGCGGCAGCGCCGGCTTCCTCAAGCGCAAGATCCATATGGGTTGTGAACGTCATGTTGTATGATTTGCCCTGCCAAGCCCCCTTTCGCAATCCCCGTTTCACAGGTACACGGGGACATGTCTCAAAAGCCTCCCTCCTCCCGTCGCCCATCCGCGAAGCCAAACGCGCCCAAATCGCGCCCATCCAAGCCGCGTAGCGCAGCTGCAAAACCGGCATCCGACACGCCCAAACGCGAAGGCGATCGCATCGCCAAAGTGCTGGCCCGCGCGGGGGTAGCCTCACGCCGTGACGCAGAGCGCATGATCGAAGCAGGGCGCGTATCGGTAAACGGGAGTAAGCTCGACAGCCCTGCCCTTAACGTGACGACCAAAGACCGCATCACCGTAGACGGAAAACCGATCGGCGAGCCTGATCCGGAACGCATTTGGCTCTACCACAAGCCAACCGGGCTTGTGTCGACAAACCGCGACGAAAAGGGCCGCGAGACCATCTTTGATCACCTGCCTGAAAACCTGCCTCGCGTGATGACTATTGGACGGCTTGACCTCAATTCCGAAGGCCTCCTGCTGCTCACCAACGATGGCGACTTGAAGCGTAAGCTGGAGTTGCCAAGCACAGGGTGGCTGCGCAAATATCGCGTGCGAATCAACGGTCGCCCAACGGAAGAGACTTTTGCGCCCTTGCGCAAAGGCATCGTGGCGGAGGGAGAACGGTTTCAGCCGATGGAGATCACCTTGGACCGCCAACAAGGCGCCAACGCCTGGGTGACCATTGGCTTGCGCGAAGGCAAAAACCGCGAAATTCGCCGTGCCATGGAAGCCATCAACCTGACCGTGAACCGTCTGATCCGTGTGTCTTATGGTCCATTTCAGCTTGGCCAACTTAAATCCGGCGAAGTCGAAGAGGTGCGCCGTCGTGTTGTGCGTGACCAATTGGGCCTCGAAGGCGCAGTGCCCGAAGAAAAGCGTCGCAAACCTATTCGCCGCCGCAACTAATCAAGTGCGCAGGCTCCCTGCCTCGGCAATGCGCCGCTTTACCAAAACTTCCCCCTAGCCATCTTGCGGTAGAGTTCTTAGATTTCTCCATAACTTAGCGCAGGGTGGAGCCATTATGTCATCAACCGGTTTGCAGAAGCTGGCCTTCGGCCTGTTGGTTCTGTTGATCTTCTACGTCTCCTTCACAGGAGGCGGCTGATGGCTCAGAAATTTGGTGGGAAATATAGCCCTAGTGGCACACAGACCTCTGCCAAAGAGGATGGTTTTCGCAATGCTAAGCGCAGCCGCGCTGGGGGCCGGGTCAACCTGCTCTTTATCGCGCCCCTTCCACTGATCTGGAAGGCCTTCACATCTGAACCCATCGTGATGGCACAGTATCTGGTGGCACTTGGTACTCTGCTGCTTGCCGCGTGGATGACCCGCGAAGGCATGTTTGCACAAGAGGCCTACGACGCGCGCAAAGTGGCCCGCCGTCCCGCCTTGCCCCGCAAACTGCTCGGCTCAGTACTCACGGGGCTCGGCCTCGCTGTCGCCGGTTTTGCAAGCCATGGTCTTGTCGGAGCGGGTATCTTTGCCGTTGTTGGCGGCCTATTGCACAGCTTTGCCTTTGGCCTCGACCCGATGTCAGACAAAGGCATGGAAGGCACCAACCGGCACCAAACCGACCGCGTTGCCCGCGCTGTGGAAGAAGCCGAAGAGCACCTGCGCGCCATGAGTGATGCCGTGGCCCGCGCCGGCGACCGTAATGTGGAGCGTCGTGTGGCGGCGTTCCAATCCACCGCCCGCGACCTCTTTCGCACGGTCGAAGAAGACCCACGGGATCTAACCGCAGCGCGTCGCTACCTCGGCGTTTATTTGTTGGGCGCCAAAGACGCGACCGTGAAATTTGCCGACATCTACAGCCGAACCCAGGACGCGCAGGCCCGTGCCGACTACCTCGCGCTGCTGGACGATCTCGAAGAAAACTTCGCCGCCCGCACGCAGAAACTCCTGCTTGAGGATCGTGGCGACCTGACCATCGAAATTGATGTGCTGCGCGAGCGCCTAGAGCGCGAAGGCCTGCGCCGCGACAGCTGACAACACATGTGACCTACCGGAAGGGTGGATTTAAATGTCTGAAATCGTAAAACAAAAAGCCGAAGCAGCCTTGGCGGAAATTACCGAAGCCACCGTTGCGCTTCCCGAACCGGTTGAGGCCAACGCCATTGTGCCTCTTGCCGAAGCGGACGCGCCGGTTTCTGCCGAGATCACCAAGCGCATGGCCGAGCTGGACATGACCAATACCAACTCTATTGTGTCTTTTGGCTCCGGTGCTCAGGCAGAACTACAGACAATTTCGCAAGCCATGCTGCAAGACGTGCGCAACAAAGATGTTGGCCCAGCAGGCGACAGCCTGCGCGACATCGTCACCACCATCCGCGGGTTCTCCGTCTCCGAATTGGACATCCGCCGCGAGCGCAGCTTTTGGGAGAAACTGTTTGGTAAGGCCGCGCCATTTGCCAAGTTCACCGCCCGTTTTGAAGACGTGCAGGATCAGATCGACCGTGTCACCGACGATCTGCTTGATCACGAACACAAACTTCTGAAAGACATCAAATCGCTGGATGTGCTTTACGAGAAAACCCTCGCATTCTACGACGAACTGGCACTCTACATTGCAGCCGGAGAGGCGAAGATTGCCGATCTGGATGCCAATGACATCCCCGCCAAAGAGGCTGAAGTTTCTGCCGCAGACGAAAACGCACAGGTTATGAAGGCCCAAGAGTTGCGCGACCTGCGCGCCGCACGCGATGACCTGGAACGCCGTGTGCACGACCTCAAACTGACCCGTCAGGTCACTATGCAGTCGCTGCCGTCGATCCGACTGGTTCAGGAAAACGACAAATCTCTGGTCACCAAGATCAACTCGACGTTGGTCAACACCGTGCCACTCTGGGAAACCCAATTGGCGCAAGCCGTCACCATCCAACGCTCCGCCGAGGCCGCCGCCGCTGTGCGCGATGCCAACGATCTGACCAATGAGCTGCTGACCGCCAACGCCAAAAACCTGCGTGAAACCAACAGAGCTGTGCGCACCGAGATGGAGCGTGGCGTGTTTGACATAGAGGCTGTAAAAATCGCGAACGCCGAGCTGATTGCCACGATCAATGAGTCGTTGCAGATCGCGGATGAAGGCAAAGCCAAGCGTGCCGCCGCGGAGGGTGACATGAAGAAAATGGAAGCTGAACTGCGCGACACATTGGCCTCTGCCAAAGCCCGCAAGGACGGCCTCGGCGACACAACAGCCACTGCAGTGCCTGCGACGTGAAACGGTTTGCAGGCATAGGTTTGGGGCTGCTGATCACCTTGGCAGCCTGCGAAGACACCGGCGGCATCACCAAGCCGCCGGTGGCAAAACCAACGCCTGCACCCCCGTCTGAAGCCAGCGCCGCACTGCGCTCTTACTACAGCAAGGTTCAGGCTGACCTTTTGACGCGCGGATTGCTGCGCACCGACGGCGGCGGCCCAGACACCCCCTTCACACCAGACATCCTTGCCCGCAATTTTGAACGTATCGCCTTTTACGATGAGTATAATAGCGGTGGCGGGTTGGAAAGATCCTCTGGTCAAGCGGGTCAGCTACGCCGCTGGAATGGGCCCTTAAAGATAAATGTCGAATTTGGCCCTTCGGTTCCTGAAGAGCAGCGAGCCAAAGACCGTGCAACTGTGGCCGCCTACGTTTCGCGTTTGGCAAACGCAACCGGCCACGCCGTTCGCCAAAGCAGCGGCAAGGCAAACTTCCATGTGTTGGTTATGGGCGCGGACGACCGCGATACGGTCAACAGACGCCTCGACAGTTTGTTACCAAACGCCTCCCCCAAAACGCGAGCGCTGTTCGCCAATCCACCACGCAATATCTATTGCTTCGTGGTGGCGCTGGCCTCTGACAGCACTCCCAACGTTTACACGTCCGCCGTCGCCCTTGTACGTGCGGAACACCCTGACCTTTTGCGCAAATCCTGCTTTCACGAAGAGATCGCGCAGGGGCTTGGTTTGGCCAATGACAGCCCCGAAGCCCGCCCCTCGATCTTCAACGACGACGAGGAGTTTGCCCTCCTCACCACGCATGACGAAAAACTGCTCTCTATGCTCTATGACGACCGGCTTAGCATCGGCATGAGCGTGGACGACGCCCGCCCTATTGTTTACATTCTGGCCCGCGAGCAGACCGCACAGAACTTCTGAGCGCCTCCGCGGCCAGCCTTTTGAAAGGACCACCTCATGGGTATTTTTGATTTCCTCACCGGCGAATTTATCGACGTAATCCATTGGGTGGACGACACCCGCGACACGCTGGTTTTCCGGTTTGAGCGCGAAGGGCATGAGATCAAATACGGCGCCAAGTTGACCGTACGCGAAGGTCAGGCAGCGGTGTTTGTGCACGAGGGCCAACTGGCCGATGTCTTCACGCCCGGTCTCTATATGCTTGAGACCAACAACATGCCGGTGATGACCACGTTGCAACATTGGGACCACGGCTTCAAAAGCCCGTTTAAGTCCGAAATCTACTACGTCAACACCACCCGCTTTGCCAACTTGAAGTGGGGCACCAAAAACCCAATTATGGTACGGGACCCCGAATTTGGCCCTGTGCGCCTGCGCGCCTATGGCACCTACGCCATCCGCGTGGTCGACCCCGCCCGCTTCCTGACAGAGATCGTTGGCACCGATGGCGAGTTCACCATGGACGAGATCAGCTTCCAGATCCGCAACATCATCGTGCAGGAATTCTCCCGCGTGGTGGCTGGTTCCGGCATTCCGGTTCTGGACATGGCTGCAAACACTGCCGATCTTGGCAAACTGGTCGCCGCCGAAATCTCCGGCACCATTGCCGAATACGGCCTCGCAATCCCGGAACTCTACATCGAAAATATCTCTCTCCCGCCCGCGGTCGAAGCAGCGATGGACAAGCGTACCTCCATGGGTATTGTCGGCGATCTGGGCAAATACACCCAGTTCTCCGCCGCCGAAGCCATGACTGCCGCCGCGCAAACGCCAAACTCCGGCATGGGCGCTGGTATGGGGATGGGTATGGGCATGGCAATGGCCCAACAGATGGCGCAAACCGGCCCATGGGGTGCAGCTCCAGCCGCCCAAACACCACAAGCCGCTCCAGCCCCGCAAACCAACGCCGCACCACCTCCGCCCCCGCCGGTCGAACACGTTTGGCACATCGCTGAAAACGGCCAGACCAAAGGCCCCTTCTCCAAAGCTGCCCTGGGCCGCATGGCCACCGGCGGAGACATCACCCGCGAAACCCACGTCTGGACCGCAGGTCAGGATGGCTGGAAACACGCCGAAGACGTCGCTGAACTGGCGCAGCTTTTCACCATCCTGCCACCCCCGCCGCCCGGCGCGTAACTCCCTTGCCCCGGCTTTCTAGCCGGGGCTTCACCTGTTCTTCCCAAGCCATTTCAAAGCAAGCAGCCTTTCATGTCAGCCACTCCGCCCCCCGCGCCAAAAGAGACCACCCGTTTCCCCTGCGCCCAATGCGGCGCGGACTACCGTTTCGCGCCCAACGAAGGCAAACTGATCTGCGATCACTGCGGGCACGAAGAAGCCACTGAGCAAGGCGACCGACAAACGGCAATTGCCGAGCTGGATTTCAAAGCTGCGCTTGCCAAACAGCTCCCAGCCGCCGAAATGGTGGAGGCCCGCACCACCTCCTGCCCCAATTGCGCTGCACATGTTGTGTTTGAAGGCGACATCCACGCCACCGAATGCCCGTTCTGTGCCACGCCCGTTGTGGTCGATACCGGTACCCACCGCCTGATCAAACCGCGCGCCGTATTGCCGTTTCAAATTGCGGAAAAAATCGCACATCAAGCCATGAACGATTGGCTGGGTAAACTCTGGTTTGCGCCCAATGGCTTGCAGGAGTACGCGAAAAAGGGCCGCAAAATGGACGGCGTCTATGTCCCCTATTGGACCTATGATGCCGATACCAAATCCTCCTACATGGGTGAACGTGGCACGATCTATTATGTCACCGAAACCGTCATGGTGGATGGCAAACGCGAGCAACGGCAGGTGCAAAAAATCCGCTGGTCGCCTGCGTCTGGCCGCGTCAAACGCTGGTTTGACGATATACTTGTGCTTGGCTCCAAAGCCTTGCCAAAGAAATACACCGACAACCTGCAGCCTTGGGATCTCTCCGCCCTTGAGCCCTACACGCCCGAGTTCCTCGCAGGCTTTCAAGCCGAAGGCTACTCCATTGAACTCGAGCAAGGTTATGACGAGGCCCGCGACCATATGGATCGCGTGATCCGTCGTGACGTGGCCTTTGACATCGGCGGCGACCGCCAGCGCATCCACAACATCTCCACTTCGGTTAGCGACGTGACGTTTAAACACATACTGCTGCCGGTCTGGATGGCGGCATATAAGTATCGCGGCACGTCTTATCGCTTTGTTGTGAATGGACAAACCGGCCGCGTGCAAGGGGAACGCCCCTACTCGAAATGGAAGATCGCCTTTGCGGTTTTGCTTGCCGCTATTGCTGCGGGCGTGATTGGCTATATCATTGCCCAAAACCAATAATTGTTGGGGAAATCCGAGATGTCTCATCACGCTACGCTGCAAGAGCTTCTGCACACCCGCCATTCTTGCCGCGCATTCAAATCAGACCCCGTGCCAAAAGATGTGATTACACACATCCTACATGATGCCGGACGAGCCCCATCTTGGTGCAACGCCCAGCCTTGGAAGGTTATTGTCACTTCGGGCTCTCAGACCGAGGCCTTTCGCGAGGCCACGGCCACAGCCTTTGACAACGGCGCCGCGGCACCGGACTACCCTTTCCCGGACACCTACACCGGTGCACATCTTGAACGCCGTCGCACCTGCGGCTTTCAACTTTATGAAGCCGTGGGCATTGGTCGTGGGGACCGAGAAGGCCGCGCCCGTCAAATGCGAGAAAACTACACGCTGTTTGGCGCACCACATGTGGCGGTGATCACCTGCCCCAAGGAACTTGGCCCCTACGGCGTGCTCGATTGCGGCGGCTTCATCACCGCCTTTTGCCTCTCTGCCAAAGCGCAGGGCATCGGCACGGTCCCACAAGCCGCCTTGTCGCTTTTCTCAGATACAATCCGCACACATTTTGACATCCCCGAAGACCGAAACGTCTTGGCTGCCATTTCTTTTGGCCATCCGGATGACGCCGCCAGTATCAACACCTTCCGTACGGATCGCGCAGCGCTGGACGAGTTTGTCGATTGGCGCGACTGAGCCGCTTCAGGTCCGCTGCAACACCTGCCCCTTGACGTCACCAGAACTCACATATGGCAGCGCAGTTGGGTGAATGCTCTCGGAGCGATCCGCACAGACCAGGCGCGGCGAGCGAAACAGGAAATACTTGCCCAGCGACCGCCAGGTCCCAACCATAGGCGCATCCGGATCGGTGACATACCGGTCCCGCCACCCACTTGGCAGGTCAACGCCACACATTGCCAGCCGCTCCAACATCCAGACAAGTGACACATTGGCCAGCGGCCGCGCCGCGTCAAAGCCGACCAATTGTCCGCCCACATCACTGTGCGCCCCGCGAAACCAGACCTGCTCCACCCGCCCGTCCCAGTCATCGGGACAGCGCCACAGCTCCGGTTCAAACACCTGCCGCGTCTCATCCAGCGCCAACGCGTGAAACCCGTGCTGCACAACAGGGGCCAGTTGATGATTGTGAAACGCATGACGCCGCTCGGTGATGCGCCACAACACCGGCACCCGTGCGCCTAACGCCTTCACCGTATCCCAGACGCCAACCATCTCGATTTGCGTTTCCTCATGACAATGCGCCACCGCAAAGGCCTTGGCCGCTGCACTGTCCGGTGTCAGTTCATAGTGCCGATAGGCCGTACGAATATTTCGTTCTGTGGCACAGTCAGCCCTCAGCAGACCCACCCGGTCAATCACCCCAGCCAGCGAGCGCACCGCAAAGGCGCCCCGCGAATAGCCCATCAGGATAATTTTGTCTCCGGGCCGATACCGGCTTGCTAAATAGCCATACGCCCGCCGAATTTGCCGATTGATACCGCGTCCCATCAGCACATCCAAGGTCTGTCGCCAGGACCGCCATTGCACCCCAGCCTCATAGTAGACCGACACCGCCGCACCGATCTCACGCAGAAGCATATAAGTTTGCCCGGCGTTGGTTTCCTGCCCCGGCGCAAGCGAGGACATAGTGCCATCCAAAATGATCACATGTGTGACAACCCCTCGGCGAGGCCCTGCCGGAGTATGGCTGCTGGTGAACTTACCAGCCAGCCACTCTGATATGCGTCTATGCAGCTGTATTTCTGGCCTCTTTCAACAATTCCCACACGCGATGTGGCGTGAACGGCATGTCCGCCTGGCGCACACCTGCGTCCCACAGTGCATCCTGCACAGCGTTGGCGGCCGCAGCCATCGCCCCAACGGTGCCCGCCTCGCCACAGCCTTTCATGCCCATGACATTGGCGGTTGAAGGCACCGCCTCGGTGGTGAACCCAATCATCGGCACATCACTGGCGCGTGGCATCGCGTAATCCATGAAAGTCGCCGTCAACAACTGGCCGTCGTCATCAAACACAACATGCTCCATCAGCGCCTGACCAATGCCCTGCGCCACGCCGCCATGCACCTGCCCCTCGGCGAGCATCGGATTGATCAGATTGCCAAAATCATCCACCACGGTGTATTTCTCCAACGAAACCTGTCCGGTCTCTGGGTCCACTTCAACTTCCGCCAAATGCGCCCCATTTGGGAAACTGCGCGCTGGCAAAGTGGTGCGCTCTTCATGCACCATCAAATCTACGCGCCGATCAGTCCGCGCCATCTCGGCGGCTTCAAGGAAAGTCGGATGTAGGTTAGAGCCTTCCGCCCGGAATTGCTCATCATCAAAGCTCACGTCCGCGGCATCCACGCCCATCTTCTCTGCAAGATACGGGACAAAGGCTTTAACCATCGTTTCCACGGTTGCCAAAGTGGCGGTGTTTTGCACCGTCACGGACCGCGAGCCCCCGGTCCCGCCCCCCTGCTTGATGCGGTCACTGTCACCCTGAACCACCTCAATCATCTCGGTTGGGATACCAGTCTGATCGCTCAGGAACTGCGCATAAACCGTCTCGTGCCCCTGCCCATTGGACTGCGTGCCCACATAGATCGACACGGTGCCATCTTCATTGAACTCCACACGCGCGCTTTCGCTTGGGTCGCCCAAAATACTCTCGATGTAGTAACACAGCCCCGCACCACGCAACTTGCCGGCCTTGGCGCTCGCGGCCTTGCGCGCGGCAAACCCTGCCACATCACCAAACTCTTCCACACGGCTCAGCACCCGATCAAAGTCACCCACGTCATAGGTCTCATCGGTGGCCGACTTATATGGGAACGCCTCTTTCGGAATGAAGTTCCGCCGACGCAGCTCATATCCGCTTACGCCCAGCTCCCGCGCTGCCCGATCCATCAACCGCTCCAGCACATAAATCGCCTCCGGCCGCCCAGCGCCGCGATAGGCATCCACAGGTGTGGTGTTTGTGTAAATGCCGTCCACCTGCAGCCAAGTGGTCTGCACATCATAAACGCCCATCAACACGCGGCTAAACAGCTGCGTCTGGATCGCCTGGGCAAACTGCGAGTTATACGCCCCCATATTCGCGACAGACTTCACCCGATAGGCCGTGGCCTTGAGGTTCTCGTCAAACGCCAGTTCCGCCAGCGACACCAGGTCGCGCCCCGCATTGTCTGACAACATCGACTCGGTGCGATCCGCAATCCACCGCACCGGCTTGCCCAGCATCTTGGCAGCATAAGCCACAACCAGCGGCTCCTGATAGATCATCGCCTTCATGCCAAATCCGCCGCCGGTGTCCGGGTTGGTCACGCGCACGTCGTCTTCATTCATCTTCAGCACACGCGCGACATTGCTTTTGGTCCCCCAAACACCCTGGCCGTTGTTCGCCAGATGTAGCCGATCTCCGTCCCATTCAGCATAGGCGCCACGCGGCTCCATGGAGTTCACAATCACCCGGTTGTCGCCAATCTCAAGGCTCACCACATGCGCCGCCGCGTCAAAGGCTGCTTCGGTTGCAGCTTCGTCACCCAGCCCCCAATCAAACGCGAGGTTCTCTGGCGCTTCGCCATGCAGTTGCTCGCCACCACGCGATAAAGCCAAATGCGCATCCAGATCGTCATAGTCAAACAGGATCATCTCGGCCGCATCCCGCGCCTGATCCATGCTTTCTGCGATAATCACAGCAATAGGCTCACCCACGTAGCGCACCCGATCTGCCGCAAGCAAAGGACGCTCCGGTTTGGCGCCTTTGCTACCGTCGCGATTGTCGACCTGCGTGCCTGGCAAGTTGGCCTCAAGCCCCGCTGCCAACAGGTCCGCCAACGTTAAGACACAAGCCACACCATCCGCCTCACGCGCGTCCGAAACATCCAGCTCGGTCACAACGCCATGCGCAACCGGGGAGCGCAAAAAATAGGCATGCAGCGCATTTTTGGGCGCAATATCGTCCACGTATTGGCCTTCGCCGGTCAAAAACCGCGTGTCTTCAACCCGTTTGACCGGCTGGCTTTTCCCAAACTTATCCATGGCTGCTGGCTCCCCTGCGCGTCGCTCCGAGGAGCAACTCTATAGCGCAAGTCTGGGGTGTCCAGAGCCTGTTGTGCCTTACAACGTGGCGACAGTTACCATTTCCTGCAAACCATAGCCGTTAAACCCTGTGGACAGGGATGATGAGTATGCCCCCATGGCTTTGATCATCACAAAATCGCCCTCAGCTATCTGCGCGGGCAACGCCACGGGATCCGGCAGCCGATCAAGACTGTCGCACGTCGGCCCGTAGACCACCTTGCGCGCCATCTCACCATCAACCACGGCCCCGTCTGGCCGAAGCACAGAAATCCGGTCCGGCACGCCAATATCGCGCAGCTCGGTCAGCGCGCCATAAATCCCATCATTCAGGAACACCGCCGTGTCACGCACAGTCTTCACCCGAACCGCCAACGTAAATGCTTCCGCCACCATCGCGCGGCCCGGTTCACAGACCAGCGCAGGGGCCTCATCGCCAAACGCGCGCACGGTCTCAGCCGCAATCCGATCAAAAATCGCCTCCAAGTCCGGCGCAGCCCCACTGCGATGCGCGGCAAAGCCGCCGCCGACATTCAATCGCTTTAGCGCCACGCCTGCGCGCCGTGCCACATCTGCAGCCTCAACGATATAAACCGCCCAGGCCTGCGGATCCGCACATTGCGTGCCCGGATGAAACGTCAAAGAAGTGGCAAACCCCATGTCCCGCGCTTGTTGTAGCAATTCTACTGCCTGATCCGGGTCCGCGCCAAACTTCTCGCCAAAATCATACGCCGCACCAGCCACCGGCAACCGCAGCCGCACCGCAATTTCGGTTCCAACACGCGGCACGTCCGCCAGTTTCTGCAACTCGCGCGGACAATCCACTGACCAGCTGGCAATCCCATGCCCCACCGCCTCGGTGATCTCGGCCACCGACCGCACCGGATTGTGATAATGCAGCACCGCATCCGGCGCCACACGCCGCACCCGCGCCATCTCCAAGGGCGACGCCACATCAAACGCCGTCAGCCCCGCGCTCACCAAATTGGACAGCACTGCCTCGTGGTCATTGGCTTTCACCGCATAGGTCACCAGCCCTGCAAACCCGTCGACAAACCGCTGCGCCGTGGCTTGCAGCACCTCAGGGGCAAAATACAAAACCGGCGCGTCTGGTGAAAACTTCGTCAGATGCCAAGAAGGGGACGGCCAAAGGGCCGGATCGTTGCGCATTTCCTACCTCAATCCTGTTTTCACTCAGCCTGAGGGATTTTCTTGTCGATTCCACGCGGCACTCTGGTAAAAATGCCGGAAAGACTCGGCAAATTGACGGCACAGATATGCAACCTGACGAAACTGACACACGACTCTTGGCCCTGCTCAGCGAGAATGCCCGTGCGCCGGTGGCAACACTGGCTCGCAAACTTGGCCTGGCCCGCACCACTGTTCAGGCGCGCATCGACCGGCTAGAAACCTCCGGTGCCATCGCTGGCTATACTCTCCGCCTTGGAGATGTCGCTCGGCCGAGACTGCGCGCCACCGCTCTTCTCTCCATCGAATTGCGCAGCGGCCCCATTGTGCTGGATCGCCTGAAATCTCTGCCAGCTGTGGAAAGTGTGAACACCTGTTCCGGACGTTTTGACCTGATTGTGCAACTGGCCGCCGATAGCACATCGGAGCTGGACGACACGCTCGACAACATCGGCGAGGCCAAGGGCGTAAAAAGCTCCGAAAGCCTGATCCATCTGTCCACCAAGCTGGACCGTCCACGCGGCTGACCACGCAAACAAACGCCACTAAAAACCTGTCTTTCTGGAAACTTCGAGGGAGAGATGATTTGCGTGCCGTTCTGGCACGCAGGATGTACATCTCATCGCCTTCTAGCGTGGAGGCGTCTTGCGCCACACTCTGCTTATGCTGTCGAAAGCGTTAACAGAACCTTAACAAACCAGATCTTTTTTGAATTTTTCCAACTTGAGTGAATAAATTCAGGATTTCTCCACTTTCCTAAACAATGTCTTCCCGCTTCCCCTTTGTTCTCGCATTCGATAGAGACAACTCCGATTGATAACGGGCGCGAACCGACACAAGGGATCACACCAATGGCGATGGAAAAAACCTTCAACGCAGCCGAGGCCGAAGGCCGGCTGTTTGACGCATGGGAAAAAGCAGGCTGCTTCACCGCGGGAGCAAACGCAAAACCGGGTGCCTCCACCTACTGCATCATGATCCCGCCCCCCAACGTCACCGGCGTTTTGCATATGGGCCACGCGTTTAACAACACGTTGCAAGACATTCTGATCCGCTGGAAACGCATGCAAGGGTTTGACACCCTGTGGCAGCCGGGCACCGACCACGCGGGCATCGCCACCCAAATGGTCGTGGAGCGCAAGCTGGCCGAAACCCAACAGCCTTCCCGCGCCGAACTGGGCCGCGAGAGGTTCCTCGAAAAAGTCTGGGACTGGAAAGCCGAAAGCGGCGGCACCATCATCAACCAGCTCAAGCGCCTTGGGGCCTCTTGTGATTTTTCCCGCGAAGCCTTCACAATGTCCGGCGCGCCCGGAGCACCGGACGACGTGGCTGGCGGCAACTTCCACGATGCCGTTCTGAAAGTCTTTGTTGAGATGTACAACAAAGGTCTCATCTATCGCGGCAAACGCCTCGTAAACTGGGATCCGCATTTCGAAACCGCCATCTCCGACCTCGAAGTGGAAAACATCGAAGTGGCCGGTCACATGTGGCACTTCAAGTACCCGCTGGCGGGTGGTGCGACCTACACCTACGTCGAGAAAGATGAAGACGGCAACGTCACACTTGAAGAAGAGCGCGACTACATCTCCATCGCTACCACCCGCCCGGAGACCATGCTGGGCGACGGCGCAGTCGCAGTACACCCGTCTGATGAGCGTTACGCCTCCATCGTTGGCAAGCTTTGCGAAATCCCGGTGGGTCCCAAAGAACACCGCCGCCTGATTCCGATCATCACCGACGAATACCCGGACAAAGACTTCGGCTCCGGTGCGGTGAAAATCACCGGCGCGCATGACTTCAACGACTACCAGGTTGCAAAGCGCGGCGGCATCCCAATGTACCGCCTGATGGACAGCAAAGGCGCGATGCGCGCCGATGGCGACAGCTATGACGCCGCCGCAACCATCGCCATGTCCGTGGCCAAAGGCGAGCGCAGCCTGACCGTGAATGAAGCTGACGGCGTGAACCTCGTCCCGGATGACCTGCGCGGCCTGGACCGCTTTGAAGCGCGTAAACTGGTCGTCCAGCAAATCACCGACGAAGGCCTCGCGGTGATGACAACCGAACACTACGTGGACGACGAAGGCCACGAAGCCTTCCGCGACATCCCAGTGGTCGAAAACAAACCTATCATGCAGCCGTTTGGCGACCGCTCCAAAGTGGTCATCGAGCCAATGCTGACCGATCAGTGGTTTGTGGAAACCGACAAGATTGTTGGCCCGGCACTCGACGCCGTACGCAACGGTGACGTGAAAATCCTGCCGGAAAGCGGTGAAAAGGTCTATTTCCACTGGCTGGAAAACATTGAACCTTGGTGTATCTCCCGCCAGCTGTGGTGGGGGCATCAAATCCCTGTGTGGTATGGCCTCGATCTCTCGGCTGATGATTTCAAAGATGACGAAAACAACGGTGCGTTGGATCTCGTCGAAATGGGCCGCTTGCTCGGTGATGGCGGCATGCTGCACCGTGGCAACGTCACCCACTGTGCCGCAAACTTCGAGGGTGTTGTTGAGCAGTTCCTTGATGACAACGCCAATATCCCCGCGCCATTAAACCACGGAAAAGTGGTCGAAGTGGCCGACAAGCACGAAGCCATCCACATGCTGGCTGAAAGCCTTGCACAATACGTGGTGGACCAAGATCCGCTGAAACTGGTGTACCCGGTTTGGCGTGATCCTGACGTGCTCGACACTTGGTTCTCCTCCGGTCTTTGGCCCATTGGCACCTTGGGTTGGCCAGAAAACACCGACGCATTGGGCAAATACTTCCCCACCTCCACGCTGGTCACCGGTCAGGACATCCTGTTCTTCTGGGTCGCCCGCATGATGATGATGCAGCTCGCTGTGGTGGACCAAATCCCGTTTGACACCGTCTATCTACATGGCCTCGTGCGCGACGCCAAAGGCAAGAAGATGTCTAAATCCACCGGCAATGTGGTGGACCCGCTGGAGATCATTGATCAATACGGCACCGACGCGCTGCGCTTTACAAATGCCGCCATGGCCTCTTTGGGTGGTGTGCTGAAACTCGACATGAAGCGTATTGAAGGTTACCGCAATTTTGTCACCAAAATCTGGCAGGCCTGTTCTTATGGCGACAGCCAGATTGACGCCTTTAACGCCGAGCGTGGAGCTGAACCCCCCAAGGTGACCCTGCCGTTGAACCGTTGGATCGTCGGCGAGATTGCCAAACTGCGTGAAGAAGTCGATGCAGGCTTTGAAAGCTTCCGCTTCAACGATGCCGCCAACGCGCTTTATTCCACCTTCTGGAACACCTTCTGTGACCGCTACCTGGAGTTCACCAAACCGGTGTTTCAGGGCGACGATGCTGCGGCCAAAGAAGAGACCCGCGCCACCTTTGCCTGGGTTATCGACCAAGCGTTGATCCTGATGCACCCAATCATGCCTTTTGTCACAGAAGAGCTCTGGAACGTCACAGAAGGCCGTGGTTTCAAAACGGGCACGGCGTCGCAGATGTTGGCCCACGCGCAATGGCCCACTTACACTTCCGCTGATCTGGTGGATGCGGAGGCCGAAGCCGAAATGAATTGGGTCATCGCGGTTATCGGCAACGTTCGCTCTGCGCGCGCGCAATTGAACGTGCCGTCAGGCTCTATTGTGCCGATGCTGGTCACGGACATGGACGCTGCCGCTCAAGACTACTGGGATCGCAACGGCGCGCTGATCATGAACAAAGCACGCATCGAGAGCCTGACACAGGCCGACGAACTGCCAAAAGGCTGTATCTCCATCGGCGCTCCCGGCGCCTCCTTTGCGCTTCCCTTGGCCGACATCATTGATGTGGCTGCGGAAAAAGCGCGTCAGGAGAAAAACCTCGGCAAACTGGCCAAAGAACTTGGCGGGTTGCGTGGCCGATTGAAAAACCCGAAATTCGCGGCGTCAGCTCCCGAAGAGGTGGTTGCTGAAGCCCGTGAAAACCTAGCCCTGCGCGAAGAAGAAGAGACCAAGATCAAAGCGGCCTTGGCTAAACTTGCCGAGCTGGACTAAGGCTCATCAAAACAAAGATGCCATGCCCTTTGCGGGCATGGCATCTGCTCTCAATCCCTGGTCCGCACCGTCACTAGGGTAACCACTTCGACAGATCTCAGCCGAAATTTGGCTTTCGTTTCTGGATATTGGCTGCGATCACTTCCATCTGATGCGGCTTACCAATCAAATCCGCCTGCGCCCGGCTCTCTTCCAGAAGCACCGCGTCCACATCATCCATATGCTCTTCCGCGTATCCAATCAGCGCCTTGGCCGCTTTCACAGCCGAGGGGCTCTTACCTGCAATCTCTTCCGCCAAAGCCATCGCAGCGGCGAGCGGGTCTTCGGCGATCTCAGTCACCAATCCCCAAGCCAAAGCCTGCTCCGCCTCAACCGGTGCAGCCGTATAGGTCAGACGCCGCAACACATCCGAGCGCACCAAATGCGGCAACAAGGTCATCCCGCCCATATCCGGGATCAGCCCCCATTTCATTTCCATGATCGCCATCTTGGTGCCCGGCGCGGCAACGCGAATGTCCGCGCCCAACGCCAATTGACAGCCGCCGCCAAAGGCCACGCCCTGCAACGCCGCAATCACCGGCACCTTCAGCTTGCGCCACACCATCGCAACTTGCTGCGCGTCATTCGCATTGCCATGGGTGCGTGGCATGATCCGCGCCACCGGGTCTTGCCCCGCCAGCGCAGCAAAGCTCATCACGTCGAGCCCGGCGCAGAAGGACTTGCCCTCCCCAGAGAGCACCACAACCCGCACATCGCCGTTGTCCATCAGGCCTTCACCGGCCTCGATGATGCCGTCAAACATCGCCTGATCCAGCGCGTTCATCTTGTCGCCACGGGTCAGCCGCACATGGGCGATGTGGTCTTTGATCTCTACCGATACACGGGCCATAACAGCCTCCTCACAGATGGGTTTGCTTGATCTTACACTCCGTGCCTCGCGGGAGGAAATCCACCCTGACGTGAGGGCATTTGCTCTTGTGCCCTCCCCGTCCTTGCGTCACTTTCCGCACATGACCGGACCTCGCTATACCAAACTGGCTGAAAGCCTGCCCGCCACCGTTCCTTTTGTCGGCCCCGAAGCACAAGAGCGCGCCATGGGGCACCCCTTTGCCGCCCGCATCGGTGCCAATGAAAACATCTTTGGCCCCTCGCCCAAGGCGATTGATGCGATGCAAAAAGCCGCGGGTGAGATCTGGATGTACGGCGATCCCGAAAGCTATGATCTGCGCCACGCCTTGGCCGAGCGCCACGGCATTGCGCCGGAGAACCTCGTGGTTGGCGAAGGCATCGACGGCTTGCTCGGTTACCTCGTACGCCTGCTGATTGGCGAAGGCGACGCGGTGGTCACGTCTGAAGGCGCCTACCCCACCTTCAATTACCACGTCGCGGGCTTTGGCGGCACTCTGCACAAGGTGCCTTATCGCGAAGACGCCGAAGACCTGGCTGCTCTGCTAGCCAAAGCGGCTGAAGTCGACGCCAAACTGGTCTACTTCGCCAATCCCGACAACCCAATGGGCAGCTGGTGCACGGGCAATGACATCGTTGCGCAGCTCGACAACATCCCAGACGGTTGCCTACTTCTTTTAGATGAAGCCTACGTCGAATTGGCCCCCAAAGGCACGGCGCCAACAATCGCCATCACCGATCCCCGTGTGATCCGCATGCGCACTTTTTCCAAGGCGTATGGCATGGCCGGTGCCCGTGTGGGCTACGCTATGGGTGAAGCCACCAACATCCGCGCCTTTGAGAAAATCCGCAATCACTTTGGCATGAACCGCGCCGCGCAAGCCGGTGCGCTGGCGGGGCTACAAGACGCCGCTTGGCTCTCTGAGACCTGTGGCAAAGTCGAAGCCTCTCGCCAGCATATCGCGGCTGTCGCCGCCAATCACGGCCTCAAAGCCCTGCCCTCGGCAACAAATTTTGTGGCCATAGACTGCGGTCGTGATGGCGCATATGCCAAAGCGATCCTCGATGGATTGGTGGCACGCGGTATCTTTGCGCGTATGCCCTTTGTCGCGCCACAAAACCGCTGCATCCGCGTCAGCTGCGCACCCGAGGCCGAGATCACGCTCCTGGACAAAGCCCTTGGCGAAGTCTTAGCGGACTTGGCCTAACGCCCCCACACTTAACGCACGCCGCGTTCATAGATTTTTTTCCGTTCTATGGCACGAATCAAAGCACGCTAAGTGTAAAGAGAGCCTGCGATGTCGCGCCCTGTTCAACCTGTCCAAGACCACACGACCACCTGCCTCATAATGGCATTTATCAACCTTCTGTGGGTTTTCTTGCTGGTGCTTCTTCTCTGGGGCCTTCCTGCGGTCTTGATACTTGCCATCGTCCTAAACGCTGGAATCGACCGCCTGCGCACCTACTTTGAGCAGCGTGCCTAGGCTTTTGCAATCACCCGCGCCGCCGCTTCGATCGCGCCAGAACCGTGTGGAATATCCAGAGCAATCAAGCCTGTCTGTACGCTGGCCAACAGCCCCATGATCATCTGGGCATTCACATGCCCCATGTGACCAAACCGGAAAAACCCATCACTTTGCGGATCGTCCTCCGTGGCCATGCCGAGACCAATGCCCAGCGTCACCCCCGCTTGATCCTGGCACCAACGCCGCAACCGTGTGCCGTGTTCCTTTCCAATGCGTAGGGACGTAACAGCCCTGCTCCGATGCGCTTCCTCCGCAACATTAAGCTCCAGTGGCCCCACCGTCGCCCAAGTCTCACACGCAGCCCAAATGGCGCGGGCCAAAACGTCATGGCGTTGCCAAACCTGTTCCAGCCCCTCATCCAGGATCATATCCAACGACGCGCGCAGCCCATACAGGTGATGCGTCGGCGCTGTCCCACAAAACAACTGATAGTACGCGTCAGGATTGGCTCGAGGCGCCCAATCCCAATACCGGCTCACACGGGGCATCTCCGCCCGACGTGCAGCGGCCTTTTCGTTAAAGAACACAAACGCCATGCCTGGCGGCACCATCAGCCCCTTTTGGCTGGCGGCAATCATCACGTCGACACCCCAGGCGTCCATTTCAAACCGGTCACAGCCAAGGGAAGCGATGCAATCCACCATCAGCAAAGCTGGGTGGCCAGTCGCATCAATCGCGGCGCGCAAAGCGGCAATGTCATTGCGCACTGAGGTGGATGTGTCCACATGTACAGCCAACACAGCTTTGATGCTCTGCGTCTTGTCCGCCGCCAACGCCTCCGCCACTTTCGCCGAATCCATTGGGGCCCGGCGGCCAAAATCGATGACCTCACATTCAGCTCCCAAACCGGTCGCAACTTCACGCCAGCCATGCCCAAAAGCCCCGGTCACAGGCACCAAAACACGATCGCCTTCCCCAATCACATTGGCCAAGGAAGCCTCCCAAACAGCGTGACCGTTTCCGATATAGATTGCCACATCATGCCTTGTGCCTGCGATCTTCTTCAGATCCGGCACCAGCCCATGGGTCAACTCAATCAACTCGCCTTCATAGATGTTTGGCGCCGCCCGATGCATCGCGCGCAACACCGCCTCCGGCATCACCGATGGCCCCGGAATCGCCAGATAGGTTTGTCCCTGTGTGAGTTTCATGATCGCTGCCCCAGTTAATCTCCTTGGCACCCTAGCCAGCTTTTGCGCAACGTCAATTGCTTGCGACCTGCCTACAGCACTCTGTATTGGCACTGGTTTTGCCTCTCTGCGCCCTGTAAAGGTCAATTACAAATACAAGGTCGGAAAAGGCTGCAATCGTGACTGACACAGACGTCCAACCCACCAAAGACAACGGCTATTTACTGACCTGGCTTTGGCGAAAGTATCTTCACCGTCACAAGTGGCTGCTGATTTTCTCTTCCATTCTCATGGCAATCGAAGGCTCCACGCTCGGCCTCATCGCCTGGATGATGGAACCGATGTTTGACACGGCTTTTTCGGCAGGTAGTGAAACCGCACTTTGGGCGGTTGGCATGGTTTTTGCCGGTATCTTTTTCACCCGCGGCGTAACCAGCATTGGCCACAAGGTCATGATGACCACCGCGGCACAACGCACCTCTGCCGACCTGCGCATCGACTTGCTTGGCCGCATGATGCTGCAAGACAACGCGTTTCATCAAACCCACCCGCCAGGATATCTCATTCAGCGCACGCAATCAGATGTGGGCGCCATTAACGGGGTGTGGAGTTCTTTTATCACTGGCGCTGGTCGTGACTTCATCTCGCTGATCGCCCTTCTCGGCGTTGCTCTGAGCGTGGATTGGCGCTGGACCATTGTGGCCTGTATTGGCACGCCTCTCCTGATCCTGCCGTCTCTGGTGGCGCAACGCTTCGTCCGCCGCCGTGCACGCGAAGCCCGTGATTTGGGTGCAAAAATCGCCACGCGGCTTGATGAAACCTTTCACGGCATCATCCCCACCAAGCTCAACCTTCTGGAAAAATACCAAATTACAAAATTTGGCTTTTTGACTGGCAAACTGGTGCGCGCAGAAGTGCGGGCCACCGCCGGCACATCTTCCATCGCAGCGATGGTGGATTTCACCGCCGGTCTCGGCTTCTTCTGTGTGCTGATTTACGGCGGTGGCGAGATTGTATCTGGTGAAAAATCTATCGGCCAATTCATGAGCTTCTTTACCTCTCTGGGCATGATGTTTGAACCGCTGCGCCGCCTTGCGGGCCTCTCTGGCCGTTGGCAGGTCGCCGCCGCCGCGATCGAACGCCTCAAAGAGCTCATCGAAGCCGAACCCACCATCAAATCTCCCCCCAATCCTGTCGCAGCGCCACAGGGCATTCCGGGCATCACGATGGACAAGGTCAACCTTTCTTATGGCGACGTTACGGTGCTAGACGGCGCCAGTTTTGTGGCTGAGCCCGGCAAAACAACCGCAATTGTGGGCGCATCTGGCGCAGGCAAGTCGACAATCTTTAATGTCCTCACCCGCCTTGTTGATCCCCAAGTTGGGACCAGTCTCATCGACGGCGTGAACAATCGCGACATGAGCCTACCTGACTTGCGCAGCCTGTTTTCCGTGGTGTCACAAGAGGCCATGCTCTTTGATGACACCATCCGGGAGAACATCCTTTTGGATCAAACCAATGTAAGCGAAGAGCGTTTGCAAGAGGTCTTAAAGGCTGCCCATGTCTCTGATTTCCTGCCCAAGCTGGCGGACGGTTTGGACACCCAGGTTGGCCCACGCGGCACCAACTTGTCTGGCGGCCAGCGGCAACGCGTGGTGATTGCCCGCGCCCTGCTGCGTGACACCCCCATCCTGCTGTTGGACGAAGCCACTTCCGCGCTCGACACGCGGTCAGAAACCGTTGTTCAAGCGGCGCTCGACAAGCTGTCCACCGGGCGCACGACATTGGTGATTGCCCACCGTCTCTCAACAGTGCGGGATGCAGACAAAATCCTGGTCATGGACAAAGGTCAGGTTGTGGATGAAGGCACCCACGAAGAGCTGCTTGCGCAAGGCGGCATCTACGCGGACCTTTACGAACTGCAATTCAAAACCAAAGGTGAAACTGCAGAGGCCCGGGCTTTGAAACCTGCCGAAGGCTTCAATGCGGCTCTTCCCAAGCCGAAGCGGTCACTGGTCGCACGTCTCTTTGGCCGTCTGGCCGGACGCGAATAAGCCGCTCAATGACGCCGGTACGCGGCCGCCAGTTTTTCCGGTGACACGCCGCACAAATACCGACCCAACGTCCAAAGGTTGCGCCCACCTCGGCGCAACCAACCCTGAGCCTGATACTTGCGCGGACTGGTAGCGACGAACCCGGGAAGCCGTTGTAATCGCGATCGTCCAAGCGCACGCGCCAGCGCCACGTCCTCCATCAAAGGAATATCGGGGAAACCACCCAGATCCTCATAGAGACGTCGGGAAATCAAAAGTGCCTGATCGCCATACGGCAATCCAAAAAACCGACTTCGCAGGTTGGCCCAGCCAGCCGCAAGCCTCCCAGCCAGGTTGCCTTTGTCAAACGACAATCCAAAATATCCCGCCCTATTGTTTTGCGCCAAATGCGACTCAACTGTTGCGCTCCACCCCTCAGGCAAAACCGTATCAGCATGCACAAACAGCAGCCACTCGCCTTGAGCCTTGACGGCCCCACTCCGCAACTGCCCCCCTCGGGACGGCGCACAGACCACCACTTCGGCGCCAGCCTCCTCAGCAATTTTCAAAGTTGCGTCCTGTGATCCGGCATCCGCCACAATCAGTTCCCGCAACAGGCCGGCCGAAACACCTTCAAACAGCGCACCTAGACAAGCCGGCAGCCCGGCTTCTTCGTTCAATGTCGGAATGACAACACTCACAGGTGCACGCATTTCTTACTCCAGCCCTGTTGCACAGCGACACCGCTTCTATATGACAAGGAAGCGCAAGAACAGGAGCAGCGGCATGTCGACCTCAGATCGCAGCATTTTACGCCTCACAGGCGGCGACACCGAGAGCTTTTTGCAAGGCCTCATCACCAATGACATGACCCACCTCACCGATGGGTTGCTCTACGCGGCCATCCTGACACCACAAGGCAAATACCTCGCCGACTTCTTTCTGAAGCGGGATGGCGACGCCGTTCTGCTGGACGCTTACGCGGCACAAGCCCCCGCCCTACGGCAGCGCCTCACCATGTATAAGCTGCGCGCCGACGTCTCCATTGAGCAGACCGACCTGCACCTCCACCGCGGCCTTGGAGACGCGCCCGAAGACGGCGCCGAAGACCCTCGCACGTCAGCGCTGGGGTGGCGCGCTTATCGTGACGTGCCGCAAGAAGATGACACCACCGAATGGACCGCGCTCTATGTGGTAAATCAGGTGCCGAGTGCCGGCTTGGAGCTGGACCAAAACAGCTTCATTCTCGAAATGGGATTTGAGCGCTTAAACGGCGTCGATTTCAAAAAGGGCTGTTACGTTGGCCAAGAGGTCACAGCCCGCATGAAGCACAAAACCAAGTTGCGCAAAGGCCTGGCTCTGGTTGGCATTGACGGCGACGCGCCCATCGGCACGCCAATCCAACACAACGACAAAGTCATCGGCACCTTGCTCAGTCACGCGGATGATAAAGCCTTGGCCTACCTGCGCTTTGACCGCGCCAGCGAAAACATGACCGCAGGCGATGCCAAAGTTCGCTACCCGGCCTGATCAGCCAACATCTTGCGATAGCGCGTCACCTGCACCTCCGCGCCCTGCCCACGCATCAAGTTTTGGGAATGCCTGTTGAAGCTATGGACCATTGAACGCCACTCCTGAAAGTGGTTTTGCGACATCCATTCTTCCATGGATGCGACAAGTGCTTTGCCAATGCCCTGCCCTCGGCTTTCCTCATCGACGCAAATTTGATCCAAGACCAAATGACGCATCGGATGCAAAAACGGCGACGCGTCCCGCACGACAGGTACGGCCAGCAAGAACCCAGTCACCGCACCATCAACGCTTTCAGCCACAAATATCTGTGCACCCTCTTCGAGCCGCTCCGAGAAGAAGCACATCACTTGCTCTGCCGTAGCGTCGCCGCGGTACTGATCCGGATACTGCGCCTCATGCAGCGCATTCACCTGCGCCGACAACGGCAACAGCTTCTCCACTTCTTCCGCTCTCAAAAGTCTGATCATAAAAAACCTCCAGTGGTGTCACCGGAGGTTTCTCAATCTGGCCCCGGCAAGTTGCGCGGGGAATTTTGTGTCCGGACGCAGGTTATGCGCGCTCGGAATATTCCATGGTCTCGGTGTTCACGACGATACTCTCGTCTTGGCCCACAAACGGCGGCACCATGACTTTTACACCATTGTCCAGGATCGCGGGCTTAAACGAGTTCGCAGCGGTTTGGCCTTTTACAACTGGCTCCGTCTCAACAACCTTGCAGATCACTTTCTGCGGCAACTTGGCGTTCAACGCCTCAGCCTCGTGGAATTCTGCCACAATGGTCATGCCATCTTGCAGAAAGGGGCGGCGCTCGCCCAGCAACTCCGCAGAAATTTGATTCTGCTCATAGGTCTCAGTGTCCATGAAGATCAGCATGCCGTCATCTTCATAGAGGAACTGCTGGTCTTTCTGCTCCAGTCGCACACGCTCAACTTTGTCGGCAGAGCGAAAGCGCTCGTTGAGCTTGGAACCGTTACGCAAATTCTTCATTTCGACCTGCGCAAATGCGCCGCCTTTTCCGGGCTTTACGTGGTCCACTTTCACCGCGGCCCAAAGACCACCGTTGTGCTCCAGCACGTTTCCGGGACGAATTTCGTTTCCGTTGATCTTGGGCATATTAAGAAAACCTAAGCAAAAAAGGTTGATCGGAGGGTTTAGCCTCCTATATCTGCCCAGTCGACAGGTGGCAAGACAACCTGTCGCCGGAAAAATTCGCAGAATGCTATGCAAATTCCGCATAGAAGCTATGCATCTGCGGACTATTCGAATCGGCTTGGATGGTTCATAAGGAGCGCCACGCCGGAAATACAAGAGCAATAACACAAGGACGACGAGATGACCGATTTCGTTGATGCAGCGGCATACAACAATGAACAAGGTAACCGTGCACGCAAGCTGTTCGCAGCTGTGGTTCTCGCGGCCTTGGATGATGCCATTGCAGATGACAAGAAATATGGCAACGGCCCGGAACAGATTGCCCGTTGGGCCCGGTCCCGCGACGGTCGCGAAGTGCTGTCCTGCGCCGGGATCGACCCCAATGAACGTGTGGTCGAAGGCCTGATGGAATTTGTCGGCAAAGGTGTCCGCACCTCGGTTGCGCTGTCGCGCGAAGAGAGCGAACGCCGCAATGCCGCTGCACAGGCCGAAGCCGCCTAAGCACCGTCAAACGCTGCCAATCAAAAAACGCGCCCTTTTGGGCGCGTTTTTTGTTTCTAAATGATGCATGCTGAAAGCCGCTTGTTAACCTATCCCAAGTCGTGCGCCGCCAAAGCCCGATGGATTTCACGCCGCACCAGCTTACGGACATTGCGTGTGATCCGCTCACCAAGTGCCCCCTGAAGCTCTTGCCGCACAATATCCGCCACCATCTCACGTAGCATCGCTTCGTCAATTTCCGCAGCTTCATCCATGGCCTCACCAAAACCATCGGCATGAGACAATTCCACCGCATCAGCCACCTCTTCAGGCATGCTCTCGCGCAACTCATCCACAACAGCGTCCACCATATCCGGCATCACCTCTGCATCGGGCACCTCGATCACGTCCTCGGTTGAAGTGGCATCCCGAAAGTGATGAATCCGCGCTTCCAACACCTGTTTGAAGTCAAACGGCTGCTCTTCATCCATTGCCTCTTCCGGCGAAGAATCACTCACAGCGTCATAAGACATTTCCGCCTCGTCGTGCGTCCAGGTTTCAGCCTCAACCGAAGGATCCGGATCCGGATCCGGAATTTGGCTTTCACCAACGCCGGTGTTTTCAAGCCTATCCTGCTGATCTTCAACGAAATCCACATCCACTTCGGGAATAGGGTCTTCCGTCTCCTCGTCCTCGGCATCGCCGACTTTCAGTGCAACTGTGTCAAAGTCCTCGTCAGCCTCAATCTCGGTAAAAGGAGCTTCATCAACCTCATCCGAATCGTGAGTTCGACCAGTGTCCTCTGCGTCGGCGGACTCGCTTGGCGTATCCGCAACCCGAAGTGCTGGCGTCAAAACCAACGCCAGTGGCACCTCTGATGGTGCGGGCGTTTCCTCTGATAAATCATCTTGAGCAACAGCAGACTCAACGCCAACCGGCCGCACCAAGGGCTCGGCCTCTTCAGCATTTGGCACTGGTCGGTTTTCAGACACAAGCCGCCGAATGGACGTTAAAACATCTTCGATTTCCGTGTTACTCACTGGATCGGACATAGAAATTCACCACTCTTACCTCACGAAGAGTGTAGCCTCTGCGGCTAAGCCATACAACAGATAGGAAAAATGTTATTCTTTCCCAATTGCTTTAAGCACACGGTCTAATTTTTTACCTTGTTCAGACCGCAGCGCAGGCGCGTTTTTCACCATGTTGAAATAGGCTTCGGGGTCATACCGCTCCACCCGCAGGTTCAGGTGATCCACGGTCAAAAGCCCCATGGAGGACAGAACCGCGTAAGCCGCGACAATCTGCACCGCTTGTGCATCAATGCGATCGGCTTCCGCATCCAGCAAGTCCTGCTCAGCGGTCAAGACATCCAGTGTGGTCCGTGCGCCCAGTTTGGCCTCTTCACGCACGCCTTCAAAGGCAATCCGCGACGCTTCAACTTGCCGCGCACTGGCTTGAATTTGCGCACCGGCCGCAATCAGCCGTGCCCAAGCTGTCCCCGCATTTTGACGAATGCTGTGACGCACCACATGCAGGTTCGCCCGTTCAGCATCCCGACGCGCCATAGATTGACGCAGCAACGCCGACAGCCGGCCACCTTGATAGATCGGACCACCCAGCTCGACACCCACACGGGCGGAATCTGAGAACACGGAAGAATCAAAATCCCGCCGGGCCCCGATATTTGTTTTAAGCGTAACAGTTGGCCCCATCGCCGCCCGCGCGCGCTCCACATTAATTTCAGACGCCGAAATCTGGTACTGTGCCTGCAACATCTGTGGATGTGAGCGCACCGCAACAGTTTTGGCTTGATCGACGGACCCTGCGGCTTTTGGAAGGCTGCGCGGTGTCACCAGGTTGCCGGGGCGCTCGCCAACGGCAGCTGCATAGAATTCTTTACTGGCATCCAGATCACCACGTGCCGCGGCCAATTGCGCGCGCGCGCCAGCCAAACGAGCTTCGGCCAACGCCACGTCGGTACGTGTGACTTCACCCACTTCAAACCGATCCTGCGCAGCCTGCAATTCCCGTTCGAGAAGCCGGAGGTTGTTTTGGCGCAATTTGACAAGTTCATCGTCAGACACAACGTCCATAAACGCCTGCACCGCGTTAAACAGCACTGATTGTTCTACAGACACCAACGCCTGACGGGTTGCCAAAACTGATTCTTTTGCCGCCTCAACGGCCAGTTTAGAGTTGCCATTGTCAAACAGCAGCAGATCCGCAGAAACCCCGATATTGGCATAAGGCGTCCAGCCAACGGCCGTGGTCACAGATCCTGCGCCGCTCCGGCCATAGTCGTAGTTGACGTTGCCAAACCAGTTGATGATCGGACGCAGCAGCGCTTGTGAAATCGCCACATCTTCGTCTGCAGCCCGCAGCAACGCTCGGTTTTGCTCGAGCAATCCGCTATGCTCATACGCGGTCGCCAAAGCGTCTGAGAGCGTCTGGCCTTGCGCCGCGCTCATAGACACCACTGAAACGGTCAAGGCCAGCGCACCGCGCCGGACCGCATTTTGTACCTTCTGGAACATGGCTGCTGCCTCCTGCGTATCGTTGGCCTGCTTTTCGGCGGCCTTATAGTTGGAATGCGCGGTCTTTTTCGAATCCGGGCATTACGGGGGCCCCTGCATTGAATGCAAAGGTCCAGTTGATGTCACCATCAAGTTTATAGCCGATGCGCACAACCCCCAAAGCGCCTTCCACAAACAGAGCGGCAATTCGGCCACCCTCTTTGAGTTGCGTCAACAGGCCTTCCGGCATGTGCTCAACACCACCTTGCAACACAACGACATCATAAGGGCCGTGCTCGGCAGCACCGTCCACCAGCGCACCGTGGTGTACCACCGCATTGTCAGCACCCTGCTCGGTCAGGGTACTCTGTGCTTCAGATGCACGCGCGTCATCATCTTCGACAGCGATCACCGCCTCTGCCATCCGCGCAATCACCGCGGACGAATAGCCCAGACCAGCCCCCACATCCAGCACCAGCTCGTCGGTTTGAATATCCAGCGCGTCCAGCATCTTTGCCAATGTGCGCGCATCCAGCACCACCCGCCCCGTGTCCAAGGGTACGCAGGTGTCGACATAAGCCGCATCCCGCAGGCTGTTTGGTACAAAGGCCTCACGTGGCACATTGAGCATAGCCTCAATAACGGTGAACTTTGTCACATCGGATGGACGGATTTGTGTATCAACCATTGTGGTGCGGAGGGTGGCATAGTCGGTCATCGATTTCTCATGTGCTCAGACTCGTGTTGCGTTCTCATGCCACAACCGCGCGTCCGCAGCAACGGTACGCCCCTGTGTTTTCAAATGAATGTGGCAACTCTGCGCACCTTCGCCCAAAACCGCGATCCCCGTAAAGGGAAACTGCCCGGCCCTCATCACGCACTCCGACGTAAAATGCCCTCAAAAAGGGGCTTGCACCTTCTCAAGATTCAGATCATTTATGCGCCCACTCTGAAGCATCACTTCAGAGCACCACGGATGGCGAGTTGGCGGAGTGGTGACGCAGCGGATTGCAAATCCGTGTACACCGGTTCGATTCCGGTACTCGCCTCCACCTCTTCTCGACACAGCTGCTTGTTCATCAGCCCAATTTCGTGTCCTGACACTGTAGCATGCATACCACTGCGCGAGTTTTTGCAGATTATGCCGCACCGTTAATCTTCAATTAACCTTGCAATTCGAGCTGTCCGAACTCATCTTCCGGCTGACCAGAATGGCAAAAAATCACCCAAACTGAATTTAGTGCCTGCCAACAGCGGGCAGACCCAGAATTTGTACAATTAAAAAACAACCAGGTTGCCCATGCCAATTGAAAATCTTTCTTCCCCGCCAGTGAACGCCCCTGCCCCTGACATTGGCAATGGCCCCAACACCGCGCTCATGGTTGATGTCGGTGAGACCGTCACCAGCACGTTTGAACGGTATGACGAGGACATGTTCGGCTTCACTCTGGAAGCCGGAAAAATCTACGAGTTTAACTTCGACTATGCGCCAGGCTCCGGTCACACAGTTGAAGACTATTACACATTCCGCATTGAGATGGCGCGGTATGAGTATAACGACTACACAGGCACATACACAGGTGTCCAAATCTATGGAGATGACTACAGCAATGCCACGCTGCCACTGAAAATTGATGTTACCGGTACCTTCTTCATCAAAGGTTGGCACAGTTCTTCCGGTGTCGAGGAACCCGTCGACTACACCTTCACCGTGAACGAAGTGATTGATCGTGACGGTGGCTCGATAGCAGATGCAACCTCCATCAGCGTCGGTGACCAAATGGATGGCGACCTCGACTACTCTGGCGATGTTGACATGTTTGAGGTGGATCTCGAAGCGGGCAAAAGGTACGCTGTCAACATTACTTTGGGTGATGGCAGCGGGAAGGACTACATCCCCGCCAAAATCCTGGATGATCAAGGCAACGTTGTTGCGGACTTCAACCTCAACACGCCGGATATACTAGTGTTCACCCCATCTGAGGGCGGTACATACTACCTGTCTATGGAGCACATCTGGGGGTCACGTCTACGGGAGCCGTCGCGCAGCCACCTGGGCGAATACGAATTCCAGATTGTCGAAGTAGAAGAAATCGTAGGCACCGGCACCGACGATCGCATCACTGGCACCAATAGTGATGACATCATCCGTGCAGCGGGTGGCAACGACAAAGTTTACTCACTCAAAGGCAACGATGTCGTGCACTTGGGGGCCGGCAATGATTATGTCCGCGCTGGCGGCGGCCGCGAGGAATTTCATGGCGGAAGCGGCCGCGACTCCCTTAGCTACTATGAAAGCTCCAAAGGCGTGACCATCAACTTGGCGACCAACGCTGTATCACGCGGATGGGCCTCCAACGACGTCATCAGCGGGTTTGAAAACGTCTCCGGCTCCCGCATTGGGCATGACAAAATCTATGGCACGGACGGGGCCAATACCATCCGCACCTACGGCGGCAACGACAAGGTCTATGCCGGTGGCGGCACCGACAAAGTCTATCTCGGCGACGGCAACGACTACGTCCGGGTTGGTGGCGGACGCGAAGAATTCCACGGCGGCGATGGCCGCGACACCATCAGCTATTATGACAGCAAAACCGGTGTGAACATCAATCTGCAGACCAACGCGGTCTCGGGGTCCTGGGCAACAAACGACATCATCAGCGGCTTTGAAAACGTCTCCGGCTCCAAAAACGGCTCTGATACGATCCGGGGCACCTCCGGCGCCAACATCATCAAAACTTACGGCGGGAATGACACAATCTCTGCCAGGGACGGCAATGACACAATCTACGGCGGCGACGGCAACGACAAAATCGTTGCGGGTAGCGGCAACGACAAGGTCTATGGCGGCAGCGGCAACGACTACGTCTCCCTTGGCGACGGCAACGACTATGTCAAAGCGGGTGGCGGCCGGGAACGCTTAGATGGCGGCTCTGGCACCGACTACATCAGTTATTATGACAGCTCAGGCGGAATTTGGATCGATCTGGAAGCGGACAGCGTGTCAGGTGCCTGGGGCAGCAACGACAGCATTAAGAATTTCGAGAGCGCCTCTGGATCCAACAAAGGAGCCGATACGATGTATGGGACCTCCGGGTCCAACGTCTTGAAAGGCTACGGCGGCAATGACAAGCTGTACGGTCGCAGCGGCAGCGACAGACTCGATGGCGGGTCAGGCAACGACAGGCTCGACGGTGGCAGCGGATACGACACGCTTAATGGTGGCACAGGCAACGACACCTTGTTTGGCGGATCCTCCAGCGACAGGCTATACGGAGGCAGTGGCAGCGACCGCTTGTTTGGCGGTAGCTCTGGCGATAACCTCCGCGGCGAAAGTGGCAACGACTTTCTCGACGGCGGATCCGGAGACGACCTGCTTTATGGTGGTTCGGGTGCGGACGTGTTCCACTTCAATTTGGGCGATGGCGACGACACTATCTCCGACTTCCAGGATGGCATCGACAAAATTGAAGCTGACGGTTTCAGGGATCTGGATGGTGATGGCAACTATGCAAGATTGTGGCGCGTTGGTTTTTACACTGTGGAAGTCCGCTTTGATAATGGCCAAACACTTACCATCGAGAACATCTACTATGGGCTCATTGGCAACGATGACTTCATTCAGCTGTAGTGCGAACGCAGCACTGAGCCGAAAAAACGGGCGGCCTCTTCCAAGGGCCGCCCATTTTACGTTGGGCAGCCTTCACGCCACGCCTTAACCGGGCTGTGGCACCTCTTCTTCGCAAGGCTACGAAAGCAAGTGATTTGGTGACAAATGTGAAAATATCGCTGCGTTAACCAGCTGTTTACCTTGAATTCTAGGACATCGACAATCACCCTAGGCGCGATCTTAGGAATTGAAATTCTCTAAAAAGAAAATTCGCGCTGCAAACGGGCGCACATCATTTGAAACCCTAAACTGACCTTGGTTCTGCATGACTTTAGAAAACGCTTTGTCCAGCCCGCTCAACACCCCTGAACCCGACATTGGCGACACGCCAGCAACCGCACGCATCGTCGATGTGGGCGAGACGGTCACCAGCACATTTAACCGGTGGGACAGAGACACGATTGGGGTGACTCTGGAAGCTGGCAAAATCTACGAGTTTTCCTGCGCATATGCGCCTGAGTCTGGTCTAAACGCCGAAGACCCCGACACCCTCCGCATCGTCATAGGTAGGTATGAGTATGACGCGGATACGGACAGGCATATCATGCGGGACATCATCAGCGATACCTACCGCGGCTACGATAATCTGCCACAAAGAATTGAAACGTCCGGCACCTTCTTCATCAATTTACAACACCGATCTTTCTATGACGTCGACTACACCTTCACCATCAACGAAGTGACCGATCTTGAAGGCAACACGATCGCAGATGCAACCTCCGTCAACTTCGCGGAACCAACGGCTGGCAGCCTCGACTACGACGGCGATACTGATATGTTTGAAGTGTCTCTCGAAGCAGGCAAACGA
Organism: uncultured Shimia sp.; assembly: GCF_913054185.1. Taxonomy (GTDB): domain Bacteria; phylum Pseudomonadota; class Alphaproteobacteria; order Rhodobacterales; family Rhodobacteraceae; genus Shimia. The sequence goes on from NZ_CAJXIV010000003.1 coordinate 79,262, forward strand.
TACACTATCAATATTACATTGGGTGACGGACGGGGCGAGGAATATATCCCCTTCAAAATTCTGGACGATCAAGGCAACCTCGTTACTGATTTCAATCTCAAATCCGCTGACATACTCGCGTTCACACCATCCGAGGACGGCGCTTTCTACCTGTCTATGGGACACACCTGGGAGGAAGAGGCAGGGGATAGAACTACGAGGTACAGCCACCTGGGCGAATACAACTTCCAAATCATTGACACTGAAGACATTGTAGGCACCGGCACCCACGATCGCATCACCGGCACCAACAGTGATGACATCATCCGCGCAGCGGGCGGCAACGACAAAGTCTACTCGCGCCAAGGCAATGACATCGTGTACCTGGGCGATGGCAATGACTATGTCCGTGCCGGCGGCGGCCGCGAGGAGTTCCACGGCGGAGCCGGCAAAGACTCCCTAAGCTACTATGACAGCTCCAAAGGCGTGACCGTCAACTTGGCAACAAGCGCTGTATCCCGCGGCTGGGCATCCAACGATGTCATCAGCGGCTTTGAAAGCGTGTCCGGCTCCCGCATTGGCCATGACAAAATTTATGGAACGGACGGATCCAACACCATTCGCACCTACGGTGGCAACGACAAGGTCTATGCCGGTGGCGGCACCGACAAAGTCTATCTCGGCGACGGCAACGACTACGTCCGGGTTGGTGGCGGACGCGAAGAATTCCACGGCGGCGATGGCCGCGACACCATCAGCTATTATGACAGCAAAACCGGTGTGAACATCAATCTGCAGACCAACGCGGTCTCGGGGTCCTGGGCAACAAACGACATCATCAGCGGCTTTGAAAACGTCTCCGGCTCCAAAAACGGCTCTGATACGATCCGGGGCACCTCCGGCGCCAACATCATCAAAACTTACGGCGGGAATGACACAATCTCTGCCAGGGACGGCAATGACACAATCTACGGCGGCGACGGCAACGACAAAATCGTTGCGGGTAGCGGCAACGACAAGGTCTATAGCGGCAGCGGCAACGACTACATCTCGCTTGGGTTCGGCGATGACTACGTCAAGGCTGGTGGCGGCCGGGAGCGTTTTGACGGCGGATTCGGCAACGATTACATCAGCTACTTCGACAGTCCCACCGGCGTGAATATTAATCTGGAAAACAACAGAGTTTCCGGTGGCTGGAGTGCCAACGACACCATCGACAACTTTGAAGGCGCTTCAGGGTCTAATCGCGGACACGACAACATAGGGGGCAACGATTTTTCGAATCTGTTACGGGGCAACGGGGGTAATGACACGCTTTATGGCGACCGCGGAAACGACCTGCTTTATGGCGGCCGCGGAAACGACGAACTATACGGCGGCAGCGACATTGACGTCCTTTTCGGAGGCACGGGAAATGACACCCTTAACGGCGGGGTTGGCAACGACACACTGACAGGTGGCACAGGCGTGGATGTGTTCCAATTTCACCGCTTCCATGGCAACGACACCATCACCGACTTTAAAGACAACGTGGACACACTTGAACTACACGGCTTCAGAGATACAGACGGTGACGGGCAAATCGCCCTGATCTACGGCTTCGACTCGCGCCCTGGTATCGAGATTCGTTTTGACAATGGGCAATCATTGTTCATTGAAACTCTCTATCACTGGCAAATTGGGGACGACGTGGTGCAACTGTGATTGACCCCAGAAACAAAAACCAAAACAGGCGGCCTGTTCCCAAGGCCGCCCGTTTTGTGTCTGCTTGATCTCACGCCACACCCAGAGTTGGCTTGCGCACCACCTCGCGGGCCGTCTCGCCGTAAAGCTGCGCCAACTTGTCCTGCACCGACACGCCCAACACGCCGGGGAACAGCGCGTCAATTTCCGCCCGCGCCCCCGCATTCATCGCCTGCAACGCCATGGGCCCCGGATAGAGACTCTCGCTGGGGCTGCCGTTGGAAAACACTATCTGGTGGCGCTCAAACATAATATGAAAATAGGTCACATCCTGCTTGCCCTGCGCCACACGGGTGCCTTTCACAAACCGGTGCAGGTGAGTAGCCCGCACCAAAATATCGGTGCCCGGCAGCAATACGCCGTGCTGGGGCGACACCAGCAGTGGACGATCGACACCCAACACGCCCGCATTGATATGGATTGGCCGCAATTTCGGCTGTGCACCGAGTTGGGAGCGCGTCAAAGAGGTATTGCCGATCCACACAATCGGCTGCGGCCCGCTGTCCATGGTGGTGACCAAATCCCCCGGCTTTAAGCTCTCGATTGGCCGCTCTCCCTGCGGGGTCAGGATCATCGTGCCAGTGGTAAAGCACACCACACCGGTGTTGTCCGAGGTGAGATCCACATTCCCGGTGAACGCCAGACTGCCATCGCCAAATTGCGTATTGTTGGAGTAATCCACCACGTTGCCTTTGGCGTCCAGCGTGTTGGACTGGTTGAGCACACCATCATCCGCCAAGTCGGCATGCATTTCATGCACGTGATCATAGTGCCCGCTTAGGTCAACAAAATCGTTGTTGGTGTTGTCGCCATCCCGCAGCGCACCGGTGTTGCCGGTGTTAAAGTCGCCAATAGTGTCATTGCCGCCACTGACCACAAACACATCATCACCAGTGCCGCCATGGAGCTTGTCGTCGCCCTCACCGCCATCCAGGGTGTCTTGGCCGCCTTCCCCGAAAATCGTGTCGTTGCCCATTTCGCCATAGACAACGTCGTCCCCTTCACCGGCGTAAATGGTGTCGTCGCCTCCATCTTCGGCTGCAATCGAGTCCCATCTTTCCGCCATCAAGTAGTTGTTGTCGCTAAAGACGCTGTCCAGGGAGATCGACTGGATGGGTTTGCTCGACAACAGCGCCATGTCGTCGTTGTTGGAATACTCAGGTGCCAAATAGAAATCACCATCAACCGTCTGAAAGACAACCGCCGTAAATGTGCCCGTTGATCCATCCTCAAACGTCACTGTCGCTTGATAGCCGGCATTGTTGTCCAACACCTGCTCCACGCCGTCAATTTTCATCTCGGACGCAGCGCCAGACGCCATCTCGTTGTTTTCGTCTACACCACCGTCGCCATCAAAGTCGCTGATATCAACACGGACGGTTTGCCCGGAAATGGGAGTGTCTGACGAGTCATAACTGCCCAAAAGGCTGGCCGCGTTGTGGGAGTACCCGGTGGATTCATCTCCATCCAAATCGGTGCCATTGCCAAGGAAATACGCATTCCAGCTGGAATGGATCTGCCATTCTTCGCCCGGATTACTATCAGCGTCGCCATAAATTGTGTCGTTGCCTGTGCCACCAGAAATGAAATCCGAATTGCCGCCGCCTTCAATCGAGTCCGCGCCGTCCTGTCCGTAGATCACATCCTGACCGTCGCCACCTGAAACGGTGTCATCGCCACCATCTGCCCTGATCGTGTCGTTGCCGCCAGCGCCGTTTATATTGTCTGCCCCGCCGGTGATCTGATCTCCATGACTATCGGTGTAGCCCAACGCCATATCATCTCCGGCTGCGGAGCCGTCCACGACACCGTCGGCTGCGACCTCATCGTCATCGTCGGCCTCATCGTCATCATAATCCCCAACCACCCGATCACTAATCAAATCATTGCCGGCAGCGGCCACGCTGTTCAGCGTTAGGGACTGGATGGGCTTGGCCTCCAGCGCATATTGATCGTTGTTGTCTACATACTCTGGCGCAAGAAAGGTCTGGCCATCGGTGGCCTGAAACACCACCGCCGTGATGTTAGCCGTCGTGCCATCGGCATAGGTGATTGTCGCGTTGTAATCGACCAAGCCGTCAAAAGTGAGCGGCGCACCGCCATCAATTTGGAACTGATCATTCGCTTGGCTATTGTCGATATAGTATTCTTCATAATCGGAATTGTACTGACTCATGGTCACCACATTGCTTGACAGCGGCGCATTTGCGCCGCCAAGCGTCTGTCCTACGAGGCTCTCCGCATTCTCAGATGTGTAGTTGCCTTCAACCGGGTCAAGTTCCGCAAAGGTTCCGAGGTAGAAAACGTCAAAAGTTGTGGCCATAACCGAGGCTCCAGAATCAAGTTGGAGTCTCGATCTAAGAGATGCGGATTAAATCAACGCCAAGATTGCTGTCGGGCTTCGCAACAAAACAATTTCAATATTTTACAGATTTGAAATTGGAACAACCATCGGGAGACAAAGGAAAATCGCCCTCACGCGCTGCGCTTAAGCCGCGCCCTCTACAGGCGGATCACCGGCCTCAATTACATCTGTCGCACGCGCGTCCAGTAAACGTTGCTGAAACTGCACCATCCACTCTATCAGCGCGGCTTTACGGATCGGCTTGGTCAGGAAGTCATCCATACCCGCGTCCAAACAAGCCCGCATCTCCTCGTCAAAAGCATGGGCAGTCAAAGCAACGATGGACGGTTGGGGAATCTTCAGACCACGGATTTTCCGCGTCGCTTCCAACCCGCTCATCCGCGGCATGGACATGTCCATAAACACAAGATCAGGCCCAAAGCTCTGCACCTGATCCACCGCTTCGACACCATCGTTGGCAAAGGCCAAGTCGATGGGTTGATCCGCTAGATATTTCTTCAACAGGAACCGATTGGTCTTGTTGTCCTCCGCCACCAGCACCCGCAGCCCAGGCACAAGCGTCAGAGGAACGCCCTGCGCGATCTTGCCGGGGGCCTCATAAGACAGATCCGCCTCGTCATAGGGGAATTCCATGCGGAAACTGGCGCCTTCGCCCTCTTCAGAGTGTACCGAAATGGCGCCTCCCATCACATCAAGTATGTGTTTGGAAATCGAGAGCCCCAATCCCGTACCGCCAAATTTGCGCGTGGTTGCGGCTTCAGCCTGGGTGAAATGGTCAAAGATATGGGCCTGATTTTCTTTCGAAATGCCAATGCCGGTGTCTGTGACCTCTACAATCAACCGCTTTCCATGCGCATCGGCCTGATGGCCCAGCTTCAGGTAGACGCCCCCTTCTTCGGTGAACTTGATCGCATTGCCAACAATATTGGTAACCACCTGCCGCAAGCGACCATCATCCGCTTTGATAAATTCCGGCGCCGTGCTGTCGACATGACAAGTAAGCTCCAAACCTTTGCTGCGCGCCGCGGGAGTCAACAGATCCAGTGTTTCTTGAACACAAGCACGCGGTGAGAAACTCACCGGATGTAATTCCATTCGACCCGCGTCCAGCTTGGAAAGATCCAGAATATCATTGATAATCGCCATAAGCGCTTGTGACGACCCGCGGATCGTATCGGCGTAGCGTTCTTGCTCCGTATCCAGTGTTGTTTCCGACAAAAGGTCGGCCATCCCGATCACCCCCGTCAGTGGGGTGCGGATCTCGTGGCTCATATTGGCCAAAAACTCGGACTTGGCCCGCGCGCCTTCTTCCGCAGCCTGACGCGCCTTGCCCATTTGCTCCGCCAATTTACGTGATTCCGTCACATCCCGCTCGATCGAGACAAAGAATTCCGGCTCGCCGTCTAGGCCCTGAATAGGGAACAGGTTCACGTCCAACCAAATTTTGCGTCCATCGCGGGTGACGTTTTGCACTTCACCACGAAACGGCTGGCCAGCTTCAACCGCCAGGTCAATGGTGTTGATCGCTTTCAACGCATGGTCCGCGCCGGTCAGCAAATCAGCAATAATCGCGCCTTTGGCTTCCACAAATGAAAACCCTGTGACCCGGGTAAAGGCATCGTTGACCCAAACAATCCGCCGTTCGCGATCGGTGATGATTACACTGTCATTGGCATGCCGCGCCACGAGAGAGAGCTGCTGCAACTCGGTCTGATGCCGGTTCATACGGGCATACATGAGCTTCATCTCAGATTTTTGCTGCTCCAAATCCTGCGTGATGCGGAAATTGCTCATGCCGGACTTGGTGAACGCCAGGAACATATACAGCATGCAGAACACCAGCATGGTGCCCGCCACATCCATCATGACAAACGGCGTCCAGCTTTCGGCCCAGAGCGCCTGCAATCCCACGTAAATGAACGGGGCCACGAGGTAAAAGGACAACCGCGTGAATGCCGCTGCCGGGTTCTTTGGCAGCACAATCGCCGCGTTCACCGCCCCCAGCCCCAAAGCGCCAATCACAAACAGTATATTGGCTTCGTCGCCGAGCTTAAAGTAGTAGACCGACACGCCAGCCACCACGCTCAGGCCTTGCAACGCGCTGGTCAATGTTGCGCATCTTTGGCCACGCTTCAGGCTGCCCACCAAGGCCTCCCGCCTCACATAGGTTCGCAACAGAAGGCAATCAATTGTGTCCCCGGCCAACAGAATGGCAAGGCTCAGCAAAACCGGGAGCAACTCTACGGCATAGTAGCCAATCGAGCACCCAATAAAGTATAGCGCAAGACGCACTGGCAGCCGTTGAACCCGCTCGTCAGCATAAGCCAGCAACAGCTTCCGCCGTGCGCGAGTCTCAGTTTCCTGCGCTGATGGCCCCGCAATCGGGCTGAACACTGTTGAGGTATTGTTCATGGGGTGGTCTGGTTAGGGTTTCGCTTTCGCGTGAAGTAAAGCCTTCAAAAGGTTAACATTCGCTAACAACATGCAAAGTGCGTTTGGCTGTCAGAGATCCCGCAAGTTGCTCTGACGCAAATCTACTGTGTTTGCGATCGGTATGACCGGTTTGCAACCAATTCGGCCGTGAAACGACCGGAGGCCTTCTGGCTCTAACCTCTCCTCTGCTTAGTCTTTTCTTGTTAGCGACGCATCGGTGATTCGCCTCCAAATATCCTCAGGACACAGGAGACACGCGCTTTGGTCCTTCAAAACGCTGCCAAAAACCACCGTTACGACTCTCACTTCGCCCATTCTAGGCGTCGCCGCGCGGACTATGGACCAGGCCAATTCATCGCGCAACAGTTACAAAAGTCGCAAGAATGCCGCCCATCATCTGACTTTAGCTGTGCTTGAGTAAGACCAATTCAAAGCCTTCCTCGGCACTTGGTACTTCAAAATGCGACGCCAAATGATCAAATTCGTCCATCGTTAGCTGAAATGGATGTGTCCCGGTTTGGTTCCGCGCCATCGCCCGATTGCGACAAATCGCCTGTGGTACATCAAGGTGGTGTAGCCGTGCCCGTAGCTCGGCTTGCCCCGCCAAATCACTCAGCCAGCGTCGCGTCGTGCGCGTGTTGGCAGGGAAATCCATCACCACCGTTTGCCCAGCCTGCAAAAGCGCCACCACATGTGGCGCCATGACATGACGCAACCGCGCGGAGCAGCGCACGTAATCTGCAAGGCTGTGCAACTCGTCTTTAAAAAGCGCAGACAGCCACTGGTCTTCGGAAATCACAACCCCGCCCATTTCAGAGGCCAAGCGTTTGGCCAAAGTGGACTTCCCGGAGGCGGCCAATCCACACATCAAATGAAGGCTAGGAGGAGAAACAGACATGGGAAACCCCTGTCAGAAAAATGGAAAGGCGTAACGATACGTGTCCCGGCCTGATCTTTCAGACCGGGCTGATAATGCTGATTGCGCGCAGTGCCACATATGTTTCGGGTGCAAATTCCATGCCGCTGCCTAGACAGATCAGTTCACTCTGTCCAGTCGCAATGCGGCGCGGGGCAACTTATCGGCGGGCAGCTTAGCTTTCCGCCGGTGACAACCGGCTGGACAGCAAATCACCAGTTTCGGCCAAAATCGGATACCCCACCATCGCAAAGGACGTGTTCACCTGTTTTAGCACGCGCAGCGTTTCCTGATGGATATTGCTGGTCTCAATGCTCTCAGACAGCCCCTCATGCAAACGCCGCAGATGTTTGCGCTGCAGCTTCTGCTCCACGCCACGCACCTTCTCTTTCTGCGCCACCAACTCGCGCGCATCATCCGGTTGCCCCGCCATCATCACGCTCAGCGCCAGCTGTACATTCGCCAACACGCGATCGTGGAAGTCACAGATTTCCTGTCGTCCTGCGCTTGAGAAATTCAGCCCTTCCAAATCCATCCGACGTGCTAGTTCCACCAGATTGCGCGCCAGCACATCTGACGCCGCTTCAAGATTGGCAGCCAATAACGACAGCTCCATAGAGCCTTTCACCGTCGCCTCATCCAGCTCATGCCGGTTCAAATCGGCCAGGTAGAGCTTGATCTCCTTGTGGATTTTGCGCACTTCCACGTCATTCGCTCGGATGGCCTCAGCACTCGCATCACTCCAAGTGTCAAACAATCTCTGCCCCGCAATCAACATCGTCTCCACCCGCTCGCCCATGCGCATCATTTCGCGAGACGCATTGGCCAATGCCCGTGTCGGCGTCTCCAGGGCACTTGGATCAAGAGCAGACGCAATCGCGCTTTCATCCGCCATCGGCGCTGCCACAAACCGGCCCGCAAGCTTGGCAAACATATCCACAAACGGCAGGGCCAACATGCACAGCACCGCGTTAAACACGAGATGCAGGTTGATGGTCTGTGTCGCTGCCGAGCTGCCGAGCCACGACAGGTCTACCTCGACAAACCGCAGGCCCAACAGCACCAGCACCGCTCCGCCACCGCGCAAGCCCAGATTGGCGACCACAATTCGTCGCGCCTCCGGCTCAGCCGCCAATGTCAGCACATAAGCAATCATCGCCCCGCCAAGGTTGGCGCCAAGCACCATCGCCATGGCGGCTTCTGTCGGCAACGCGCCCTGCGCCACCAAAGTTACAAACAGCAGCACAGCTGCCACGCTGGAATGCACCATCCAGGCAAAAATCGCGCCAATCACAAAAGCCGCAAACAGGTCCGCCCCCAGATAGGACAGCATCCGCAGCGCCGCCTCGCTTTCCATTAACGGCGCAGTGGCCGCCCGCAACATGTCCAACGAAACAAAAATCAGCGCCAAGCCAATCAGGATGCGCCCGGTCTGCCGCACCCGCCGCTGCTGCCCTCGCAAAAACAGCGCAGTCCCCAGCACCAATAGCAAGGGGATCAACCAGGTCTGCCGCACCAACAGAACCTGCGCCACCAGCGCCGATCCCACATCTGCCCCCAAGATAATTGCCAGCCCAACCGGCACGGCGACCGCACCATTGGCGGCAAAATTCGACACCAGCATTGCGACGGCGGTGGAGCTTTGCAGCAACATCGACACCACCAAACCGGCCCCAGCCGCCAGGCCACGGTTTTTTGACGACCGCCGCAACCAAAGCCTGAGCTGCACCGAAAAGGCGCGCTCCATTCCAGTGCGCACCAAGCGCACAGCCCAAATCAGAAGCGCCGCCGCGCCGGCAATATTTATCAGGAATAGGAGCATGGTATGTGTCTACGTCCACTTCTTCTTATTGGGTCACCTGCGCTGTGCCTGGACATCGCAATGTCCAGGCCTACGAGGCCGCCGAAGCCTTCTCTATTAAGGCATTGTCCAGCAAAATGCCCGTTTTGCGAGATCGCGTCCGGTCACAAACCGGCATCTCACTGGCCAAGACCGGCCCATCATACTGGCTGTGGTGGTTTATTCCGCCACCATCTGAGCCACATCTTCGCTCCAGACCAGTCCCCGCTCGAGCAACACACGCTGCGCGCGCCCTGGATAATCCGTGACAATGCCATCCACGCCCGCATCGATCACGCGGTGCATCTCATCCACTTCATTCACGGTCCAAGTCGACACCAATAGGCCCAGCTCATGAGCATGCGCCACCGCTTCTGCCGTCACATCCGCATAAAAAGGACACCACATCTGCCCTCCCGCCTCAGCCACCGCTTGCGGAACAGGCATGCCCAGGCTTGAGAAATCCGGTGCAACGGATTTGGAGGAATCCTCCCCCAATTCCCTGGCGTTCTCCGGCAGTTTTGTCAGGAACGACCGCGGCATATCCGGCGCAATACGCCCGCACGCCTCAAGTAGGTTCCAATCAAAGCTGTGCAAGACCGTGCGGTGCTCCAGCCCCCGCGCCCGCACGGCATTGACCGCTTCAGACACCAAAGTTTCAGCAACGTGACTGTCCCCTGCAAACTGCGGATCAGATTTCATTTCCAACAGAAACAGCATCTCCGCGCCTTGCGGCGTGAGCGCCATATCCAACAGATCACCCAACGTAGGCACGCGAATACCGGACATAAACACCTGATCCGGAAACCGCTGACCGTACACCGTGCGCCCGTCCAATCCTCCCACGTCGTAAGACTGAAGTTGTGACAGCGGCAATTCTGACACTTTGAGCTCTTCACCCTCAAGCCATTTGCCATCCACCCCACGTGTCGCCGCATTCAACAAGTGGTGGTTGTGCGTCACAACTGGCACCTGATCCTGCGTCAGAACCACGTCAAACTCCAACGCCACAACGCCAGATTTTACCGTGAACGCAAACCCCTCAAGCGTGTTCTCCGGCATCACACCACGCGCGCCCCGATGCCCAATCAGCCGGACCAATCCTGGCGCACCGCGAAAACCATTTAACTGAGGAAACTGCGTCATACGTCGATCCGTTTGCCTGTAGTCACGTCAAAAATATGCAATTCTTCAGCTGCCGCGGAGAAGCTCATCAAGGTGCCAGCTTCCGCAGTCACATGCCCAGGAACACTTGCCACAAACTCCGAGTCAGAACCTTCAAGAACCCCGTGAACCAGCGTGTTGGCGCCCAATTGCTCAACCATTTGTACGGTGATGCGAATGGCGCCCGCGTCATCCTGAACCAAATGCTCCGGCCGCACGCCAAGCGTTACCTTGCCATTGGCCTGCGCCTCGCCGTCCAGCGTTGCACCATTGGCCAGCGCCAAGGTGCCGCCATTGGCGTCGGCCGGCAGGAAATTCATCGACGGGCTGCCAATGAAGCCTGCGACAAACACCGTAGCCGGGCGGTCATAGAGCTCAATTGGCGTGCCGAATTGCTCGACATACCCACCATTCAGAACCATCAACCGATCGCCCAACGTCATCGCTTCCACCTGATCGTGGGTCACATAGATCGAGGTCACGCCCAATCGCTGCTGCAGCTTGCGGATTTCCAAACGCATCTGCACCCGCAGTTTCGCGTCCAGGTTCGACAACGGCTCATCAAACAGGAACACCTGTGGATTGCGCACAATGGCGCGCCCCATGGCCACCCGCTGACGTTGCCCACCGGACAGCTGGCGCGGCTTGCGGTCCAGATACGCACCAATCTCCAAAATCTCCGCCGCCTCTTGCACACGACGGTCAATTTCACTTTTGGAGATTTTGCGGATTTTCAGCCCATAAGCCATGTTTTCGCGCACGGACATATGCGGATACAGCGCGTAGTTTTGGAACACCATCGCGATGTCGCGATCGGCAGGCTCCAGCTTGTTGACCACTGTGTCACCAATGCTGATCTCGCCCGAGGTCACGGTCTCAAGACCGGCAACCATGCGCAAAAGCGTGGATTTGCCACAGCCCGACGGGCCTACGATGACGATCAGCTCGCCATCTTCGATTTGCCCTTCAACGTGGTGCAGGACTTCGACATCGCCATAAGTTTTGACAAGGTCTTTGAGTGTAATGGATGCCATTGCAGGATACCCGTTATTTATCAGTTTCAGTGAGGCCCTGCACAAAGAGCCTTTGCATGCCAACAACCACAAACACTGGCGGGATCATCGCCAAAAGTGCGGTCATCATGATGATGTTCCACTGCGGCGATTGCTCGGCAGCCTCCAGCATCTGTTTGATGCTCATCACAATGGTGGTCATGTCAGTGTCAGTGGTGATCAGCAGCGGCCAGAGGTACTGGTTCCAGCC